>NZ_JAOWFX010000029.1:0-207768 GCF_030333435.1 Citrobacter sp. CK191 | reverse complement strand
TCGGGTCGTTAGCTCAGTTGGTAGAGCAGTTGACTTTTAATCAATTGGTCGCAGGTTCGAATCCTGCACGACCCACCAGTGTAAAAAGGCACCCTAAAGGTGCCTTTTTGCTATGCGCAATATTTATATGCCTGATGACGCTTCGCTTATCAGGCCTACGGGTCTTGTAGGCCGGATAAGGCGCTTGCGCCGCCATCCGGCAATGCTCAACGAATCAGCGCATCAATCAACTTCGTTAATGCCGGTGTTGCCTGCTGCGGCTCGTAAACAATATACAAATCTGCCGGAATACGTTCTTCCAGAGGGCGAAACACCACGCCCGGCCAGTTCATCTGCGCATAACTGTCCGCGATTAACGTAATGCCAATCCCCATGCTGATCATCGCCAGCACCGTTTGCGGCTCCATAACTTCACGCACTATCATCGGCGTAAATCCGGCCTTCTGACAAACACGTTGCAAAAATGCCCAGTCGGTATGAATCGAAGGCATGGTGACGAAATATTCGTTGCGTAACGCATCAAGAGGGATCGCCGGGCAGCAAGCCAGAGGGTGATCTTCCGGCATCGCCACCAGAAATGCGGATTCATGTAAGCGCAGGCTGGTAAATCCCTCCGTCGGTTCGATCGCCATTCTCCAGATGCCAGCATCCAGCTCGCGTCGCTCCAGTAACGCCATCTGCATCGCAGGCATTTTTTCGCGAAATAACACCTCGACATTGGGGTTCTCTTTCAAAAAACGGCGCATCACAGGACGCATTTTCCCCCACATCGCCGTGCCCACAACGCCCAGTTCAATGCGCCCTGCCTCACCGCGTCCGATCTGTTCCACGCGCGCAAATGCCTGATTCGCGCTGAACAACAAACGCCGCGACTCTTCCATGAGAATTTTCCCCGCATGCGTTAACGCCACGCTGCGGGAATGGCGAACAAACAACGGCGTGCCGAGCTGATTTTCCAGCTCTTTGACATGAAGACTCAGAGGAGGCTGAGACATATTCAGACGCGCCGCCGCCCGGCCAAAATGCAGCTCCTCAGCAACAGCGAGAAAATAGCGCAATAATTTAAGATCTATACGATGTACGCGTTCCATGATTATTGCGCTCCACAGATAAGGAATAATGCGCAACGTTAGCACATTTGTCTCAGGGACGTTGAAACGGCGGGCAGGCGCCCCGCCGTTTCAGCCGTTAGTGCGCCAGTGGTTTCGCCAGCCATTTTTCTGGCTCATGTTTATATTTGAAAAACAGCGCAAAAATCACTGCCAGCGCCAGCGCATAAGCGGCGAATACCAGCCAGATGGTCTGCCAGTCTTTCACGCCTTCCACCGAGAAGTAGTCCACGGCGATACCACTCAAAATTGACCCGACCCAGGCACCTACGCCATTGACCATAGTCATAAACAGCCCCTGCGCACTGGCGCGGATCGTCGAACTGACTTCCTGCTCAACAAATACCGATCCTGAAATATTGAAAAAGTCGAAAGCGCAACCGTAAACAATCATCGACATCAGCAGCAGCACAACGCCAAACGGGGATGGATCGCCAAACGCAAAAAAGCCAAAGCGCAGCGTCCATGCCAGCATACTCATCAGCATCACGGTTTTAATGCCAAAGCGTTTCAGAAAGAACGGGATAGTCAGAATGAAACCCACTTCAGCCATTTGGGAAACAGACAGCAGGATGGAGGGATATTTCACCACAACGCTGTCGGCAAACGCCGGATTGCGGGCAAAATCGTGCAGGAAGGGATTACCGAAAACATTCGTAATTTGCAGCACAGCCCCTAACATCATCGCAAACAAAAAGAAAATCGCCATTCGCGGATTTTTGAATAAGACAAACGCATCCAGCCCCAGTTTGCTGGCAAGCGTGGCGGACGTATTCTTCTTCGCCACCGGAATTTTCGGTAGCGTAAAGGCATACAGCGCCAGTAACAGCGAAGCGCCAGCGGCAATGTACAGCTGCGCGCTGCTTAGCTCCAGCCCCATCAGGCTGACCATCCACATAGCGATAATAAAGCCCACGGTGCCAAAGACGCGAACGGGCGGGAATGCAGTAACCGGGTCCTGGCCGGACTGCGTCAGGCAGGCGTAAGAAACGCTGTTGGATAAGGCAATAGTCGGCATATAGGCCATTGCATTAATTAACATTATCCAGAACATCGCATCCGGGTCGGTCACGGTCGTGGCATACAACAACGCGCCGGCGCACACCAGATGGCAGAGCATATATGCACGCTCGGCACGCAGCCATTTATCGGCGACGATCCCCATAATGCCCGGCATAATAATCGCCGCCAGCCCTTTTGAGCTGTAAATCATTCCAACGTTAGCGCCAGTAAAATGTAAGGTGTTAATCATGTAAGAACCCAGGGTCACCAGCCAGCTTCCCCAGATAAAATATTGTAAAAACGACATGACTTTTAAGCGGGACGTAATACCCATTTTTTTCGTTCCTTGCCGTAAAGTACGGCCCTGCAAGCAGGGCCATTATTATTTTGTGTTTTAAGCCAGTTGGCGTAAGAAGCCGCAAATCAGATTGATGAAGTTCTGCCGGGAAAGCTCAGCCGCCGCCAGCGTTTGCGCATGGGACAGTTTCACATCACCCAGTCCTTCCGCCAGATTGGTGATCGCGGATACGGCCACCACCTTTAGTCCGCAATGGCGCGCGCTAATCACCTCCGGGACGACCGACATTCCCACCACGTCGCCACCGATGATCTGCATCATGCGAATTTCCGCCGCCGTCTCAAAGTTCGGCCCCGGATAAGAGACAAACACCCCTTCGTGAAGCGTGAAACCCTCTTCCCCAGCAACGCGCTGGAGAATGGCGCGGTAATCCGCATCGTAGGCATTGGCCAGCGAGAAGAAGCGATCGCCAAAACGTTCGTCGTTCATTCCCACCATCGGCGTGCCCGGCATCGTATTGATATGATCGCTCAACGCGACCAGGCTGCCTGGCCCGACTTCCGGGCGCAGAGAGCCGGCGGCGTTAGTGCAAAACAGCAATTCACAGCCCAGCAGTTTCAGGGTACGGATCGCGTCAGTCATGATCGTCATGTCGCGACCTTCGTAAAAGTGCCCACGGCCTTTCATACATGCCACCGGGACTCCAGCCAGATTCCCCAGCACCAGTTCCCCCGCATGCCCGTGAACGGTACTGACCGGAAAACCAGGCAAACGCGCATAAGAAATCGCCACCGCGTCTTCAATTTGCTCCGCCAGCGCCCCCAGACCGGAGCCAAGAATGAAAGCAACACGCGGGGTAAAATCAGGCTTGTGCGCGCGAATGATGTCAGCGCTGTACCAGGGATTCTGCGAAAAAAGGGTGTGGGTCATAAGAGGTCCTTAAAAACGGAATAATCGATAAATACGTTGGGTACGTCGTTGTTATAACGAGAGTAACCAACCGATTACCAATACCGTTTTCCCGGACGATCGATATAAAATGTATATTGATACGTAAAATAAAATGGTCAGACTTTGCCTGATTTGCCCACCAGAAATGGCAGGGACTGCTGAAGGTCTGTTCACCTCTGCCGATATTAATGTTTTAAGGCAAGAGGAAATGGTAATGACGACGATCAACACTTCAGTCTCCGCCGTTCAGAGCGGCAGCACGGGCAGCAAAGCCGCTACCGGTAACGATCTGTCTGCGCAAATCTCACGCATCACGCAGCAAATTACAAAGCTTACACAGCAGCTCAAAGAGGTTGCTGACGGCAGTGGCAGCACAGAAGAGAAACAAAAGCAGCAGGAACTGATACAGACGCAAATTAAAATGTTGCAGGCGCAGCTGGCGCAATTACAGCGCCAGCAGGCAGAAGAAACGCAGCAGAAGCAGGAGCAGAAACAACTCAGGGCCGAAGGTGTCAACGCGCCTTCCGACGATCACCAAATTGATGTTTATATCTGATACAACGGATCGCGTGCACGGCCAGCGGTAAGTTCACTGGCCTGCATGCGCACGACGTCCCACAGCGCCTGAGCCGCCGTAGAGAGCGACCGGTTCTTGCGTCTCGCCAGCATCAACTGCCTTTCGACGACGGGCGTCAGCCGTTTCACCTGCAAATGACTTCCCTGAGGCAGCGGCAACGCCAGCGCGGGCAACACGCTGATGCCAATCCCCGCCTCCACCATCGGAAACAGCGTTGCGGGATGCCCAATCTCCTGCACGATCGTGGCATCAATGGCAAAATGCGCGAAAGCCGCGTCAATCAACGGGCGGCTACCGGAGGCGTAATCCTGCAATACCAACCGCTCATGTTTAAGATCCTGCCAGTTAACCCACTCCCGCTGCGCTAACGGGCTATCCTGGCGACACAACAGCAAAAAGGGTTCCGACAGCACGGCTTCACATTGCAAATCCGAAACAGCCCCGGGATCGATGACAATGCCAAAATCCACATCCCCCTGACGAATGCTCTCCAGCACCCACTGCTGGGGACGATCGTGCAGTACAAAATCAATTTCCGGGTACAGCTGGTTACTCTGCGCGATGCACTGCGGGATAAGATGCGCGGAAATCGTCTGGCTGGCCGCCACGCGCACGGTGCCGGTTAACTGCGTCCCCACTCTTCCGGCTTCCCGCAGAGTACTGTGCAGTTCATCGAGAACACGCTCCAGACGCCCCGCCAGCTGCTGACCCGCTTCCGTCAGCGTCACTTCTCGCGTGGTGCGATCCAACAGCTTAACTCCCGTCTGCCGTTCCAGCTCTTTTACGCTGTGGCTCACCGCAGACTGACTCAGACCAATGACGTCCCCTGCCCGACTAAAGCTTTTAGCCTGAGCAACGGTGACGAAGATACGAAGTTGACGCAGAGAATAATTCATCTGTTAAATTCATATATAGATGCAATAAATCAATTTTATTTCTCAAACGGAAAAAAGCAAAATACCTGCATCGACTTTCAGGAGTTTTTATGAAACTTTTTCGTATTCTTGATCCGTTCACGCTGACGCTTATCACCGTCGTTTTGCTGGCCTCCTTTTTTCCGGCCAAAGGGGATTTCGTTCCGTTTTTTGAAGGCTTAACCACCGCCGCGATTGCGCTGCTGTTTTTTATGCATGGCGCAAAACTCTCACGCGAAGCCATTATCGCGGGCGGCAGCCACTGGCGGCTGCACCTGTGGGTAATGTGCAGCACCTTCATCCTGTTTCCGGTTCTCGGGGTGTTATTTGCCTGGTGGGCGCCCGTCAATGTCGATCCCATGCTGTATACCGGTTTCCTGTACCTGTGTATTTTGCCCGCGACCGTACAGTCTGCCATCGCCTTTACCTCTCTGGCGGGAGGAAACGTCGCTGCGGCCGTCTGTTCGGCATCGGCCTCCAGCCTGCTGGGGATTTTTCTTTCGCCGCTGCTCGTCGGCCTGGTGATGAATATCCACGGAGCGGAAGGCAGCCTGGAACAGGTCGGCAAGATCATGCTGCAACTGCTGCTGCCGTTTGTGCTGGGGCACCTGTCGCGTCCGTGGATTGGCAACTGGGTCGCGCGTCATAAAAAGTGGATTGCAAAAACGGACCAGACCTCCATTCTGCTGGTCGTCTATTCCGCATTCAGCGAAGCCGTCGTTAACGGTATCTGGCACAAAGTGGGATGGGGCTCGTTGTTGTTTATTGTCGTCGTCAGCCTTGTGCTGCTGGCGATTGTCATTGGCGTTAACGTGTTTGCCGCCCGCAGGTTCGGATTCAACAAAGCAGATGAGATAACCATTGTCTTCTGCGGGTCGAAAAAGAGTCTGGCGAACGGCATCCCGATGGCCAATATCCTGTTTCCCACCTCAGTGATTGGGATGATGGTGCTGCCGTTGATGATCTTCCATCAGATCCAGTTGATGGTCTGCGCGATGCTGGCGCGTCGCTACAAACGCCAGACCGATAAGTTGCAGGCGCAGCAAGAAGGCCGCGCCGCGAAGGCTTAAAGAGGCCGTTTCAGGGGCTGCACCAGCTGCGTCAGCCCCTCGGTTTTAATCAGCAGCGTGATTTGCATCAGCTCGCCCAGTCTTCCCGCCGGAAATTCATCCTTACGGGCAAACCACAGCAAATACTCCTCCGGCACATCAATGAGCCGACGCCCTTTGTACTTGCCGAACGGCATCACCGTGTTGGCTATCTCAATCAGCTGCTCTTTTTCCATGTCAGACACCCAGTAGGCGGAGCATCTCTGCTTCGTCGATCACGTCAATCCCCAGTTCCTGCGCTTTCGCCAGCTTAGATCCTGCCGCTTCGCCCGCAATTACCAGATCGGTTTTTTTCGATACGCTGCCCGCCACTTTTGCCCCCAGCGCCACGAGGCGCGCTTTCGCATCATCTCGCGACATCAGGCTGAGGCTGCCCGTCAGGACGATCGTTTTACCGGCAAACGGGCTGTCGATTTCGTCGGCGTTAACCACGATCGGCGCAGGCCAGTGAATGCCTTCCGCCAGTAACTGCCCGATCACGTCCCGGTTACTCTCTTCAGCAAAGAAGTTAAAGACGTGCGTAGCGACCACAATGCCGACATCCGGCACTTTTTGCAGTTCGTCGATAGAGGCCGCTTCCAGCGCCTCTAACGTACCGAAGTACGCCGCCAACCCTGCCGCCGTGGCTTCGCCCACTTCGCGGATACCGAGCGCATAGAGGAATCGCGCGAAGGTGGTCTCTTTCGCTTTTTCCAGCGCATTCACCACATTCTGCGCCGATTTCGGCCCCATACGATCCAGGCCCGTCAGTTTGCCTGCCGTCAGACGGAACAGATCTGCCGGGGTGTGGACATACTCTTTCTCGACAAGCTGGTCGATAATTTTATCGCCCATGCCGTCAACGTCCATTGCCCGGCGGGAAACAAAGTGCTTGAGCGACTCTTTGCGCTGCGCGCCGCAGATCAGGCCGCCGGTACAGCGAGCGACCGCTTCGCCTTCCACGCGCTCAACATCAGAACCGCACACCGGGCAATGCGTCGGGAACTCGACCGGGCGCGTCTCTTCCGGGCGTTCGGAAAGCACCACGTTCACCACCTGCGGGATCACATCCCCCGCGCGGCGAATCACCACTTTGTCGCCAATGCGCAGGCCAAGACGCTCAATTTCATCCGCGTTGTGCAAGGTGGCGTTGCTGACTAGCACACCCGCAACATGCACCGGTTCGAGACGGGCGACGGGCGTGATCGCGCCAGTCCGCCCCACCTGGAACTCTACATCGCGTACAAACGTCATTTGCTCCTGCGCCGGGAACTTAAAGGCCACCGCCCAGCGCGGCGCGCGGGCGACGAATCCAAGCTGTTCCTGCAACGCCATCGAGTTGACTTTAATCACCACGCCGTCAATGTCAAAACCCAGCGTCGGGCGGTCTTCTTCCACTTTGTGATAGAAGTCCAGCACCGCTTCGGGAGAGTCGCACAGCGTCACCCGGTCGCTTACCGGAAGCCCCCAGGCTTTAAATTGCAGCAAGCGCCCCAGATGCGTATCAGGCAGTTCGCCACCTTCCAGAATGCCGACGCCGTAGCAAAAGAAAGTGAGCGGTCGCTTCGCGGTAATACGCGGATCAAGCTGGCGCAACGACCCCGCCGCAGCGTTACGCGGGTTGGCAAATACTTTATTACCGGTGCGGCGCGCCTCTTCATTAATTTTTTCAAACCCGGCCTGCGGCAGGAAAACTTCGCCACGAACCTCCAGACGCGCCGGAATGTTATCGCCACGCAGCTTCAGCGGAATAGCGCGAATGGTACGCACATTGGAGGTGATGTCCTCGCCGGTCGTTCCATCTCCACGCGTTGCCGCGCTGATCAGCACGCCGTTTTCATACAGGATGCTGACGGCCAGGCCGTCCAGCTTCAGCTCGCAGCACCAGGTCAGTTTATCGCCGCTTTTTAGCCGATCCTGCACGCGCTTGTTAAACGCCAGAAAACTCTCTTCATCAAACACGTTGTCCAGCGACAACATGGGCACTTCGTGGCGAATCTGGCTGAACGCCGCCAGCGGCGCCGCTCCGACGCGTTGGCTCGGGGAGTCCGGCGTAATTAAATCTGGATGCTGCGCTTCCAGCTCACGAAGTTCGCGCATCAGACGGTCATACTCAGCGTCCGGGATCTCCGGCGCATCCATCACATGGTAAAGATACTCATGATGGCGAAGCGTGGTTCGCAGTTCTGTCAGTTGTTGTTCGATTGATTCCATATCGCACCATCAATGATAAAAAACCCCCGACAGGCGGGGGTTCAGAAAGGGGGGATCACGCCTGGGTTTCTCAGGCGTTGGATTCTTTCACTTCGCGAATGCGATCCTGATATTCACGCAGTTTCTGCGGCGTCATCATCCGGCGCTGGTCATCAAGCACCACGCCGCCGACTTCATCAGCGATATGCTGCGCAGACTGGAGCATCAGCTTAAAGTTTTGCAACTCGTCGCCGTAAGAAGGCACCTGCATAAAGATAGTGACCCCCGGCGTGGAGAAATCACCGGTCATTTCAGGATCAAACGTTCCCGGGTTCACCATGTTGGCCAGGCTAAACAGCGCAGGGCCGCTGCCATCCGGGCTCAGGTGGCGATGGAAAATATTCATATCGCCAAATTTGAAGCCCGCTTGCTGGATGCTGTTCAGCAGCACTTCGCCGCTAAGCTCGCTGCCATGATGAGCGGCGACGTTCATAATAATGACCGCTTCTTTACGCTGCGGTTTTTCCGCGACGGGCGCTTCTTCCACTACTGGTTCAGGCGCTGGCGCAGGCTCTGTGACAGGTTCCGCTGGCTGGAAAGTCTGCGGAGCAGGCTGAGGCGCAGGTTGCTGTGGCGCTGGCTGAACAGGCTGCTGCGGCGCAGACTGAACCTGCGGCGCTACCGGCTGTTGCTGTACTGGCTGCTGCACAGGCTGTGCCGGTTGTTGTGCCGGTTGCGGTTGTGACGGCTGCCCATACTGCGGCCGTTGCTGCGGCTGCGCTGGCGCTTCAGGCGGCTGCTGAGCCGGTTGACGAGGCTGCGCAGACGCATAAGGCGGCTGGTATTGGTGTTGCGGCGACTGACGAGGCGCATCATGCTCCTGAGCGTTGCCGGGGGCATGATTCACGCGGTGAACACGAACTTCACCCACGCCTTCCTCTTCTTCGACGTCATCGTCGTAAGAATCGTCGTCACGTTTTGACTTCATGCGTTTCAGTGGACGATCGCGGAACATAGAAGATCGTTCTTTACGGCTGGTCCAGAAACCATGTACCAGTAAAGCGATTATGGCGATCGCGCCAACAATGATTAATATCAGACGCAAATCCTGCATCATTATATTCTCTGTTGTTCTAACACCTTGCCACCACGGCAAACATTTACTCACTAAGAGTATTTGCCGATTACGTCAAGTGCAAGTGCGCTCTTGGCTTTCACAGCATAAAGATGAACGAAATCGTGCTTTTTGCTGTTTTTTCGAACATTTCTTAACTGGCGAACGCGTCACAACCCGGTAAGATACGCAAAGTTTACCCGGGGCTTTATTAAAGGAGCATGTCCTGATTATGGTGTCATCATCCGCAACTGCACCTCGCAGCGGCTTTTACTATTTCTCACAGGGGTGGAAACTGGTCACGCAACCGGGGATCCGTCGCTTTGTTATTTTGCCGTTACTGGTAAACATTTTGCTGATGGGCGGCGCATTCTGGTGGCTGTTTACGCAACTGGACGTCTGGATCCCTTCGCTGATGAGCCACGTTCCCGACTGGTTGCAGTGGTTAAGCTATCTGCTGTGGCCCATTGCGGTCATCTCGGTTTTACTGGTCTTCGGCTATTTCTTTTCAACCATTGCCAACTGGATCGCCGCCCCTTTCAATGGGCTGCTGGCGGAACAGCTTGAGGCGCGCCTGACCGGCGCAACGCCGCCAGATACCGGCGTACTGGGTATTATGAAAGATGTGCCGCGCATTATGAAACGCGAATGGCAAAAGTTCATCTGGTATCTGCCGCGCGCCATTGTGCTGTTAATTCTCTATTTTATTCCTGGAGTCGGGCAAACCGTCGCCCCGGTGCTGTGGTTCCTGTTCAGCGCGTGGATGCTGGCGATTCAGTATTGCGACTATCCCTTCGACAACCACAAAGTCCCGTTCAAAGAGATGCGCACCGCCCTGCGCACGCAGAAAGCCGCCAATATGCAGTTCGGCGCGTTAACCAGTTTGTTCACCATGATCCCGGTGCTTAACCTGGTGATCATGCCCGTCGCCGTGTGTGGCGCAACGGCGATGTGGGTTGATTGCTACCGTTCCAGACATGCGCTATGGAAATGAATCACAGCACACCCATAAACCTGTAAAATAGTTGTATAAAAAAGGAGGGGCTTATGCCGCTCCTTATTCCATCCAGGTAACCATTATTTCCCTTCCGAATATAGATATGCTAAATCCTTACTTCCGCATATTCTCTGAGCAGGTATGCTAGCCCATGTATCCCAATTTCATACAGTTAAGGACAGGCCATGAGTAAGATTTTTGAAGATAACTCGCTGACTATCGGTCATACGCCGCTGGTTCGACTGAACCGTATCGGTAACGGACGCATTCTGGCGAAGGTGGAATCACGTAACCCGAGCTTCAGCGTTAAATGCCGTATCGGTGCCAATATGATTTGGGATGCCGAAAAACGCGGCGTGCTGAAACCGGGCGTCGAACTGGTGGAACCGACCAGCGGCAACACCGGTATCGCGCTGGCTTATGTTGCTGCCGCGCGTGGCTACAAGCTGACGCTGACCATGCCAGACACCATGAGCGTTGAGCGTCGCAAACTGCTCAAAGCGCTGGGAGCGAACCTCGTACTGACCGAAGGCGCGAAAGGCATGAAAGGCGCTATCCAGAAAGCGGAAGAGATTGTCGCCAGCGATCCAGAAAAATACCTGCTGCTTCAGCAGTTCAGCAACCCGGCTAACCCGGAAATTCACGAAAAAACCACCGGCCCGGAAATCTGGGAAGATACCGATGGTCAGGTCGATGTCTTTATCTCCGGCGTCGGCACCGGCGGTACGCTGACAGGCGTCACCCGCTACATCAAAGGCACCAAAGGCAAAACGGACCTCATTACCGTAGCAGTAGAACCGACCGACTCTCCGGTTATCGCACAGGCGCTGGCTGGTGAAGAACTGAAGCCCGGCCCGCACAAAATTCAGGGCATTGGCGCAGGCTTCATTCCGGGCAACCTCGATCTGAAACTGATTGATAAAGTTGTCGGTATCACAAATGAAGAAGCCATTTCCACCGCTCGTCGCCTGATGGAAGAAGAAGGTATACTGGCGGGGATCTCTTCCGGCGCGGCCGTTGCGGCAGCGCTTAAGCTCCAGGAAGATGAAACCTTTACCAATAAGAATATTGTGGTTATCCTACCGTCATCGGGTGAGCGTTATCTGAGCACTGCTTTGTTTGCCGATCTCTTTACTGAAAAAGAACTGCAACAGTAATGCCAGCATGTTAAAAACGCGTAAAAAAGCACCCTTTTGGGTGCTTTTTTGTGGCCTGCTTCAAATTTTCAACCCTCCTGGCATTGATTCACCCTGCCGGGTCTGGTATTTAACCAGACTAATTATTTTGATGCCCGAAATTAATCGTTACAGGAAAAGCGCTAGCTGAATCGATTTAATGATTTGGTTCAAGTCTTCCTTTCACGGCATAATGTTTAATGACGAGCGAAACGTCAGCGGCCAGCAGTTGCCAGCAACGGATTGCGCATAACACCTGGTGTGTCGCGTCCCGTTTACGCCGACGCTAACAATACAGGCTAAAGTCAAACCGCCAGGCTAGACTTTAGTTCCACAACACTAAACCTATAAGTTGGGGAAATACAATGTTCCAGCAAGAAGTTACCATTACCGCTCCGAACGGTCTGCACACCCGCCCTGCTGCTCAGTTTGTTAAAGAAGCGAAAGGCTTCACTTCTGAGATTACTGTGACTTCCAACGGCAAAAGCGCCAGCGCAAAAAGCCTGTTCAAACTACAGACTCTGGGCCTGACTCAGGGCACCGTTGTCACCATCGCTGCTGAAGGCGAAGACGAACAAAAAGCGGTAGAGCATCTGGTCAAACTGATGGCGGAACTCGAGTAAGTTCCCGGGTTCTTTTAAAAATCAGTCACAAGTAAGGTAGGGTTATGATTTCAGGCATTTTAGCATCCCCGGGTATCGCTTTCGGCAAAGCACTGCTGCTGAAAGAAGACGAAATCGTCATTGACCGGAAAAAAATTTCTGCCGACAAGGTTGATCAGGAAGTTGAACGTTTTCTGAGCGGTCGTGCCAAGGCATCTGCGCAACTGGAAGCGATCAAAACGAAAGCTGGTGAAACGTTCGGTGAAGAAAAAGAAGCCATCTTTGAAGGGCATATCATGCTGCTCGAAGATGAGGAGCTGGAGCAGGAAATCATAGCCCTGATTAAAGATAAGAACATGACGGCTGACGCAGCTGCGCATGAAGTTATCGAAGGTCAGGCCACTGCCCTGGAAGAACTGGATGATGAATACCTGAAAGAACGTGCGGCTGACGTGCGTGACATTGGTAAGCGCCTGCTGCGCAACATCCTGGGTCTGGCAATCATCGACCTGAGCGCAATCAAGGACGAAGTCATCCTGGTTGCCGCTGACCTGACCCCGTCAGAAACCGCACAGCTGAACCTGCAAAAGGTGCTGGGTTTCATCACTGACGCAGGCGGCCGTACCTCCCACACCTCTATCATGGCGCGTTCTCTGGAACTGCCGGCCATCGTGGGCACCGGTAACGTCACCTCTCAGGTGAAAAACGACGACTATCTGATTCTGGATGCCGTAAACAATCAGGTTTACGTCAACCCAACCAACGAAGAAATTGAAAAACTGCGCGCCGTTCAGGAGCAGGTTGCAACCGAGAAAGCGGAACTCGCTAAACTGAAAGATCTGCCGGCTATCACGCTGGACGGTCACCAGGTAGAAGTTTGCGCCAACATCGGTACCGTTCGTGACGTTGAAGGCGCAGAGCGCAATGGCGCGGAAGGCGTTGGTCTGTATCGTACTGAATTCCTGTTCATGGACCGTGACGCTCTGCCGACTGAAGAAGAACAGTTTGCGGCGTACAAAGCCGTCGCTGAAGCCTGCGGCTCTCAGGCGGTTATCGTCCGTACTATGGATATCGGCGGCGACAAAGAACTGCCGTACATGAACTTCCCGAAAGAAGAGAACCCGTTCCTGGGCTGGCGTGCGGTACGTATCGCTATGGATCGCAAAGAGATCCTGCGTGACCAGGTTCGCGCCATTCTGCGCGCCTCTGCGTTCGGTAAACTGCGCATCATGTTCCCGATGATCATCTCTGTTGAAGAAGTTCGCGCGCTGCGCAAAGAGATTGAAATCTACAAACAGGAACTGCGCGACGAAGGTAAAGCATTTGATGAAAGCATTGAGATTGGCGTGATGGTGGAAACACCGGCAGCGGCAACCATTGCTCGTCATTTAGCCAAAGAAGTTGATTTCTTTAGTATCGGCACCAATGATTTAACGCAGTACACCCTGGCAGTTGACCGTGGTAATGATATGATTTCACATCTTTACCAGCCAATGTCACCGTCCGTGCTGAACTTGATCAAGCAAGTTATTGATGCTTCTCATGCTGAAGGTAAATGGACTGGCATGTGTGGTGAGCTTGCAGGCGACGAACGTGCTACACTTCTGTTGCTGGGGATGGGTCTGGACGAATTCTCTATGAGCGCCATTTCTATCCCGCGCATTAAGAAGATTATCCGTAACACGAACTTCGAAGATGCGAAGGTGTTAGCAGAGCAGGCTCTTGCTCAACCGACAACGGACGAGTTAATGACGCTGGTTAACAAGTTCATTGAAGAAAAAACAATCTGCTAATCCACGAGATGCGGCCCAATTTACTGCTTAGGAGAAGATCATGGGTTTGTTCGATAAACTAAAATCTCTGGTTTCTGATGATAAGAAAGACACCGGAACTATTGAGATTGTTGCTCCGCTCTCTGGCGAGATCGTCAACATCGAAGACGTGCCGGATGTAGTTTTTGCCGAGAAAATCGTTGGCGATGGCATTGCTATCAAACCAACCGGTAACAAAATGGTCGCGCCAGTAGACGGCACCATCGGCAAAATCTTTGAAACCAACCATGCGTTCTCTATCGAATCGGATAGCGGCATTGAGCTGTTCGTTCACTTCGGTATCGACACCGTTGAACTGAAAGGCGAAGGCTTCAAGCGTATTGCTGAAGAAGGTCAACGCGTTAAAGTTGGCGATCCGGTAATTGAGTTCGATCTGCCGCTGCTGGAAGAAAAAGCCAAGTCTACCCTGACTCCGGTTGTTATCTCCAACATGGACGAAATCAAAGAACTGATCAAACTGTCCGGTAGCGTGACTGTGGGTGAAACCCCGGTTATCCGCATCAAGAAGTAATTCTTGCCGCAGGGAAAAATGGCGCCGACTGGCGCCATTTTTTTATCCTGGTTACGGTAAAACCGCACCTGATGGCGCTTCGCTTATCAGGCCTACAACAAAATATCGTATGCCGGATAAGGCGATGTTTGCCTGATGGCGCTGCGCTTATCAGGCCTACAACAAAATATCGCATGCCGGATAAGGCGTTTTTCGCCGCCATCCGGCATAGTTACGCGCTCACAACAGCGAGGTGACTGGACGATAGCACTTCTCGCGCATCAGGATCTTCATCCCTTCCGGCCCGCTTTCCAGCATCCGCTTCTCCGAGTCCGACACCAGCAATTCGCACTGATAGCCGCCCGCAATGCCGAACATCGCGCGCGCCACGCAGATATCCTCCAGCGCATCAAGCCCGCTCGTTTCAAAGTGACCAACCACACGCCCCTGCTGGCGAACCACCAGCCGATAACTCTTCATCGCGCCTCCCCTGCCGGTGGCAGAATCAACTCATCACACCCGCAGCGCTGCGTCCAGGTCATCACCTCCAGCACACGCTCTGCGGCATGTCGCGTCGCCGCCGTCAGCGCTTTCCCCTGCACAATACCGCTCACCAGTTCGGCGCAGAACAGATCGCCCGTTCCTTTTAAATCGGTTTCCACACGCGGGTGTTCAATCACATCCACGCCGCCGCTCGTCACCACCGCCACATTGATGGTATCCGCCGTCTGGCCTGGCGCACTGGTGATCACAATCCACTTCAGCGTGTCGGAGAGCAGCGATTTCGCCGCCGCAACCGCTTCATCCAGCGTGCCGCACGGTTTGCCGCTGAGCATCTCCAGCTCAAACACATTCGGCGTCAGCCCCTGCGCCAGCGGCAGCAGATAATGACGATACGCCTGCGGGATTTCCGCTTTCACATACATTCCGCTGTCCGTGTCGCCAATCACCGGATCGACCAGAATACACACCTCAGGATGCGCGATCCGCACCGTTTCCAGCCATTTCGCCAGCAGAACGATTTGTTCCGCACTGCCCATATAGCCTGTCGTGACCGCTTTAAGCTCACGCAGCGCATCCCGCTCATTTAAGGCCTGGAGATAACCGCTGAACCAGTCGGCAGGAATAATGCCGCCGTAAAACGTTTCATAATGCGGCGTATTGCTGAACAGCACCGTGGGTACCGCCGTCACCCGCAAGCCCTGCGCTTTAATCGCCGGTACGGCAATACTGTTGCCTACGCTGCCATACACCACCTGTGACTGAACGGCGACAATGTCGGTCTGTAAAGCCCGATGCTTATCGTCGAAGAGCACTGACTGTATTTCACTATCCTGCCCCATTTACCTCTCCTCTCACTGGACAGCGGGCTAACGCCTCACTATTATCGTCATATGCTAAAATTCATTTTGTCATAGGTCAATAATGATCGACGGAAAAACCGCCAGCGAAATCTTTGACAGTATTCGTCAGCATGTCACCACCGGCGCACTGGCGCCAGGGGAAACGCTGCCGCCGGTGCGGGAACTAGCATCGGAATTAAACGTGAACCGCAATACTGTCGCGGCGGCTTACAAACGGCTGGTGACATCCGGCCTGGCCCTGAGCCAGGGACGTAACGGTACGGTCATTAAAGGTGCGCCTTTTCCGCTCGCGCTGGAAGGAAGCAGTCCCGATACGCCGCTGACCGATCTTTCCGGCGGCAATCCCGATCCCCAACGGCTGCCCGATCTCAGCAGTTATTTTTCAACAATAAATAAGTCACCGCGTCTTTACGGCGATGCGGCCGTTTCTCCCGCCCTTCACGCGTGGGCGAAGCAGTGGATGCAGGATGCCGTACCTGACGAAGGCGAGATTGATATCACCAGTGGGGCGATTGACGCCATCGAGCGTCTGCTGTGCGCCCATTTACTGCCGGGTGACAGCGTGGCGGTGGAAGATCCCTGCTTTTTAAGCAGCATCAGTATGCTGCGCTACGCCGGGTTTTCCGCCATCCCCGTCGGCGTCGATAGCGAAGGTATGCAGCCTGAGATGCTGGAACAGGCGCTGAAAAATGGCGCCCGCGCCGTCATTTTAACCCCGCGCGCCCACAATCCTACGGGGTGCAGTTTAAGCGCCTCCCGCGCCGCCGCGCTACAGAACATTGTGGCAAAATACCCGCAAGCGCTGGTTATTATCGACGACCACTTTGCCCTGCTCTCTTCATCTCTCTGGCACCCGGTGATCGCCCCGGAGACGCTACACTGGTCAGTGGTTCGCTCGATGTCAAAGACGCTGGGGCCGGATCTGCGTCTCGCCATTATCGCCAGCGATCCCGCCACCTCAGCCAGACTGCGCCTGCGCCTTAATTCCGGCAGTCAGTGGGTCAGTCATCTGTTGCAAGATTTAGTGCATGCCTGTCTGAGTGACAAAAACTATCAGCGAACGCTGGCGCAGACCCGGCAATTTTATGCTTCGCAGCAGCAGAAGCTGGCCTGCGCGCTCCAGCGAACCGGGCTTACACACGCCCCTGGCGATGGGCTGAATGCGTGGTTGCCGTTGAAAAGCCACAGCCAGAGCATCGCGTTTATGCTGGCGAAAGCGGGCTGGCTGGTACGGGAAGGCGAAGCATTTGGCGTCAACGCGCCCGCCCACGGTCTGCGCATTACGCTGTCGACGCTGGGCGACGGCGATATCAACAAACTGGCGGCTGATATCCATCAGGCGTTAAAACGTTAACAGGAGAGAAAAAGTGCGAGTTCATTTTGTCGTTCATGAGTCTTTCGAATCTGCCGGAGCCTATCTGCAATGGGCTGAGGATCGCGGTTACCCCCTCTCCTGGTCCCGCGTGTATGCCGGTGAACCTGTCCCCGCCAATGCGGATGGTTTCGATATGCTGGTGGTGTTTGGCGGCCCGCAGTCACCGCGTACTACGCTCGAAGAGTGCCCGTATTTTGACTCTTTAGCGGAGCAGCGGCTTATTAATCAGGCGATCTCTGCGCGTCGTATTGTGATCGGCATCTGTCTTGGTTCCCAGTTGATTGGTGAGGCGCTGGGTGCAAAAGTACGCCAGAGCCCGGAAAAGGAAATCGGCCACTACCCGATTACGCTAACGGAAGCCGGGAAACAGAATCCGCTACTCGCTCATTTCGGCTCTCCGCTTGTGGTCGGGCACTGGCACAACGATATGCCAGGGTTAACCGATCAGTCGGTCGTTCTCGCGACAAGCGAAGGATGTCCGCGCCAGATCGTGCAATACGGTAACGCCGTCTACGGTTTTCAGTGCCATATGGAGTTTACCGCCGAGGCGGTAGAAGGGCTGATCCAGCATTCAGAACAGGAACTGGCTGCGGCAAAAGGGAAGCGCTTTATTCGCTCGAACGCCGAAATGCGCGAGTGGAATTATCAGGAGATGAACGAGAAACTGTGGCGCTTCCTCGACCTGCTGGTGGAGAAACGTAACGCTTGACGTTGCAGGCCGGATGAGACGCTTTGCGTCATCATCCGGCGATCATACTTTACGGTTGCCGGATGGCGCTACGCTTATCAGGCCGACAGGCTAAATCCCTGCCCCCTGGCTGAAGTGTTCTTCGCCAAAGACGCCGGTAGAAAGATAGCGATCGCCGCGATCGCAGATGATCGCCACCACCACGGCCCCCGGCGTCGCGCGGGCAACGCGTAACGCACCGGCAACCGCGCCGCCGGAACTCACGCCGCAGAAAATACCTTCGCGTACCGCCAGTTCGCGCATGGTGTTTTCCGCCTCGCTCTGGTGAATATCCAGCACCTGATCCACAAGCTGAGCATTAAAAATACCCGGCATATATTCTGCGGGCCAGCGACGAATCCCCGGAATGCTGCTGCCCTCTTCCGGTTGCAGGCCAACAATCGTTACCGATTTTTCCTGTTCGCGCAGGAAGCGCGACACACCGGTAATCGTACCGGTTGTTCCCATACTAGAGACAAAGTGGGTGATGCGACCTGAGGTTTGCTGCCAGATTTCCGGCCCGGTCGTGGTGTAGTGCGCGTAAGGGTTGTCGGGATTGTTAAACTGGTCGAGCAGCTTACCTTCGCCGCGTTCGGCCATTTCCAGCGCCAAATCGCGCGCGCCTTCCATCCCTTGCTCTTTAGACACCAGAATCAGATCCGCGCCATAGGCGCGCATCGCCGCGCGGCGCTCCTGGCTCATGTTGTCCGGCATCAGCAGTTTCATGCGATAGCCTTTCAGTGCGGCAATCATCGCCAGCGCAATACCGGTATTGCCGCTGGTCGCTTCAATCAGCACATCGCCGGGCTTAATTTCCCCGCGTTTTTCCGCCTGGACGATCATCGACAGCGCCGCCCGGTCTTTCACTGACCCGGCAGGGTTATTGCCTTCCAGCTTGACCCAAATTTCACTGCCGTTATCCGGCGCCATCCGCTGCAATTTCACCAGAGGCGTATTGCCAATTGTTTGTTCTAATGTGTTCACTTCTCTGTCCAGTAAAAAGCCCGGTGGCGCTTCGCTTACCGGGCCTACGCAGATCATATTTGTAGGCCGGGTCAGCGCAGCGCCACCCGGCAAAACTACGTGATATTAACCTATCAGGCCGATTCTGCCAGAGCAAGCTCCTCTTCGCGCGTCTCAATGCGCTGGTTGCCGTTGTACAACCGCGCATTTTGCAGCCCGACAAACAGCCGCTCGCCGCGCTGTGGGGGATTATCCCCCTGCATCACCACCGTCAGCGGTTCGTTATACCACCCCAGAGGCTGCACGACTAATTGGGTGTAGTGACCTTTCGGACTGGCCTCCAGCACCTGTACCGGCAGCGGGGAATCCAGACTGGTGCGGCGGCTGACATCCACCTCCCACGGACGCAGGAACAGATCGACCGCTCCCTGGTACGCTGGCGTATACCCCAGCGGCCAGCGATGCGCGCCAACGTGAAACTGACCGCCGCGAACAGTCCCCTGCAAACGGTTCACTTCGCCCATAAACTCCAGCACAAAGCGGGTGGCGGGTTCACGCCACACCTGATCCGGCGCATCGGCCTGTTCAATGTTGCCCTGGCTCATCACCACCACGCGATCCGCCACTTCCGTAGCCTCTTCCTGATCGTGGGTGACAAACACGCTGGTGAATTTCAACTCTTCATGCAGCTGACGCAGCCAGCGGCGCAGCTCTTTACGCACCTGCGCATCAAGCGCGCCAAACGGTTCATCCAGCAGCAGGATCTGCGGCTCAACCGCTAACGCGCGCGCCAGCGCCACGCGCTGTTTCTGCCCGCCGGAAAGCTGTGCCGGAAAACGCTCCGCCAGATGGGCCAGTTGCACCATTTCCAGCAGTTTCGTCACTTTCGCTTTAATGGCCGCCGCATTCGGACGTTCGCGACGCGGCAGCACCGTCAGGCCAAAGGCGATATTGTCGAACACCGTCATATGACGAAACAGCGCATAGTGCTGAAAAACAAAGCCGACTTTACGATCGCGCGCGTGCAGACGGCTTACGTCTGTACCGTGAAAACGAATATGCCCGCTGGTCTGATGCTCCAGCCCGGCAATAATACGCAGCAGCGTGGTTTTACCGGAACCGGACGGCCCCAGCAAGGCAACCATCTGACCTGAAGGAATATCCAGCGAGATATCGTTCAGCACCTGGGTGCGACCAAAAGACTTCTTAATATTGGCAATCTCAATGCTCATGATTTTCCTCCTGTTGCGCGCGTTTCTCCTGATTTTCCAGGCGCCATTGCAACATACTCTTCAAAAACAGGGTAATAATCGCCATCAGCGTCAGCAGCGCGGCGGCGGTAAAGGAGCCGACGGTGTTGTAGTCCTGCTCCAGTAATTCAATCTGTAACGGCAGCGACAGGGTTTCGCCGCGAATCGAGCCGGAAACCACCGACACCGCGCCGAACTCGCCAATGGCGCGCGCGTTGGTCAGCACCACGCCGTACAGCAGCGCCCAGCGAATATTAGGCAACGTAACGCGACGGAACATCTGCCAGCCGGAAGCGCCAAGCAGAATCGCCGCTTCATCTTCCTGGCTGCCCTGGCTCAGCATAACCGGCACCAGTTCACGCACCACAAACGGACAGGTGACGAAAATAGTGACCAGCACCATTCCCGGCCAAGCGAACATAATTTGCAGGTTGTGCTCATCCAGCCAGTCGCCCAGCGGGCCGTTCGAGCCGTAAAACAGCAGGTAGACCAGACCGGCCACCACCGGCGAGACGGCAAACGGAATATCCAGCAGCGTCAGCAGCAGCTGGCGACCGGGAAAATTAAAGCGCGTCACCAGCCACGCCAGCAGAACGCCAAACACCAGGTTTACCGGTACGGCAATCAGCGCAATCAACACCGTCAGCCAGATCGCGTGCAGCATGTCCGGGTCGGCCAGGTTCTGTAAGACCGGCATCAGCCCTTTGCTGAAGGCCTGTACGAAGATATAAATCATCGGCACCAGCAAAATAAACGCCGAAACCAGCATCCCGGTGCCAATCAGAAACCATTTTCCCCAGTTAATGCGGGGGGCGTCATAACGCTTCAATTGGGTAACTTCCGCCATTAGTGACCTACCACACGTCGACCAAAGCGACTTTGCAGGGTGTTAATCGAGAACAGCAGCAACAGCGACGCCGCGAGGATCACCGACGCAATCGCGCTGGCCGCCGGATAGTCAAACTCCTGCAAACGAACAAAAATCATCAGCGAGGTCACTTCAGTTTTCCACGCAATGTTCCCGGCAATAAAAATCACCGCGCCGAACTCGCCGAGGCTTCGGGTAAACGAGAGCGCGATACCCGCCACCAGCGCAGGAGACAGCTCCGGCAACACCACTTTGCGGAAACTTTGCAGGCGCGTTGCGCCGAGCGTTTCCGCCGCTTCTTCATATTCCGGGCCTAACTCTTCCAGTACCGGCTGCACCGTGCGCACCACAAACGGGATGCTGGTAAAAGCCATCGCTACCGCGATGCCAAGCCAGGTGTAAGTCACTTTGATATCAAACTTCGCCAGCCATTCGCCGTAAAAACCGTTCACGGAAAACAATGACGCCAGCGTCAGACCCGCCACCGCCGTCGGCAGGGCAAACGGCAGATCCATCAGCGCATCCAGCAGCGTACGTCCCGGAAAGCGATAGCGGGTTAAGATCCACGCCATCAACAGGCCAAATACGCCGTTGAAGATTGATGCCACAAACGCCGACAACAGCGTGACTTTGTAGGCCGCCACCACCTGCGGGTTGGTGATAACCTCCCAGTATTGCGCCCAGCTCATTTGCGCCAGCTGCATCACCAGCGCGCTCAACGGAAGCAGCAATATCAGGCAGACGAACAACAGGCTGGTTCCGAGGCTTAAGGTAAAGCCGGGCAGCACACGTCTTGTCGATACTGCGAACATTACTTACGCCCCGCCGCCAACAGTTTGTCCAGCTCGCCGCCACTGCCGAAGTGGGTTTTCATCACTTCCGGCCAGGAGCCAAACTTATCTTCCACGCGGAACAGTTCGGTCTGCGGGAATTTATCTTTCAGTTTGTCCATCACTTCCGGGTTATTCACGCGGTAGTAGAAGTCGGTGATGATGGTCTGCGCCTGCGGGCTGTAGAGCCAGTTCAGGTAAGCCTTCGCCGCTTTTTCAGTACCGTTGGCCTGTACGTTTTTATCCACCCATGCCACCGGGAATTCGGCCAGAATATTGGTTTTCGGGATAACGACTTCAAATCCCTGCGCTTCATACTGTTTACGGATGTTATTCACTTCCGATTCAAAGCTAATCAGCACATCGCCCAGGCCGCGTTCCGCAAAGGTGGTGGTCGCGCCGCGACCGCCGGTGTCAAACACTTCGACGTTCTTCAGGAACTGGGTCATAAACTGCTCGGTTTTGGCTTTATCGCCACCGTCAGCTTTATCCGCCGCGCCCCATGCAGCCAGATAGGTGTAACGGGCGTTGCCTGAGGTTTTCGGGTTCGGGAAAATCAGTTTTACATCGGAACGCACAAGGTCATTCCAGTCATGGATATTTTTCGGATTCCCTTTGCGCACCAGGAATCCCATCGTGGAATAGAACGGTGAACTGTTATTCGGCAAACGGCTTTGCCAGTCGGCAGGGATCAGCTTGCCTTTGTCATGCAGGATCTGCACATCCGTGACCTGGTTATAGGTCACTACGTCAGCTTTCAGCCCTTGCAGGATCGCCAGCGCTTGTTTTGACGAACCGGCGTGAGACTGTTTGATGGTCAGCTTATCGCCGCCGTTATCTTTCGCCCACTGCTGTTCAAACGGCGGATTAAGGGCGGCAAACAGTTCGCGAGAAACGTCGTATGAGCTGTTCAGCAGCTCTGTTGCCTGCGCCTGCGTGGCCAACAACAGCATCGCGCTCAGCGCCAGGTATCTTTTTTTCAGTAAGTTAACAGCCATTGCGCACCCTTATAAATTTGATGACTTTCTTATGGTCATAATATTTATAACGGGTACGAAAGGAGTAACGGTTTTATATACCGTTTGATGATTTGAAAGTCGAAAAGGGAATAAGAGAATCCCTCCCCACATGCGTGAGGAGGAAAGCGGCGTTAATCAGACGCCCACGCTCACGCTTTCAGGCAGCGTGCTGCCGCCATCAATCACGTTTTGCGTCCCGGTCAAATAGCTGGACTCATCCGACGCCAGGAAGGCCGCCAGTTCACCCACTTCGAGCGGACAGGCCAGACGGCGCATCGGGATCGCTTTCGCCATTTCGGTGAGTACCGATTCAGGATCGTCAGGATTAGACTGACGGGCGATATTTTCCGCCATCGGCGTGCGGACATAACCCGGACAGATTGCGTTCACACGAACGCCGGACTGCGCATACTCCACGGCCAGGGACTTGGTGAGTCCGATAATCGCCGCTTTAGACAGGGCATAAGCCGTTTCGCCTGGATCGGCCACCATATCCCCGGTCACGGAGGACATCATGACGATACGCCCATCTTTGCGTTCAACCATTTCCGGCAGAACGGCTTTTGTGACGTTCCAGACGCCTTTGATATTAATATCGATATGGAAATCGCGATCTTCTTCGCTCATGTCGAGGAAGTTGCCCAACCGGCAAACACCCGCATTGTTGACCAGAATATCAATTTTACCTTCTATCTTTTTCGCGCGCGCCACTGCCGCCGCGACTGATGCAAAATCCCTGACATCCGCTTTGATGGCGGTACAACGATGACCGCGTCCGCCCAGCTCATCCGCCAGTTTTTCCGCCTCATCGGAGATATCCAGCAAAATTAAATTCGCGCCGTGGCGAGCAAACACTCTGGCGATCCCCTCGCCAATGCCCTGTGACGCGCCGGTAATCAATGCCGTTTTGCCCGTGAGTTTACCCATTTCAATGTTCTCCTTTTCAGTCTGTTGCAGCGCATAAGCGGTGCGTCTTATGCGCTACTCTCGTCTCCAGCGAAACTACGATGAAGCCTTACACTCCATTAACATTGAAAATACAGAAAAAACAAATAAGTGCTGCGGAACAGCTCACTAATTAGGGTAAATCTTACGTAAAAGTCCCTAGCTCCTGCCTAAAAGATTAATCAGCTCGCTGCTGCGCTCAATCATACGAAGCGACTCAACATCATTGAGCTGCACCATGCCAACAAACAGCAGATCGGTCACCGAGTTCTGCGCGGTTCGGGTGGACATGGACGAACTGCGCCATTCGGTCTCACCGGATACGGTATCCAGCGTGTAATCGGCCAGCCGCCGCAGCGGAGAGTCCGTCAAAGAGGTGATCGCAATCACCGTCGCCCCCTGCTTACGCGCCGCTTCAGCGCAAAGCACGATCTCCTTTTTCGACCCGCTGTAGGAAATGGCTATTTGCACGTCCCCTTCTTGCAAGGCCTGAGCAATGGTTGCCTGCACATGGGTATCGACCTCGCAGGCCACGCGATAACCAATTTTCATCAGCTTGAAGGATAAATCCCGTCCTACCAGCGCCGAACCGCCGACGCCCGTAATCTGAATAAGCCGAGCCTTGCTGATCAGGTTAATCACCTGCTTCAGGCGATCGAAATCCATCAGACTACAGGTTTCCTCCAGCGCGAACATTTTTTCTCTGTTCAGCTTACGGGCAATCACCTCCAGGCTGTCTTCACTGGTAATCGTACTGTGCAGATGCAGCGCCGTGTCATGTTTCTTTTCCCGGTTGACGCTGTACTCCTCAATGAGCGCCATTCTGAGCTCGGTGAATCCCTTCGCGCCAAGTTTCTGGGCAAATTTCACAATACTGGACTGGCTGACTTCCAGCTGCTTCGCCAGATTGCGGGAAGAAACGGTTTTTAGCTCGCTGACATGGGCCAAAAGAAAGCTGGCAATTTTCTGTTCATTTTCCGTTAACTCTCCCTCTGCATTACGCATTTTCGCCAGATACAACATCGCTCTTCCGCTCCCGTCATCATGGAATCATTAATTCCAACGCACTGTTCGCAGGATAACACAACGCGGGTGAGAATTTGATAGCCCTCACAATATTTGTATTACGATTCAATGATTCTATTGTAAATATTTTTATGGAATATATGATTCCCAGCGTCTTTCATAGCAACAAAAAACTACACACAGAAAAGGATAATCATAATGAAACGTACTCTGAAGTCCCTGGCAATCTTTACTCTTCTCGCAACCAGCGCCAGCCATGCCGCCGTGATCTACCAGGCCAATGACGGATCGAATATCGATCTCTACGGGCGTCTCGGATTCAATATCTCTGACAAGAAATCAGGCGACACCTCGGGCGATTTTGACGCGCGTATCGGTTTCTCCGCCCGTCAGGCGATTAATGACAAGCTGGCCGTCATTGGTTTTACGCAGTATCAGGTAAATGCCGCAGAGTACGCGAACAACATCAGCGCGGAAAACCCGAATGACTTCACCGCGCGTTACGTCTGGGCAGGGATTGATTTTGCCGAATACGGCAAGCTGACCGGCGGGCGCGTGTCATCCGGCCTGATCATGTTCACGGATATCGGCGATGTGTTCGCCAGCTCCGATGTCGCAATGGCTCGCCAGGCAAACTTTGTTGACCCGACGGCAGTACAGGTTTTCCGTCAGGACGGCACCATTCAGTACCAGAACACATTCGGCAATTTTGATTTCTCTACCGCCTATATTCTGGGCAACAACACCTCCGATCTGGATTACGGTTATAATGCCGCCCTTCGCTATACGCTCGATATGGGCGATTTTGGCCGCCTCCAGCCGGTGATTGCCGGTCAGACAGAGAAAGCGAGCCATGACGATACATCCACGCTGTCGGATAATAATGTCGATAAGTACACCTTTTATGGCATCGGCACCCGCTACTACCTGGGCGATTTCATGTTCGGCCTGCTCTATGCCCAGGATAAAGTCACCTACCTCGACGGTTCTGCGGACAGCACCGATAAAGATTACGAAGCAACGCTGGTCTGGAACGTCAGCCCGGACTGGGCGTTACGTACCGGCTATCGCCATCTGAAAAATGAGGACGGCGACGGGCTGAAACTTCGCGATACCACCTTTGAAGCGCAGTACAAACTCACCGTTCGCAGTTCCATATTTGCGTCTTACTCCTGGCGTAATGGTGAAGAAGGGAAAAAACGGACGAACGGCAATGATGTCTCCTTTGGCGGCAGCAACCCGGCTGATGACTATTTCCACCTTGGCTTACGTTACGAATTCTGATTCCCCTTTTCCGGGAGAGTAAAAATGAAGAAATATTTTGTGTCCGCCGCAGCACTGTTGTTTTGCAGCCAGGCTTTTGCCGCTCCGCATCTCTTTATTGGCGATAACGTCAGCGTGCTGGCGGCTCGTTCGGCAAAAGTCAGTATTTTTAGTAAAGACGTGGCGCTGCCAGACGGCGCTCAAAAAATGGTGGTGAAGTTCGACAGTCCGGCAAATCCTGAATCGGTGAACAATAACCGGGGCCGCGTGACGTCTAACCCGTATATCATCTCGTTTAACGCTTCCGGCAATGTGGATCTGCAACTGTCTGCGGGAAAACCGCTGGACGAAAAAGAAGCCAGCCAGATGGCGCAAAAACCGGTATTCACCCTGACGGCGGCCGGGAAACCCGTACCGTTTGATATC
Source organism: Citrobacter sp. CK191 (assembly GCF_030333435.1). Classification (NCBI taxonomy): domain Bacteria; kingdom Pseudomonadati; phylum Pseudomonadota; class Gammaproteobacteria; order Enterobacterales; family Enterobacteriaceae; genus Citrobacter; species Citrobacter sp. CK191. The sequence goes on along the minus strand of NZ_JAOWFX010000029.1, from coordinate 181,370 downwards.
AAAATTCTCGACCGTGACAGCATCACCGTGTTCACCGACCTGAGCGCCATCGTCAACGATGACAGCACGATGATACCTTCTCCGGCGCGCTCCGCTTCCCCGGCGGCGCCCGCCACTTCGCATGACCAGCTCTCCCAGCTACAGCAACTGTATCTGAAAGCTGACGACACCCAGAAAAAAGCATTCCTGAAATGGGCGCTAAACCTGTAAGGCTGTAAGTAATATGCAACTTGAAAATATGATTACCGAAGGTGTTAACCGCGCCTCTTTTGAGATTGACCGGGCTTCCACCCTCGATATGTGCCGCATCATTAATGATGAAGATAAAACGGTTCCACTCGCCGTGGAGCAGGTTCTGCCCGAGATCGCCGCGGCTATCGACATCATTTATGCGCAGGTCAGCGCTGGCGGGCGGCTGATTTATACCGGCGCCGGAACGTCCGGTCGCCTGGGTATCCTTGACGCCAGCGAATGCCCTCCGACCTATGGCGTGGAATCAGGCCTGGTTATCGGTTTGATCGCCGGTGGCGAGCGCGCGATACAGCATGCGATTGAAGGCGCGGAAGACAACCGCGAGCTTGGGGTCAACGACCTGAAGTCCCTCGCACTCAATGAAAAAGATGTGGTTGTGGGCATTGCGGCCAGCGGTCGCACGCCATATGTGATTGCCGGTCTGGAATATGCCCGTACGCTCGGCTGCCGGACGGTCGGGATCTCCTGTAATCCAGGGAGCGCCGTAGCAAAGGCGGCGGAGCTTGCCATCACGCCCGTTGTCGGCGCCGAAGTGGTGAGCGGTTCTTCCCGTATGAAGGCGGGCACCGCGCAGAAGCTGATTCTCAACATGCTGTCCACCGGCCTGATGATTAAATCCGGCAAGGTGTTTGGCAACCTGATGGTGGATGTTGTCGCCACGAACGAAAAACTCAACGTGCGTCAGGTAAATATTGTGAAAAATGCGACAGGCTGCACCGGGCAACAGGCTGAAGCCGCGCTGATGGCCTGTGGCCGTCACTGCAAAACCGCTATCGTCATGCTACTGAAAAACCTCAACGCAACAGAAGCCAGTCTGCGTCTTGAGCAACATGGCGGCTTCATTCGCCAGGTACTGGAAGAGGAATAAAGCGAATGGCAAAAGAAATCAGTAATGATCTCCTGAATACGATTATCTCCCGGGTCGGTGGCCCGGGTAATATTGCCACCTGCGGGAACTGCATGACCCGTTTACGCCTGGCGGTACATGACAGCGATCAGGTCGATCCGGCGATTAAAACGCTCGAAGGCGTGAAAGGCGTGGTCCTCTCGAATAACCAGGTGCAGGTCATTTTTGGCCCCGGTAAAGCGCAGCGGGCAGCAGATGCCATGAATGCGCTACTGAGCGATAACAGCGGCACCGTCACGCAGGCGGCAGATATCGCCGCCAAAACCAAAAGCCAGCTAAAAGCGAAACAAACCTCAGGCATTCAGCAATTCCTGTCGAAGTTCGCCACTATTTTTACGCCGCTCATTCCCGGTTTTATTGCTGCGGGTCTGCTGCTGGGGATTGCCACGCTGCTGGGTACGGTATTGCACGTTCCGGCCGATGCGCAAGGTATGCTTCCCGACGCCCTGAACTTTATGAAAGTGTTCAGTAAAGGGCTGTTTACCTTTCTGGTCATTCTTATTGGCTATAACGCCGCGCAGGCTTTCGGCGGCACCGGCGTTAACGGGGCGATCATCGCCTCGCTGTTCCTGTTGGGATACAACCCTGCCGCTACCACGGGCTATTTCTCCGGTATTGAGGACTTCTTTGGCCTGCCGATCGACCCGCGCGGCAACATTATCGGCGTACTGATCGCCGCCTGGGCCAGCGCGCGTATTGAGGGCTTTATCCGACGCTTTATGCCCGACGATCTGGACATGCTGTTGACCTCCATGTTAACCCTGCTGGTCACCGCCGCACTGGCCTACCTGATCATCATGCCGCTGGGCGGCTGGCTGTTCGAAGGGATGTCATGGCTCTTTATCCACCTCAACAGCAACCCGCTGGGCTGCGCCGTTCTGGCGGGTCTGTTTCTTGTTTCGGTGGTGTTTGGCGTCCATCAGGGCTTCATTCCCGTCTATCTGGCATTAATGAGTAGCCAGGGATTCAACAGCCTGTTCCCTATTCTTTCTATGGCGGGCGCAGGTCAGGTCGGCGCCGCACTGGCGCTCTACTGGCGAGCAGAAAAACACAGCGTGTTACGCAGCCAGGTTCGCGGGGCGATTATTCCCGGCTTACTCGGTGTTGGCGAACCGCTGATTTACGGCGTTACGCTGCCACGAATGAAACCGTTTATCACCGCCTGCCTCGGCGGCGCTGCCGGGGGGCTATTCATCGGCTTAGTGGCCTGGTCGGGTCTGCCGATGGGCTTAAACAGCGCCTTTGGTCCATCCGGTCTGGTGGCGCTGCCGTTAATGACGTCCGCGCAAGGTATTCTGCCCGCAATGGCGGTATATGCCGGAGGAATGCTGATTGCGTATCTTGGCGGATTTATTTTTACCGCTCTCTTTGGCTGCCGTAATGTGAATCTGGACTAATACCATGAAAATGACATTACTTTTTGCTTCCCTGCTGGCGCTCAGTTGCACTGCCAGCGCCGCGCCATTTCCGGTATTGACTGACGCCGCGCCGGAAAAAGCAGGATTTAATATTGAACGGCTTAACGCGCTGGATAACTGGATAGCGCAACAGGTTGATGCCGGTTATCCGAGCGTTAACCTGCTCATTATTAAAGACAGTCATATTGTTTATCGTAAGGCCTGGGGTCAGGCTAAAAAATATGACGGCAGCGTCCTGATGTCTCATCCCGTCAAGGCAACCACTGACACCCTGTACGACCTGGCATCAAATACAAAAATGTATGCCACGAACTTTGCCCTGCAAAAACTGATGTCAGAGGGCAAATTACAGCCGGACGATCTTATCTCGAAATATATTCCCGATTTTGGCGATCGTCCGGGGGATGCGATTAAAGGGAAAAGCACGTTACGCATTGCGGATTTGCTGCATCATTCCGGCGGTTTCCCTGCTGACCCGCAATACCCGAACCAGGCCGTCGCGGGCGAGTTGTATTCGCAGGATAAAGCCACCACGCTGGAGATGATCAAACGCACGCCGCTGGCGTACCGCCCCGGCACGAAACACATCTACAGCGATGTGGATTATATGCTGCTTGGGTTTATCGTGGAGTCCGTGACGGGCCAGCCGCTCGATCGTTATGTTGAAGAGAACCTCTATCGCCCGCTCGGTTTAACGCATACGGTCTTTAACCCGCTACAGAAAGGCTTCCGCCAACAGCAGATCGCCGCGACGGAACTGAACGGCAATACCCGGGATGGCGTGATTCATTTCCCCAATATCCGCACGACCACCCTATGGGGCCAGGTGCATGATGAAAAAGCATTCTACTCGATGGGCGGTGTTTCAGGACATGCAGGACTGTTTTCGAATACCGGCGATATTGCGGTACTGATGCAGACCATGCTGAATGGCGGAGGGTACGGTAACGTGACGCTGTTCAGCCCGGAAACCGTGAAAATGTTCACGCAATCCTCGCCGGAGGATGCCACGTTTGGTCTCGGCTGGCGCGTTAACGGCAATGCGTCCATGACGCCGACATTCGGCACGCTGGCCAGCGCGCAGGCATACGGCCATACCGGATGGACAGGGACGCTGACCGTTATCGACCCGGCCAATCAGATGGCGATTGTGATGCTGAGCAACAAACCGCACTCACCCGTCGCCGACCCGCAAAAGAACCCGAATATGTTTAACAGCGGGCTGATGCCGATAGCCACATACGGTTGGGTGGTGGATCAAATATACGCGGCGCTAAAACATGAGTAACCGATAAGGCGGGACTACCGGGGGCGTTTCGCTTGCCCGGCCTACAAAAAGTCTCTGTAGGCCGGGTAAAACGACGCCGCCATCCGGCAAAAGAAATTACAGCGCCATCAATCTGTCCAGAGACGGTGCGAAGTAATAGCCGCCCGTCACTGGCTTCGTGAAGCGCAGCATGGCGTCACGCTTCCCGTCGGTATCGCCAAACATGCTCAGCAACTGCTGCTCAATATTGTACAGACGCGCGCAGTAAGCGCAGAAATAGAGGCCGTGGGTGCCGCTGGCCGTACCGTATGGCAGGCTCTGGCGCACAATTTTCAGCCCTTTGCCGTCCTCTTTCAGATCCACGCGGGTCAGGTGAGACGTGACCGGACGGTCATCGCCATCGATCTCTTCGTTGGCTTCTTTAGTACGACCAATCATCATCTCCTGGTCGTGAACGCTCATGCGGTTGAGCTGCGTCAGGTTGTGTTCCCAACGCTGAACGAACACGTAGCTGCCGCCCGCATCCACGCCGTCTTTGATGACCGCGACTTCGCGGCGAACCTCTTCTCCCGCCGGGTTTTCCGTCCCGTCAACGAAGCCGCTGAGATCGCGTTCTTCCACCCAACGGAAACCGTGGACTTCTTCCTGCACCTCGATGCACTCGCCAAAAGCCGCCATTGCCGCCTGCGCGACAGAGAAGTTCACGTCGTGACGCAGTGAAAGAATGTGGATCAGCACATCGTACTGGGTTGCTGGCGCCAGACCTTTACCGTAAGGGATAAAATCTTTCAGCTCTTCAGCCCCAACGCCGCCGCTCAGGGCGCGCCAGGTGTTGTTGCCAAATGCGACAACCGCGCCCAGATGCGCGTCAGGGAATTTCGCTTCGAAGGTTGCCAGTTTATCGGCAAACGCTTTGCTGGCCGCACGCAGGGCATCGACATCCCCTTTTACATTGGCTTCAATCCAAATCGCCGCGCGGCAGTGTTCTGGCAAAATGCCACTTTGAACCTGAGACATTGTTCCTCCTGAAAAATAAGAATGCCACGGCTGCGTGGCATTGATGGGCGTATTGTACCCGTTTTTTCAGCGAGGCGGTTTGTTCAGACGCAAATTAACGGCGCCAGATGATTTTGCTCACTTTCCAGTTCTTCAGCGTGTCGTCAGGAGGCATTAACCCTTCCGGGCCGTTCCACTCGCCGGAGAACAGATAGCTAATATGTTGACTGTCTTGTGCTTTACACTCGACCGACGCGCTGTCATCGCCCGTCGCTTTCTGGCAGTTACCGAAGGCTTTGCTGTAAAGGTCGCTAAACGGCGTACCGATTTCAACGCCTGCCTGCGATGGAATATCGCTGTCCAGCACATCAATACGGCTGATGGTTCCCTGGTCGCCATTGATAACCAGCGCAACCTTGTCCTCTTTCATCGCTTCAAAAAAACGCACCACGTTGCCGTTCTGGGTTTTCATTCCGCTACGCAGGCGATAGCCGCCATCCAGCGCGTCAGTAATCGCTTTTTCATCCAGCGGCGTGGACGCAGTTAATGCCCCAACGCCCTGCTCAGTGACCTCTGTCGACGAGCCAAACCAGTTCCACGGATTCGCAGCAGACCAGTTCACCGACGAGAGGGTTGAACAGCCGCTCAGCACCAGCGGCATTGCGCATAAAATCAAACGCAGCGATTTCATCTCACTTCCTTTCTTTATTAATCAACGTTGTTTGGAGTCCGGTTTCGCCAAAAAGTGCCGTTATTCTTTTACCGGTGCAAAGCAGGCGCGTAAACGACGGTTAGAGAGCAACCAGATAAGCGCGACAATATCGGCCACCACCAGCGCCAGCCCGATGCCGTTTACCGGTTCACCGTACAGCCACAGCACCGGTTGCCAGCAGAGCAGAACGCCCTGCGCCAGAATCAATAAGCCGCGCAGCCCGCGCCACAGCAACGGGAAAGCGTCGCGCCGCCCGCTCAGTAAAAACGCCAGTACCGCCGGGACGCCGGGCAACAACCCCAGCCAGAACGTATCGTGATCGGGATAAAACAGATTCAGCAGCGTATCGCCCTGCTCGCGGGAGGAGCCAGCAATCACAAACAGCACCCAGGTACGCGCCTGAAGCAGCAGCACGCCCCAGAACAGAAAAGGCAGGCGCAAGCGCCCATGACCGTCGTAGTCAGCAGGATGAAACTCAGTACTCTTCATCTTCAATCAGACGCTTGCCCAGACTTAACGCGTCCGAATGTTCATAACCCAGGCGCTCGTACATGCCCAGTACAATGTCGTTGTCTTCCCGCACCATGATTTGGATTTTCGGGCAGCCGCGAGCAATGAGCTTTTTCTCCAGCCGGTTCAACAGCGCGTTGGCGATGCCACGACCGCGAAACTCCGGGTGTACGCCAAGATAATAGGCAGAACCCCGATGGCCGTCATAGCCGCCCATGACCGTACCGACCACCTCACCATTCACCTCAGCGACCAGGAACAGGCTGACGTCATGGTTCAGCTTACGTTCGATATCCATTTCAGGATCGTTCCACGGACGCAGCAAATCGCAGCGCTCCCAGAGGGTGATCACCTCTTCGAAATCTTCCTGGCGAAAAACGCGTATCTCCATGGTATTGAGACCCTTTTCAAGGTTAAAACTCCGATTATGGCGCGAACGACTGATTTAGCCAATATCTGACGCGAAACGGCGAAAAAAATGGCATAATGACGGATTGTCACGTATTGAAATGAAAAGTAAAACAATTCTCATCACGAACAGTCGTAACGGATTACGCGATACGATATAACATCTGGAACTCAATTTTCACAACTCAGGCTGTATGAGCACTTTTAAACCCTTAAAAACTCTCACATCGCGCCGCCAGGTGCTGAAAGCCGGGCTGGCGGCTCTGACGCTGTCGGGCATGTCGCACGCCATCGCTAAAGAAGAAGCGCTAAAGACCGGTAATGGTCACAGCAAACCGAAGGCCAAAAAAGCAGGCGCCAGACGCATTGTTGTTCTCGACCCCGGCCACGGCGGTATCGACACCGGCGCGATTGGTCGCAACGGTTCGAAGGAAAAACACGTCGTGCTGGAGATCGCCAAAAACGTGCGCGCGATTTTGCGCAACCAGGGGATTGATGCGCGCCTGACACGCACGGGCGACACCTTTATTCCCCTGTACGATCGCGTGGAAATCGCCCACAAGCACGGCGCGGATCTGTTTATGTCCATCCACGCAGATGGTTTTACCAACCCCAGCGCCGCAGGGGCCTCGGTGTTTGCGCTTTCTAATCGCGGCGCCAGTAGCGCCATGGCGAAATACCTCTCCGACCGTGAAAACCGCGCCGATGAAGTCGCGGGGAAAAAAGCGACCGATAAAGATCATCTGTTGCAGCAGGTATTGTTCGATCTGGTGCAAACCGACACCATCAAAAATAGCCTGACGCTGGGATCGCATATTCTTAAGAAGATCAAGCCGGTGCATCGTCTGCACAGTCGCAATACGGAACAGGCGGCGTTTGTGGTGCTAAAATCACCGTCAATTCCCTCCGTACTGGTAGAAACCTCATTTATCACCAACCCGGAAGAGGAGCGTCTGTTAGGCACCACCGCATTCCGGCAGAAAATCGCCACCGCGATAGCCAATGGCGTGATCAGTTATTTCCACTGGTTTGATAACCAGAAAGCACACTCGAAGAAACGGTAATCATGAAACCCGATGCACAACGCGTAAAACAGTTCCTGCTCAGCCTTCAGGATGATATTTGCCAGCAGTTAGCCGCCGTTGATGGCGCTGATTTTGTTGAAGATAGCTGGCAGCGCGACGCGGGTGGCGGCGGGCGCAGCCGGGTACTGCGTAACGGCGGTGTCTTTGAGCAGGCTGGGGTAAATTTCTCCCATGTTCACGGCGACGCGATGCCCGCCTCCGCGACGGCACACCGCCCGGAGTTGGCAGGGCGCAGTTTTGAAGCGATGGGCGTGTCGCTGGTGGTGCATCCGTTGAATCCGTACATTCCAACCAGCCATGCCAATGTTCGCTTTTTTATTGCGGAGAAGCCCGGCGCGGAGCCGGTCTGGTGGTTTGGCGGCGGTTTCGACCTGACGCCCTATTACGCGTTTGAAGAGGATGCCATTCACTGGCACCGCACGGCGCGGGATCTGTGCCAGCCCTACGGCGAGGACGTCTATCCGCGCTATAAAAAATGGTGCGACGATTACTTTTTCCTGAAGCATCGCGATGAGCAGCGCGGCATTGGCGGGCTTTTCTTCGACGATCTGAACACGCCGGATTTCGACAGCTGCTTTCGCTTTATGCAGGCGGTAGGCAAAGGCTATACCGATGCTTTTCTGCCAATTGTCGAGCGGCGTAAAGCAATGGCCTGGGGCGAGCGCGAGCGTCATTTCCAGCTTTATCGCCGGGGCCGCTATGTGGAGTTTAATCTGGTGTGGGATCGCGGCACGCTGTTTGGCCTGCAAACGGGCGGACGCACCGAGTCCATTTTGATGTCGATGCCGCCGCTGGTGCGCTGGGAGTACGACTGGCAGCCGGAAGAAGGCAGCCCGGAAGCGGCGCTGAGCGAATTTATCAAAGTCCGCGACTGGGTATAATTTACCTGGCCGCGTTTTTGCCTGATGACGGCTAACGCCTTATTCGGCCTACAACTGCAACGGTAGCGCCCCGTAGGCCGGATAAGACGCAAAGCGTCGCATCCGGCACAATAATGTCATCACATCCACTGACGCATACGCTGATGCAGCGTCAGCGACGGTTTTTCGGCAAACAGCTGCTGGTAATCGGTCGCGAACTGCCCCAGATGCCAGAACCCCCACTGCATTGCCGCCTCTTTGACCGTCGAACTTTGCGACCACGGACTGATCAGCTCCCTTCGCACCGCGTTTAATCGAATCCGCTTCAGCCACGCGTTCGGGCCAATCCCCAGAATCGCGTGAAACGCGTTTTGCAACGTGCGGCGGCTGACGTGCAGCTGATTGCACAGATCGAGTACCGTCAGCGGCTCCGACATATTCTCCAGCACGTATTCCCGCGCGCGGGACAGCAATTTTCGATAGCTCTGATGGCTGACGCTTTCTGCCGTTATAATCGGCTGCGCTTCTTCCAGCATCGTCCCCATCGCCAGCAGCAGGTTATCCCCCAGCACTTTACGCACCGCATGCTGATGCAGGTTTTCCGGGTTCTCGCTGAACGTCGCCAGCGCCTGCTGGACAAAGCCCCACAGCGCCGCTTTATGCTGCTCTTTCACTTCCAGCGCAGACTGGTTACGCAACATATGCAGCACCCTTTCCGGGTGATGCAGGAAATTGGCCTGCCGGGTAAGCACCTCCTCCGAGACAACCACGCCAAGGATGGTGTAATCATCCGGCGTGCTCAGCTCAAACTCCGTCCCGCCAGGACGGGTGGCGATCTCCGCGCTGCCAATGCACTGCGTGCCGATAAAACCTTGCTCGCCGCGCGTTGCCGGAATACCGAACCAGAAGGAGTTCGGCCAGACCAGGCAAGACTGACGCAGCGCCAGACCGGTGTACTCACGGAACACCTGAATTTCATCCAGCAGGATTTCCGTGAATTCCCCATGAAATTTACCGGGATGCAGCTGATCGTAAATCTGCTGCCAGGCGGTTATCGTCAGGGCGTGTTCATAGACGTCCGTTGTCAGCCGCTGGTGAACATTATCCACCTCAACCAGAGGCGTAAGTTTAACGTCTTCGGGTAACGCTTCATGATAAAGATGGTGCAAGTTTGCTGTACGAGTCTTTTTCATGATCTTCAAAGCCGGGGCGCAACGTCCCCGGCACCTCCGACAGGTTATACTTTCTTCAGACGATAGCGACTACTGCGTTTACGCAACGCCCCGTCAGAAAAGAGTTGCTCCAGCGCATTTCTGGCGCGCTCCAGTGACCAGCCAAAATGCGCGGCCACCTCCCCTGCCGTCATTCCCTGACGTACTGATGCTAATAACGCCAACAGCGCTTCTGAGGATTCAGAGGTAACAGGCGCATCTGGCGTCTTTCCGACTTTCGTTGGCTGGCGCTTAAAGCCGCCGATCAGCCACTGGGTGTCGTCTTCCGGCCGCCCAATTTCTTTGCGGCTGATAACACGGCCCGTGCGTTGTGCTGCGGCGCTTCCGGCATCCAGCGCCGCGCGACACGCCGCCAGATCGCCCTCCACCACCAGCGTCAGCCTGCCGGGATCGAGCACTTCGTGGCTGAGCAATCGCACATTGGCGGCTTTCAGCATGGCGTCCGCCGCATCAACGGCGGCAACCATGCCATCCACTTCCAGTAATCCCAGTGCATTGATCATCGCTACCTCTCTTACGCGCGCTGGACGGGATTACGGGCAATATCCAGAACGGCATCGGTAAAGGCGTTGCAGGCGGCTTTACAGGCGGCCTGGCTCCCCGTTAAAAACGCCGCAGAGTAGTTGGTTTCTGACGGCGGCGGCACGTAGGTCACCAGTTGGACATCGGCGGATTTCATCGCCGCATCAATGCCAAACGTCGCTTCCAGCGGCGGTGCCACCAGATAGGCGATAGGATCGCCCAGCGCGATGCCTGAGGTTGATGAGAGATAAGACCCGGTACGCGAAACCACATGCGCCAGGAATGCTGTATCTTCCGCATCGTTGGCCCACTGGAACGCTGCGCCGCCTTCAATATGCGCCACCATCGCATCCAGACCCGCCCGCACTTCCGCCGGGTTCGGGCCGCCCAACATAATCAAGACTTCACCGGCCGTCGGCGACGGCCCGTGGGCCGCTCCGGCATACAGTGAACGGCCATACACCACTTCCACCATCGCCTGTTTTGTCGCTTCGTCTGCCGCAATATACGTTACGTCATCAGAGTCTGCCGTGATGAGACCGAGGCTACGTATATGTGACGGTAATTTAAGCTCACGCGCGAAACCGTCATTCACCGAGGCAATCACGCGCATTGCGGTGACCGACGGTCGAATCAAATCTAATGCTGGCATGTTGCCTCCTTAACGGGTCATATTGATGCCGGATGCTTTCTGCTCCAGCATACGTTTCGCCAAATCCACAATTACCGCTGCGGCTTCAACTGGCGGCGTGCCGCCCTGGTGAATATTCGAAATACAGGTACGATCCGCTTCAACGGTGGTTGCCACCCGTGGTGAGTAAACCGCATAGCAGGAGAGGCTTTCCGACTGACCTAAGCCAGGACGCTCGCCCACCAGCAGAATCACCACTTTCGCGCCAAGAATTTCGCCGATCTGATCTTCAATCTTCACGCGGCCATAACGTACAAAGAACGGCGTCCCGACTTTCAGCCCCGCCTGTTTCAGACCAGAGAGCAGCGGCGGCAGGATCTCTTCATAGTTGGCGGTAATCGCATCCGTCGATAAACCATCGGAAATCACCACCTGGACATCCGGGCTGGCGACACACTGCGCTTTCAGCGCGTCAATGGCCTCCTGGCTCAGACGACGCCCCATATCCGGGCGGGTCAGGTAGAGGTTTTTATCGCTGATTTCTGAACGCACTTCCAGCAGCCCCTGTGCTTTCACCCACTCTTCCGGCACCTCTTTCAGGACGGTATCTTTCGAACGAGAGTGATCCGCCAGGAAGCGCAACAGCGCCAGGGTGCGCGGACGTGGGCCAGCGCGACCGGTACACACGCGCGCAGCGGTGCTGCGGCGCAGTTCGGCCAACACATCCGCGCGATGCGGATTCTCCACGCCTACCCAGGCTTTCGCCTCAGCCGATCCTAAATCCAGCGCGCAGCTTTCCGCCGCTGAAGGCGCTGAAGGTGCGGCACATTGTTTAGCGCTACAGGCTGGCGCGGATTCTGCGGGGGCCTGCGGCTGCGACTCGCCCATTGACGCCATTACACTGCGTACAATTTCTTCAATCTGTTTTTGATCCATCGTATGTCATCCCCGCGTCATCAGAAGAACAGTGACGGATCGCCCGCCCGCTTGGTCAGGCGACCGTTTTCCATAATGCCCATCGTTTCCAGCCAGCGCTCAAACTCCGGCGACGGACGCAGGTTGAGTAACTGACGTACCGTTGCGGTATCGTGGAATGCGGTGGTCTGGTAGTTGAGCATGATGTCGTCGCCGAGCGGCATGCCCATAATGTAGTTACAGCCTGCGGTAGCGAGCAGAATCATCAGGTTTTCGTTGAGGTTCTGATCGGCGTCGGCGTGGTTGGTGTAGCAGCAGTCGCAGCCCATTGAGATGCCGCTCAGCTTACCCATAAAGTGATCTTCCAGACCGGCGCGAATAATCTGCCGGTCGTTGTAGAGATACTCCGGCCCGATAAAACCGACCACCGTATTCACCAGGAACGGATCGTAGTGCCGCGCCAGGCCGTAGTTACGCGCTTCCATCGTCACCTGGTCGGCGCCGAAGTTGGCTCCAGCCGAAAGCGCAGACCCCTGCCCGGTTTCAAAGTACAGGCAGTTTTCCCCGGCGATACGGTTGAACTCCGCGCCGACCGCACGCGCTTCATCCAGCATCGCCAGCTCCACGCCGAACTCTTTTAATCCTTTTTCGCTGCCGCAAATACTCTGGAAAATCAGCCCGCCCGGCGCGCCGCGACGAATGGCTTCAATCTGAGTGGTGACGTGCGCCAGCACGCAGCCCTGCGTCGGAATATTGAACTTGTCGATCACCCCGTACACGGTATCCAGCACGCGGCTTAAGTTTTCCACGTCGTCCGTTACCGGGTTAACGCCAATCACCGCATCGCCCGCCCCGAAAGAAAGCCCTTCATAGATTTGCGCGGCGATACTCTGTACATCGTCACGGGTATCGTTCGGCTGCAAACGGCAGCTAAAGGTGCCCGGAATACCGATGGTGGTATTGGCCTTTTTGATCACCGGCATCTTCTTACCACCGTAGATCAGGTCGGCGTTGGAGCAGATCTTCGCGACCGCCGCCACCACTTCCGAAGTCAGCCCTTTACGCGTAAACGCAATGTCATCGACGGACGTTTCATCACTCAGCACATATTCGCGCAGCTCACTGATGCTCCAGTTTTTAATGCGGTTATAGGCCGTTTCATTGACGTCGTCCTGAATCAGACGCGTCACGCAGTCCTCTTCATAGGAAATCACCGGGTTGTTGCGAATATCCGCCACCGACATTTCCGACAACACCTGTTTCGCGGCAACACGCTCCTGTGAGCTTTCAGCCGCAACACCTGCCAGCACATCCCCCGAACGCAGTTCGTTGGCTTTTGCCAGCACCTCTTTTACATCCTTAAACTGATAAACATTGCCGAACAATGTGGTCTTTAGTTTCATAAGTCGTTCCCTCAGGAAGGAAATGCGAGTGATTTCACCGTCACCGGCACAACCGATCCGCCAAAAAGAGGCGTACCAATGTCGATATAGTCCCCCGCCCGGACGCTCACTTCGTCAATGACCGCCAGCGGGTGTTGCTGTAACTGTGGGCGCAATAACATGCCCAGGGCTTTGCCAAAGTCCTGCTCGGCCACCACCAGCAGGGGATGCGGATTGGGAAAACGCGCGGTAAACGCCAGCAGCGCGTCGATGACCGTGAGTAATACCGCGTAGCGCACCGGAAGCCGGGCGGGAAGCGCCAGCACGTATGCGTCAGTGCCAGGGTCGAGATCGAGCTGAGTCAGCGCCTGTTCCCAGGCGGCCACCAGTTCGTTTTCATCTTGTGGAATCGCCACCGGCAGGTTGCGCAGCGGAAGCGCCACCCCCTCCAGCCAGATGGTGCTGCCGGACAGCGACAGCGTGTGCGCCCCCGCGCCAATCACCGTGGCGCGCACGGTTTGCGTCGGGAACTGCACGTTCATCTCACGCAGGCGCGGGTGCTCATGCAGCGCCGTCGCCAGCAGCGGGCCGACATCAGAAAAGCAGAACGGATCGGCAGGCTGATTGCGGTAGCACTCCCCGACTCCGCCGGAAAGGGTGATCACTTCCGGTTTCACCCCTGCGGGCAATAATCCGGTTTGCATCAGCGCCTGCGCCAGCGGCGAAGGCTCGCCGTCAATGATTTCGACAATCAAATCCGCCATCCGCCGCACAACCTGCGCCAGCTGTGTGGCATTGAGCGAGCGGGCGTCAGTGCCCGCGCCGAACACCGCCTCAACGATCATCTGCCCCGGTTTATGCGCATGCACCACCCGCCCCTGGCCGTCCGTTTCCAGCAATCTGCCGCCCACGTTCAGACAGGCGGAGCCGCTCACTTTTCCGGCGTCAAACAGAACATAGTTCGAGGTGCCGCCGCCGATGTCGATATTGAGCACGCGACACAAGCGCTGTTCAGACAGGGTCTGCGCCCCCGCGCCGTGCCCGGCAATCACCGATTCCAGATGCGGCCCGGCGCTGGCGACGACAAAATCGCCGAGAGACTGCGACAGCGCCATCACTGCCGGACGCGCATTGCGGGTTTTCGCGCTTTCGCCGGTAATGATGATCGCCCCGGAATCCACCGTCTCCGGCGCAATCCCCGCCGCCTGATACTGAGCCAGAATCAGCGCCTTAAGTTCGGCCTCTTTCAATCCGCCCTGCTTATCGACAGGGGTAAAAAAGACCGGGCTTTGCCAGCTAATTTCACGTTTGATAAATTCGTAGCGCGGCACCTGCGACACTGCCGCACGGTTAACCAGCTCAAGGCGTGAGAAGATCACCTGAGTGGTGGTGGTGCCGATATCGATACCGACGCTCAGTAGCTGGCGAGTGTTCACGACTGCGCCTCCACTTCCGTTTCTGCCGGAACGTCTTCATCTTTGGGCACCAGCATCATCGCCACGCCAATCGCCGTCACGCCGCCGATCAGCTTGCCGACAATCATCGGGAAGATCATCGCGTTCATGTTGGCGGCCGCAAAGCCTAAGTGGTCGCCCAGCGCAAAGGCAGCGGAGACCGCGAAGGCGCAGTTGATCACTTTGCCGCGGGTATCCATCTGTTTCATCATGCCGAACATCGGAATATTGTTCGCCAGCGTCGCGACCATGCCGCCTGCCGCCATATTGTTGATTTTTAACAGGCCGCCAACGCGCATCAGCGGTTTTTCAAACCAGCGGGTCAGCAGAAGCACCATCGGATAGGCGCCGAGCAGAACGCAGGAGATAGAGCCGATCACTTCAATGGCGCGCATCACTTCGCCAGGCTGGTCGCCAGGGGACATGAAGATCGGGTCAAGACCTGGGATCAGCTCCCATCCCAGCAGGAATTTAATCACCGCAGCCGCCAGACCAATGGTGATCAACGCCACCAGGAATTTAGCGAAGATCTGGAAACCGCTGATCATTTTCTCCGGGATAAATTTCAGCCCCAGCGCAACCAGCACCGCGACGATGATCACCGGGATCATGTTCATCAGGATCAGCGCGAAGGTGAACTCCACCGGTTGCCCGTTGATCTCCACGCCGGAGTACATCGCCACTAAACCACCGGCGATACAGCCAATGGGAATGGTAACAATCCCCGCCAGCACGCCCAGCGCCAGGTAGCGGCGGTCAGACGGCTCGATAATGCCGAGCGCCACCGGAATGGAGAAGACGATCGTCGGCCCCATCATCGCACCCAGGATCAGGCCGGAGTACAGCCATGCCGCCACATCGCCGCCCGCCAGTTCTTTGGCGAGGAAGAAGCCGCCCATATCGCAGGCCAGCAGCGTTCCGGCGAACATCGACGGGTTCGCGCCGAGCATTTCATACAGCGGGATAATCACCGGCCCGAGCAGCTTCGCCAGCACCGGCGCCAGGGCGGTCATACCGACCATCGCCAGCCCCAGCGCGCCCATCGCCATAAAACCTTCTTCAAACTGACCGCCCGACCCCTCGATGCTCTTACCGAATTTACCGAGAAAACGCGCCGAACCGCCAAACTGCGACAGGATCCTGTCCACGGCGGCAATCAGCATAAAGAACATCATGATGTACATGATGATTTCATTAATTCCCATAGCCCTATCTCCATTTGCCAGGTGTTTCGTAGGCCTGATAAGCGCAGCGCCATCAGGCAATAGTGCCGCGTTTTTGCCGGATGGCGGCGCGAACGCCTTATCCGGCCTACATCCTGGTATGCTTTATTGTGCCGCCGCGTACAGGTCGATAATCTGTTCCTGCGTGGCGGTTCGTGGGTTACTGCGAATACAAATATCTTCCAGCGCGCCTTGCGCCCACGCGCTGTAATGCGCGGACGTCGCGCCAACATCGGCGAGGCGTTTTGTCAGCCCGGTTTCAATAATCAGTTCGCTAACTGCGCCGATCGCGTCGCGATCGTCCGCTTTCTTGTTGAGTAACGCCCGGCCGATATGGCTGAACCGTTCGCGACACACCATGCGGTTAAATCCCATCACCGTCGGCAGCAACATACTGTTCGCCTGGCCATGCGGAATATGCAGCGTCGCGCCCGGCTGGTGCGCCATCGCATGACACAGCCCCAGCCCCGCGCTGGAAAAGGCCATCCCCGCCATGCAGGACGCCAGCAGCATGTTTTCCCGCGCCGCCATGTCGTGCCCGTTCCCCACCGCTTTCGGCAGAGACTTGCCGATCATCGCAATAGCGCCAATCGCCAGGCTGTCGGTAAACGGCGTGGCATTCAGAGCGCTATACGCCTCAACCGCATGGGTCAGCGCGTCAATCCCGGTCATCGCCGTTACGTGAGAAGGCACCCCTTCCGTCAGCGCCGCATCCAGAATGGCGACGTCCGGCATCAGCGAGGCATGCGCCAGAACCTGCTTGCGCCCGCTTACCGCATCAATAATCACCGTCACGTTGGTGGTTTCCGACCCCGTCCCCGCCGTCGTCGGCACGGCAATCAGCGGCAGACGCGGGCGCAGTACGCTCTGCGCCGTCATATCCGCCAGCGTCTGCCCTGGGTTGGTAAAGAGCAGCGCTACGGCTTTTGCCGCATCCAGCACCGAGCCGCCGCCAAACGCCACCACGCCGTCACATTTTGATTCGCGCAGCTGCGCGACCGCCGCGCAAACGTCAGTGATGGAAGGTTCTCCCACCGGGCAGGGCCAAATGCTCATTGCCACGCCTTTCATCGCCAGACTCCGTTCAAGCCCGGCGGTCATCCCTGCCTGATGCAGAAAACTGTCAACCATGACAAACAGATGCGTCAGCCCGCGCGTTTGCGCTTCCTGCCCGCAGGCGCTGAGCGCCCCCAGGCCGCACAGCGTGACGGGCGGAACGCTGAACGTTTTTATCCGTTGCAGATTCAGGGTATCGAATGCCTGAAAGAGCGCGGTCTGCAATTCACTTTGCATAGATCCCCTCCGCTTTTTCTTTCCCGCTGTTGGCAATCGCCAGCGGCGTCATAAACAGGCTGTGTTCAGGTAAATGCACCCGCAGTTCCGGGAAGCGTTTACGGAATAGTTCATCCACGCCCGGCTGCATACAGGAGCCGCCCGCCAGCCACAGATCGGCTATACCTTGCCCTTCGATATGCCGGGCAACAATCTCCGCCATCTTTTCGTATACCGGTTTTACCACCGGCCAAATCTCCCGGGCGTTGCTGCGCTTGAACTGCTCAGCGTCTTCCAGTTCGATGCGGCGGTTTCCGGCCAGCGTCAGGGAAATATGGTGTCCGCCGGTCGCTTCATCAGCGGAGTAAGTCACCTTGCCCTGCTTCACAATGGCGATCCCCGTCGTACCGCCGCCGATATCCACCACGCCCGCGTTATCCAGTCGCAGCAGATCCGCCACGGCGGTCGGCTCATCCAGCACATGGCTGACCTCCAGCCCGGCGGATTCCAGAACATTGATGGAGATACGCGGGTCGGTGCCTGGCGGAAATGAGGTCGCCGCGTGGGTGAACTGGCAGCCAAGCTGGCGTTCGAGCGTGTCGAGATGGCGACGCACGATGGTGACGGCGCCGAAGAAGTCCCAGACGATGCCGTCACGCACGACGTCAGCCCAGTCCAGACAAACGGCGACTGGCTGCGCGTCGCGGTCGACAACCATCGACACCACATCGCACGTCCCTAAATCAATACCCAGCCACAGCGGCGAATCGCTGGCGACGGGATGCTGATTACATAGCTCAGCGGCTTTCTGGAGTCTCGGCGTCAGCCAACGTTGTTCATCGTGCGCCATCTCTTTTCTCCTTATAGACAGTCTGCGGGGCCGATATCAGACGATGCGAAACGCATCCACCAACACGCAGCGACGCAGGCGCACGAAGGTGCGCGCGCTGGTCACCCCTTCCCCGGTTGGCGTAGTAATGGTCATGGTGGTCCAGCCTTCGCCGCCCAGACCAAGCCCGGCGATGCACGGCCCGTTCTTGACGAAGATGCTGGTATCAATGGCGTTTGCCATCCGGTTCATGTTGTCGATGTTGCGCGAGTGCATCGCCGCCGTATGGTGGCAACCGCCTTCCAGCGTGACTGCCAGTTCAATGGCCTCTTCTACGTTGGCAACCCGCACCACCGGCAGTACCGGCATCATCAGTTCCGTGACCGCGAACGGGTGCGTGGCAGGCGTTTCCACAAACAGCAAGCGCGTTTGCTCCGGCACCGTCAGCCCAATCGCGGCGGCGATTTTGGCGGCGTCACGCCCAACCCAGTCGCGGCTGACCGTTCCTTTGCCACGCTCGTCGATATTTTTCAGCAATACCGGCTGAAGCTGTTCGGCCTGTGCGGCGGTGAGTTTCACCGCATGCTGCCCTTCCATCAGGCGCATCAGTTCATCGGCAACGCTATCGACAACAATCAGCACCTTCTCGTCGGCGCAAATGATGTTGTTATCGAAGGATGCGCCTTTGACGATGGACTGCGCGGCACGCGCCAGGTCAGCGGTTTCATCCACCACCACCGGCGGGTTCCCGGCACCTGCGGCAATCAGACGTTTGTTGGTGTGTTTACGCGCGGCCTCGACGACCGCTTCACCGCCGGTCACCACCAGCAGACCGATACCGGGATATTTAAAGAGGCGCTGGGCGGTTTCGATATCTGGGTTCGCAACGGTCACCAGCAGGTTAGCCGGGCCGCCTGCGGCAACAACCGCCTGGTTAAGCAGCGTAATGGCGCGCTGAGAAACCTTTTTCGCCGCCGGATGCGGCGCAAAGATCACGCTGTTGCCTGCGGCAATCAGGCTGATGGCATTGTTAATCACGGTTGCCGCCGGATTGGTGGACGGCGTGACCGACGCCACAACCCCCCACGGCGCATTTTCAATTAAGGTCAGACCGTTATCGCCGGTCAGTACCTGCGGCGAGAGGCATTCCACGCCCGGCGTACCGCGCGCCTGCGCCACGTTTTTCGCTAATTTATCTTCGACGCGTCCCATGCCGGTTTCTGACACGGCAAGTTCCGCCAGTTCTCTGGCGTGCTTTTCACCCGCTTCACGTATCGCATGAATAGCGAGCTGGCGCATGGCCACGCTCTTCAGCCCCTGCTGAGCCACTTTCGCTGCGGCAACGGCGTCATCCAGGGAGGCAAAGACGCCCATTTCATGAACGGCGGCGGCAGGTTGACTGCTGTCTTTCATTTTCAGCAATACCGCTTTTACCACCTGTTCAATATCCTGTTGATTCATGATGTTCAGTCCTATTTATGGAAAACGACTTTCCCGCCAGCCACCACTTCATCGACAATACCAATCACGCACAGATCGACAGGTGAGGATTCGCTCCGATGCGCCTGGCGGGCAGAACTGCCGCTAACCAGCAGCACCCACTCCCCGGTTCCCGCCCCAATGCTGTCGATTGCAACGGCGCACTGCCCGTCGGGATTCCCTTCGGCATCAATCATTTTCACCATCAGCAATTTGTCATGCGCGAGTCCTTCATGGCGCACCGTACAAACAATTTGTCCTGTGACGACTGCCAGCTTCATACCCGCCTCCATGTGTTGTGTGTTGCGTGCCGAAACTGTAGGCCGGATAAGCGAGGCGCCATCCGGCATCGATGCCATCTCATTGCCGGATGGCGACGCGTTTGCGTCTTCTCCGGCCTACACGATCAGACGTAGCCATCCAGCTTAGATATTGCTGTCACCTTTGAAGCTGATCGGGAACACCTCTTCCAGATCGCCGTGCGGGCGCGGAATGACGTGTACGGAAACCAGTTCGCCAATGCGCTGCGCCGCTGCGGCGCCGGCATCAGTAGCGGCTTTGCACGCTGCCACATCGCCACGCACCATCGCGGTGACCAGACCGCCGCCAATCTGCTTCACGCCAACCAGTTTCACGCGTGCTGCTTTAACCATCGCATCAGAGGCCTCAATCAGTGCAACCAGGCCCCGGGTTTCAATCATTCCTAATGCTTCCATTGTGTTTTCCTCTTCGGTAAGGGGGTCCAGACGGGACCTTTATACAACCAGTGTTTGCGAGTCGAGTTCACGACTCACGTCAGTCTGGCGCGGCACTGCTGCCACCAACGCCAGTTCGATAATTTCCTGTACGCTACAGCCTCGGGAGAGATCGTGAAGCGGTGCGGCAAGCCCCTGAATCAGCGGCCCAACGGCGCGATATCCTCCCAGACGCTGGGCGATTTTGTAGCCAATGTTGCCCGCTTCCAGTGACGGAAAGACCATCACATTGGCTTTGCCCTGTAACGGACTGGCGGGCGCTTTTTGCGCGGCGACGTCCGGGACAAAAGCGGCGTCGAACTGCAACTCGCCGTCAACAATCAAATCCGGCGCGCGCTCGCGAACGATCTCTGTCGCCTGCTGCACATTGGCGACATTGGGGTGACGCGCGCTGCCATGACTGGAGAACGACAGCATGGCGACCCGAGGCTCCTCTCCAGTAATGGTTCGCCAGGTCTGCGCGCTGGCGATGGCGATATCCGCCAGTTGCGCCGCCGTGGGTTGCGGCACCACGCTGCAATCGGCGAATCCCAGCGCCTGCCCGGTGTACTGCGGCAGCATCAGGAAGATCGACGACAGCGTTTTGCTGCCCGGCTGCAAACCGATCAGGCGTAGCCCTGCCCGTAGCACGTTCGCTGTCGAAGAGAGGTTGCCGGCAATGCACACATCGGCATGACCTGCGCTCACCATCGCGGCGGCGAACATCAGCGGGTCGTTCAGTTTTTCCAGCGCATCCGGCGGTGTTTTCTCTCCCGCCCGCGCCAGCCAGCGCCCGGCGAACACCTCGCGCATAGACAGATTGCTCTGTGGGTCAATCACCTGAATGCCATCCATCGCGATACGGTGAGTGAGCGCAAACTGGCGTAGCGCAAACGGGCTGGTGACAAGAACCGGTCGCGCCAGACCATGCCGTTGCAGATAGTGCGCCGCCTTCAGGACACGGACATCCAGCGCATCCGGGAAGACCACCCTGGCGGGCGCGCGTAAGGCCTGTTCGCGGCAACGTTCAATGATCATTGCTCCCCTCCCAGTCGCTGTTGAATCTGGCTGACGGTGAGCGGATGCTTCGTCACGCACAAAATCATCATCACGTAGACCGTACTGGAGAGGCGGTTCAACGCCTGTAGAAGATCCGGGCGCAGCACGTCAAAATTGCGGGTGATAAAGACCTGAGCGGCCACGACTTCCGTCTCACGCACTTTGGTACGCAGCAAATTCAGCAGCGCGGCATCGCGGCCGTGGCTGGCTTCCGGCACCAGATGATCGTGATCGAGATAGCGCAGCGGCTGATGGGACAGACGATGCAATTCGTCTTCGTTTAGCCCCACAATGGCCTGCGCGGCCAGCGGTTCATCCATCGCATCGGCACGCATGATGTTGCCCAGGCGGGAACGAATGTCGGCAAGCCAGGGCTGCCACTGCTCCGGTAACTCAATTTGCAGCCACACCACCAGCGCGATGGTGCTGTCCAGCGCGGCGCGAAATCCCAGGCGCGGATCGCTTTTCGCAACCATTTTGTCGGCGGTCAGGTGGGTCAGCGTATCGGGCTTTTTCGCCACCGGCTGGCGACACAGTTCGCAGCACGCCTTAGGGTGCGTATCGCTGCTGGTCAAACCGTGCACCGGCTGTAATTGCTGCTCATCGTCATCGACAAAAAGACGGCCTTGCTCATCCAGAAACTTGATGCGCAAATGGCGGCTTTCCAGCAATTCCCGGGCAGATGGCGTCAGGCGAGCGTCAGCGGGAAGATGGATCTCCGCCCCTTCGCTAAGCGTATGATTCGCTCTGAGCCATGCTTCGGTAATGAAATCCTTCATACATCCGCCTTAGCAGGACTGCCAGTTCGCAGGCCAGGCAACGTACAAGAAGCGCACGGTCGACGGTGTGCCAAACTCAATGCTGGAGCCTTTCGGGATAAACATCACGTCCCCGGCTTTCGCGATCATGGTTTCGCCTTCATGACGCACATGCAGTTCGCCCTCCAGTACCATATCGATCTCGTCGTAGTTCAGCGTCCACGGGAAAAACGCGTTATCCCACTGCATGAACCCGGCGGCCATGCTGCTGCCGTCCTTGTCGGTGACCAAATCCGTTAAGCCGACGCAGTGGGGCTGCGCGCCGTCGAAGCGACCAAACTTCACGCTGCTGCCGTCGATCACTTTTACGCCGCCCTTGCCGGTGACCGACTTAAAGCCCGGCTGCATGTCAGCCTGCTCCAGCGACTGTTTTTCCTTCATCACTTTGTCCATCAGCTGCGCGACCAGGCTTTCGGTAAACTGCCCTTCCGGCAGTTGTGCGATGATGGTTTCACGAATGCGCTGACTTTCGGTTTTCGCGTCTTCCACCGGCGCGACAGCCGGTGCCGATTCGTCGCATTCCACGATCGTGAAGTCCAGCAGTTCCGCAACTTCGCGGGCTTCCGGGGTAATGATGCTGGCGCGCAGAACAACCGACATTTCCTGTTCGCCGCGTGCGTGAGCCGCACGAATATCGTTAGCTGTGATGAGTTTCTTCACCTGCGCCTTCCTCCTGTTCGGTGAGTGCTGCCAGATAATCCACCAGGTGCTGCACACTTTGCGGGTCATGGCTGTTGAGCTCGAAAATCGGCTCCTGAAATCCCAGCCCGCTCAGTAGCTGTCGCGCGGCGGCGACGTCGGCATCCGGCATGTCCGTTTTGCTGATGACGGCGATGTGTCGTTTACTGGCGCCAATATCCAATAACCCGGCGGGTAAGCGACTTTCGCGGTCATTTGCCGCATGTACATAAATCAGCGTATCCACATCCTGTAGCGTGGTAATTAAGGCGTGATACCAGCGAGGATGGCTAAAATATTCTCCCGGCGTATCGATATCGCCGTTGTCATTAAATTCCACGGCTTGTGTTTTTCGGGCGAGGGAATAATTTCCCTGCAAGGCGTTAAAAAGCGTTGTTTTCCCCGCGCCAACGGTGCCGACAAACGCAATACGTTTCATTGCCGCCCCCCAATTAACTTTTTGTTAATTCGCACAACGTGAAATTTAATAAGCGTCCCAGCCCGTTGACCGTTTGCAATAAGGCTTCTTCGACGGCGCCAACGGAGCCATAAATCACCAGCGCGCCGCTGAATCTATCGAGAAAACCGATATGAACATCGGCGGCTTTCATGGCTAAATCGCCCGCGATCATCGCCGTTTCCCCTGGCGTTAGCGTCATGATGCCGATGGCGCCCGCTTCGGGAACGCCGATCTTTTTCGCCAGTTCTTCACCCGGGTGGGCAATCAGATGCGCCAGCGTGACCTGTTTCCCCGGCACAAATTCCTGAATAATGCGTTCTTTATCCATTGCTCACCGCCTCCGCTGAAACTGACCTCATCGTGGCAATTTTTTGTCAGAGTAAATAACAAAATTCGGCAAGCAGATTTAAAAGGTGAAGTAGATCACTAAGAAAGGAGGAAATAAAAAAAGCGCGGGGAACCCCGCGCCGGAATGAATTAAAGTGAAATTACAGTGGTTGTGTTTGCGCTTCGACCACCGCCAGCGCCACCATATTAACGATACGGCGAACAGAAGCGATCGGCGTTAATACATGCACCGGTTTGGCAACGCCCATCAATACCGGCCCTACCGTCACGCCTTCCGAGCTGGAGACACGCAGTAAGTTGTAACTAATACGCGCGGCCTCCACGTTAGGCATAATTAAAATATTCGCCGCTCCTTTCAGCGGGCTGTCCGGCATTCTGTCGTTGCGAATGCTTTCGACCAGCGCGGCATCACCGTGCATTTCGCCGTCGATCATCAGCTCAGGCGCGCGTTCGCGTACTAACTCCAGCGTCTGACGCATTTTGCAAGCAGCGACCGACTTAGACGAACCAAAGTTGGAGTGCGACAACAGCGCCACCTTCGGCTCAATACCAAAGCGGCGCACCGTTTCCGCAGCCATTAACGTAATTTCCGCCAGTTGCTCCGGCGTCGGGTCGTCATTGACATAGGTGTCGGCGATAAAGGTGTTGCCGCTCGGCAACAGCAAGGCGTTCATCGCCCCTGCTGCGTGGACGCCCTCACGGTAGCCAAACAGTTCCTGCACCACGCTGAAGTGTTCGTGGTATTCGCCGATGGTGCCGCAGATCATCGCATCCGCTTCACCGCGCAGAACCATGATCGCGCCAATCACCGTGGTATTGCTGATCACCGCCCGCTGCGCCTGTTCCTGCGTCACGCCACGGCGTTTCATGATCTTATAGTATTCACCCCAGTACTCTTTGAAGCGCGGATCGGATTCATTGTTGACGATCTCAAAATCCACACCCGATTTGATCTGTAGCCCCAGCTTCTGAATGCGCATTTCGATCACGCTCGGGCGACCAATCAGGATCGGTTTCGCCAGACCTAACGTAATCAACTCCTGCGTCGCATGCAGGACACGCGCCTCTTCCCCTTCCGCCAGCACCACGCGCTTCGGCGCTTTACGGGCCAGAGAGAAGATTGGCTTCATGAACAGGTTGGTTTTGTAGACAAATTCGGTCAGCTTATCGATGTAGGCATCGAAATCAGCGATCGGCCGCGTCGCCACGCCGGAGTCCATCGCCGCTTTCGCCACGGCAGGCGCAATCTTCACAATCAGGCGCGGGTCGAACGGTTTTGGAATGATATATTCCGGGCCGAAGCTCAAGTCCTGATCGCCATAGGCGGAAGCGACCACTTCACTTTGTTCGGCGTGCGCCAGTTCGGCAATGGCGTGTACCGCCGCCAGTTTCATCTCTTCGTTGATCGCGGTTGCGCCGACATCCAGCGCGCCACGGAAGATGAACGGGAAGCAGAGCACGTTGTTGACCTGGTTCGGATAGTCAGAACGTCCGGTACAGATGATGGCGTCTGAACGCACCTCTTTCGCCAACGGCGGCAGAATTTCCGGCTCCGGGTTCGCCAGCGCCAGGATCATCGGCGCACGCGCCATTTTTTTCACCATCTCCTGGGTCAGCACTTTCGGGCCGGAACAGCCCAGGAAAATGTCCGCCCCGTCGATCACATCATCCAGCGTGCGTTTGCCGTCATCCACCACCGCATAGGCCGCTTTGGTCTCCACCATGTTGGGTTCGCGATCTTTATAGATAACGCCTTTCGAGTCACAGACCACGATATTGTGTTTCTGCATCCCCAACGCCACCAGCAGGTTCATACAGGCGATTGCCGCCGCCCCTGCACCGGAAACCACCATCCGCACGTCAGAGATATTTTTTTCCACCACGCGCAGGCCGTTAAGAATCGCGGCGGTGCTGATAATCGCCGTTCCGTGCTGGTCATCATGGAATACCGGAATATTCATGCGCTCACGCAGTTTCTGCTCGATATAGAAACATTCAGGCGCTTTAATATCTTCGAGGTTAATCCCGCCGAACGTCGGCTCCAGCGCGGCAACGACATCAATGAATTTATCCGGGTTATGTTCATCGACTTCAATATCAAACACGTCGATGCCCGCGAATTTCTTAAACAGAACGCCCTTACCTTCCATTACCGGTTTACCGGCCAGCGCGCCGATGTTGCCCAGGCCGAGCACCGCCGTTCCGTTAGAGACCACCGCGACCAGGTTGCCGCGAGCGGTGTATTTGTAAGCCGCCAGCGGGTCTTTTTCAATTTCAAGACACGGCGCCGCTACGCCTGGCGAATAGGCCAGCGCCAGATCGCGCTGTGTGGCAAGGGGCTTGGTCGGGGAAACCTGGATTTTACCTGGAACGGGAAATTCGTGGAAATCGAGGGCGCTTTGTTTTAATTGGTCATCCATCTTGTTGTTCCTTTCACGTATCGATCAAAAAAGTGGCGCGGGTAACCTCTGGTGCGCCGCACATTATCACCTCCCTGCGCGGCATAAACTTTGAAGGTAGCCATACTCTCACTACTCAAAGAAAGAATTTGTTATCAATTTATAGCATCCATGTTACCCGCTTAAACCCGCATTACCATGCCTGTCTGCTATGCTTTTTTGTTGTGTACTGCATGAATTTCTCAGAAGTGTGAATCAACGCACTCACCTAACGCTTTACTTTTCAAGGAGTATTTCCTATGAACCAGTTAGACGGCATCAAACAATTCACCACTGTCGTGGCAGACAGCGGCGATATCGAATCCATTCGCCATTATCAGCCTCAGGACGCCACCACCAATCCCTCGCTGCTGCTAAAAGCGGCTGGCCTTGCGCAATACAGCCATTTGATTGATGACGCGATCGCCTGGGGCAAGAAACGCGGTAAAACCCAGGAGCAACAGGTCGCCGAGGCCAGCGATAAACTGGCCGTCAATTTCGGTGCGGAAATTCTGAAAATCGTCCCCGGACGGGTCTCTACGGAAGTGGACGCGCGCTTATCCTTCGATAAAGAAAAAAGTATGCAGAAGGCCCGCCACCTGGTTGACCTCTACCAGCAGCAGGGCGTGGAAAAATCGCGCATTTTAATTAAGCTCGCGTCAACCTGGGAAGGGATACGGGCGGCGGAAGAGCTGGAGAAAGAAGGCATCAACTGTAACCTGACGCTGCTGTTCTCTTTTGCACAGGCGCGCGCCTGCGCGGAAGCGGGCGTTTTTCTGGTTTCGCCGTTTGTCGGGCGTATCTATGACTGGTATCAGGCGCACAGCCCGATGGACCCCTACGTCGTGGAAGAAGATCCGGGGGTGAAATCGGTACGTAATATCTATGACTACTTCAAACGTCACCGCTACGAAACCATCGTCATGGGGGCCAGTTTCCGTCGCACCGAGCAAATCCTGGCGCTGACAGGCTGCGACCGCCTGACCATTTCTCCCAACCTACTGAAAGCGCTACAAGAAAAAGAAGAGCTGGTGATCCGCAAACTGGTGCCGTCATCGCAGACGTTCCATCGCCCGACCCCGATGACCGAAGCGGAATTCCGCTGGGAACATAATCAGGACGCGATGGCCGTTGAGAAACTGTCGGAAGGTATCCGCCTGTTCGCCGTTGACCAACGCAAACTGGAAGACCTGCTCGCCGCCAAACTGTAAACCTTGCCACGGAGTGATTTATGTCCCGAAAAGACCTTGCCAATGCCATTCGTGCGCTCAGTATGGATGCCGTACAAAAAGCCAATTCCGGTCATCCCGGCGCGCCGATGGGCATGGCGGATATTGCTGAAGTGCTGTGGAATGATTTTCTCCGCCACAACCCGACCGACCCCACCTGGTATGACCGCGATCGCTTTATTCTTTCCAACGGCCACGCGTCAATGCTGCTCTACAGCCTGCTGCACCTGACCGGCTACGATCTGCCAATCGAGGAGCTGAAAAACTTCCGTCAGCTCCATTCAAAAACGCCGGGACACCCGGAAATCGGCTATACGCCAGGCGTTGAAACCACCACCGGGCCATTAGGTCAGGGACTGGCGAACGCCGTCGGTCTGGCGATTGCCGAACGCACGCTGGCCGCGCAGTTTAATCAGCCCGATCATGACATCGTCGATCACTACACGTATGTCTTTATGGGCGATGGCTGCCTGATGGAGGGGATTTCGCACGAAGTCTGCTCGCTGGCGGGTACGCTGGGGTTGGGCAAGCTAATCGGCTTCTACGATCACAACGGCATCTCAATTGATGGCGAAACCGAAGGCTGGTTTACCGACGATACCGCCAAACGGTTCGAAGCGTATCACTGGCATGTAGTGCATGAGATCGACGGACACGATCCCGAAGCCGTGAAGAAAGCGATTCTTGAAGCGCAGAGTGTAAAAGACAAACCGTCGTTGATTATTTGCCGGACGGTAATCGGCTTCGGCTCACCGAATAAAGCCGGGAAAGAGGAGTCTCACGGCGCGGCGCTGGGAGAAGAAGAGGTGGCGCTGACCCGCCAGAAACTGGGCTGGCATCACCCTGCTTTTGAGATCCCGAAAGAGATTTACCGTGCCTGGGATGCGCGTGAAAAAGGTGAAAAAGCGCAGCAGGCATGGCAGGAGAAGTTCACGGCGTATCAGAAAGCGTATCCCGATCTGGCAAGAACATTTACCCGACGAATGCGCGGCGAGTTGCCAGAGT
Organism: Citrobacter sp. CK191; assembly: GCF_030333435.1. Lineage (NCBI taxonomy): Bacteria > Pseudomonadati > Pseudomonadota > Gammaproteobacteria > Enterobacterales > Enterobacteriaceae > Citrobacter > Citrobacter sp. CK191. The sequence continues at coordinate 153,247 of NZ_JAOWFX010000029.1, read as the reverse complement.
CCTGGGAAACCACGACGCGAAAATACATTGCTGAATTGCAGGCCAACCCGGCCAAAATCGCCACCCGCAAGGCATCGCAAAATACGCTGAACGCCTACGGCCCAATACTGCCGGAACTGCTCGGCGGCTCGGCGGATCTCGCGCCCAGTAACCTGACTATCTGGAAAGGTTCGACGTCGCTGAAAGAAGATCCGGCCGGGAATTACATTCACTACGGCGTGCGCGAATTTGGTATGACGGCCATTGCCAACGGCATTGCCCACCACGGCGGATTCGTGCCATACACCGCGACCTTCCTGATGTTTGTGGAATACGCCCGTAACGCGGCGCGAATGGCGGCGTTGATGAAAGCCCGGCAGATCATGGTTTATACCCACGACTCCATCGGGCTGGGTGAAGATGGGCCGACGCACCAGGCCGTGGAGCAACTGGCCAGCCTGCGTCTGACGCCAAATTTCAGCACCTGGCGTCCGTGCGATCAGGTTGAGGCGGCAGTCGGCTGGAAGCTGGCGGTTGAGCGCCATACCGGCCCGACGGCGCTGATTCTCTCAAGGCAGAATCTGGCGCAGGTGGAGCGTACCCCGGAGCAGGTGAAGGAGATCGCCCGTGGTGGTTATGTGCTGAAAGACAGCGGCGGTAAGCCGGATGTGATCCTGATTGCCACCGGGTCTGAAATGGAAATCACCCTGCTGGCGGCAGAAAAGCTGACCGGAGAAGGCCATAACGTCCGGGTGGTGTCCCTGCCTTCGACGGATATTTTTGATGCTCAGGATGAGGCGTATCGTGAATCGGTGCTGCCGTCGAACGTTGCCGCTCGCGTGGCGATTGAGGCAGGCATTGCCGACTACTGGTACAAATATGTCGGGCTGAAAGGCGCGATTGTCGGGATGACGGGATATGGCGAATCGGCCCCGGCCGAAAAACTGTTCCCTTATTTCGGCTTTACGGTCGAGAATATCGTCGAAAAAGCGCATAAGGTGCTTAAAGCGTGAAAATGGATGAGTGGGTCGGAAGCCGGATGGCGACGCAATGCGTCTTATCCGGCCTACAAAACAGCCCGTAGGCCCGGTAAGCGTTAGCGCCACCGGGCGCCCCTAACGTGTGATCCACAACGTGGGCCAGGCATCTGGCCCATGCCAGTTATCGCAGCTTGGCTCTTCGGCATAACGCACCAGACGAAAACGCTGGCCGTCAAAACGCCAGCGCGTCTGGATACCGCAATCGGCCAACCCCCGCCCTTTTGCCAGCGTGATTAATTCCCGGGATTTCTCGTCAAAAACCGCGTTCATCAGCTCCATATCATTGCTTTCAGCCCCGGAGTTAAAGGGTAAACGCAACCGTACGGCGCGGGAGGCGAATGGTTTTTTGCGTGAGACAATCCACGCGAGATCGACCGTATTATAGGCTCCGGCTTCGCAACCGATCATCAGCAGGGCTTTGTCATCGGTCAGGGCCGCGACACGCACTTCCCGGCGCATCGGGTCAAGCGAGCAGTGAATACTGTTCATCCGCCAGTTACCGTAATCCAGCAGATCGTTGCGTTCATCATAAGAGAGCGGCGTCGGCGTTGGGTTGACGATAGCCACGCCTTTCAGCGCTGGCGCGGGCGGCACGCTGAGCGGTGGATCATTCCCTTTATCAATCCACGCCGTTTCGCTGCCAACGCGTTTTTGCTGTGCGTCGATAAACAACAGCGCAGCTTTAAGCCCCACCAGAGAAATCGTCTGTTTTCCCTTTTTCAGGGTAATCGCCTGGGCTTCCTGAATGGTCTGTAAAAACGCGGCAATGGTGGCGGTGTCGTCCGTCATCAGATGCCAGGGCGTGATGCGCCATTGCCCGGCATTTAGCGGCAGCGGTTTTTCATCCAGCAGCAGACGCGGCGCAATCTCCGCCTCTTTCGCACCGGGCGAGGTCAGCCCCCCCAAATCAATGCGAAGTACCGCATCGGTATGCGCCCCGGCGCTGCGGCTTAACGTCATCACCAGCCCGCGATGTTCGCCGGTATTACGCGCCACGCAAAAATTCTGATTGTTACAGGTGACCTGCCAGTCAGAAAAAGTCTGCTGCGCTGGCGCCGCCCACGTCAGCGACGTCGGCAGCAGACCGAGCAGGAAAACGAAAATAACGCGATTGCGCATGGACGGTACAACCCCAGAAGAAAAACGAAACGGCTTTAGGCGGTATCTTCCTTGCGCGACTCCTGTGGCTCAATCAGATTTGTCGGATAGCGGCATCATTATGTAAAGAAATATAAACCTTATTTATCAATACATTAGCGAGGAAGAATGCAAATAATTGAGCAATAACACGGTCTTACCGTCTCGTATCTCGCCGGTTTTGATCATCGCCAGCGCCTGTGTCAATGGCAGTTCCAGTACCTCAATATCTTCATCTTCCACACCGCCGCCTGCGTTTGCCTGCTGGCTGTCGCTGTATTCTGCAATGAAGAAGTGAATCAGTTCCGTCACGCCGCCAGGCGACATATATAACTCAAACAGTTTACGCACCTCACCCACTTCATAGCCGGTCTCTTCAATCGCTTCTTTGCGAATGCACGCTTCCGGCTCGTCGTTATCCAGCAGCCCGGCGCAGGTTTCTATCAACTGGCCGCTTTCATTGCCGTTCACCCAGGTGGCAACGCGAAACTGGCGGATGAGCACCACGGTCTGCTTTTCACGGTTATACAGCAGGATCGTTGCGCCATTGCCGCGATCGTAAACCTCGCGCTTATGGCGAATCACATCGCCATTTTTACGGGTCAGATCGTAGGTAATATTGCGCAGGATAAAGTAGTTATCAGAGAGAACTTTGTCTTTGATGAGAGTAATTTTTTGCGACATACCGGCTCCACAGCGTAAGAAGACAGGTAATCTTACGCCGCAAGGCCGGTTTTGTCTGCGCGCTATCATGCTGCTCGCGCCGAATGGAGACTTATCCGGTTTGCATGATCCCCAGCCACTGAATAATCCCCTGCGCGGCGTGACGCCCTTCCGCCATCGCCGTCACCACCAGATCGGCGCCGCGCACGGCGTCACCGCCCGCGAAGATTTTAGGATTACTGGTCTGGTAACGGAACGCGCTTTCGACATTTGCCGCAATGCGCCCCCAGTCGTCCACTTTCACACCGTGCGCCTCCAGCCACGGCATACCATGCGGATGAAAACCAAACGCCATAATTACCGCATCAGCGGGCATGACAAACTCGCTGCCCGCGATGGGCATCGGACGGCGACGCCCCTGCGCATCGGGTTCGCCAAGCTGAGTACGTAAAAAACGCACGCCGCTGACGCAACCGTCGGCATTCAGCACCAGCTCAACCGGCTGTACGTTAAATTCAAAGTGCGCCCCCTCTTCCCGCGCGTTTTTTACCTCTTTTTTCGACCCCGGCATATTCGCCTCGTCGCGACGATATGCGCAGGTCACCTGGCTTGCGCCATGACGCAGCGCGGTACGCACGCAGTCCATCGCGGTATCGCCGCCGCCCAGCACCACAACATTAAGCCCGGCGGTGTCGATAAAAGGTTCGTCAGGCAATTCATCCAGCCCCATAACCTGTTTCGTGTTGGCAATCAGGAACGGCAGCGCATCATATACGCCCGGCGCATCTTCGTTTGGCAGGTCGGCCTTCATGGAACGGTATGTACCGACGCCGACAAAAACCGCATCGTACTCATCCAGCAGCGACGCCAGCCTGACGTCTTTGCCGACTTCGCAGTTCAGTTCAAAATGAATTCCCATCGCGCTGAAGATTTCGCGACGGCGCGCCAGCAGTGATTTATCCAGCTTAAAAGAGGGAATGCCAAAGGTCAGCAGGCCGCCAATTTCAGGGTGGCGATCGAACACGGTCGTGCTCACGCCATAACGCGCCAGCACATCCGCGCAGGCCAGCCCGGCCGGGCCCGCGCCAATAATCGCCACGCGTTTATCCTGCTGCTGCACGCCGCTCAGGTCTGGCCGCCAGCCTTTGTCCAGCGCCCGGTCGGAAATGTAGCGTTCAATATTGCCGATCGTCACCGCGCCATACTCATCGCGCACCGTACAGGCGCCTTCGCACAGCCTGTCCTGCGGGCATACGCGCCCGGTAATTTCCGGCAGGCAGTTAGTCTGGTGCGACAGCGCCACCGCATCGTCAATGTTTCCCGCTTTTACCAGCTCAATCCACTGCGGAATATGGTTGTGCAGCGGGCACGTCCACTCGCAGATACTGTGTTCACCGCACTTCAGGCAACGGGCCGCTTCGCGTTCAGCCTGCGCGGTACGAAACGGCAGGTAGATTTCATCAAAGCTGGTTTTTCGCGCGTCAATCGCCAGCTTATCCGGCTCGCCGCGTGGGGGCGTCGCCCGCATCTGTTCGACTTTATTGAGCGCACCAGGAGTGACTCCCGTCGCACAGGCATGCCAGGGCTGATTTTCCTGACGCGCAGTGCGCAGACGCCGCGCTTTCGACAGCCGGGTCAGCGACGCTTCCGTTACCAGCTGCAACGCATCTGCCGGGCAGTTTTCAACACAGGCCGGGCCGTCTTCGCGATCCAGACACAAATCACATTTGTGCGCCGTGGCTTTGACCTGATCCTGACCTGTTGGCGTAAGGATTATCTGCATTGTGCCGAAGGGACAGGCAACCACGCAGGATTTACAGCCGATACATTTTTGCTGGTTGACCTGAACGCTGTCTTTGACATGACGGATTGCGCCATTTGGGCAACTCCGGGCGCAAGGCGCATCCTCGCAGTGGTGGCAGGTTACCGCGCTGCGCTGATGCTGATGTTTGATCACCGTAATTCGGGGCTGAAAATGCCGCTGGTGCAGTACGTGTTGCTCATCATTGTGGGCCATTACGCAAGCGACCTCACAGGCATGGCATCCCAGGCACTGTTGGCTATTGGCCATAATAAAACGATTCATGGCGTCCTTCTGTTTTGGTGGCAAAAACCTTATTCTTTATATGAATGTTATTAACCGACGCCGAAGGGGTCGGCAATGTTCATTTGCCCAGGACGCACAACTATTTATCCAGAACCTGTGGCAGATCAATTTATTTCATCGCTGGTGAAATTGCGTTTCAGTTACACTTGCCAATATTTATTCGTTCACTGTGAGCATATTTTTCGGGGATTACGCGCGTGGTCGTCAAACGCCCTGTCTCGGCCAGCCTGGCCCGGGCCTTTTTTTACATTGTGCTGCTGTCGATTCTCTCAACCGGTATCGCCCTGCTGACGCTGGCGAGCAGTTTGCGGGATGCCGAGGCCATTAACGTGGCCGGTTCACTGCGTATGCAGAGCTACCGACTGGGTTACGATCTGCAAAGCGGCAGTTCGCAATTGAACGCGCACCGTCAGCTTTTTCAGCAAGCGCTCAACTCTCCCGCGTTAAGTAACCTGAACGCCTGGTACGTCCCGCAGACGGTTAAAAGCCGTTATGGGCAACTGCATGCGAACTGGCTGGAGATGAACACGAGACTGGTGGATGCGGATATAAAGTGGTATCGCGCCAATATCAATAACTATGTCGATCAGATCGATCTCTTCGTTCTGGCGCTGCAACACTATGCCGAGCGCAAGGTGATGCTGGTGGTCGGCATATCGCTGGCGGGCGGCATCGGGATCTTCACGCTGGTCTTTTTCACCCTGCGGCGCATTCGCCAGCAGGTAGTCCAGCCGCTTAACCAACTGGTCGCCGCCAGCCAGCACATTGAACATGGTCAGTTCGACATCCCGCCGCTGAATACCCACTTGCCGAATGAGCTGGGGCTGCTGGCCAAAACGTTTAGCCAGATGTCGAGCGAGTTGCATAAGCTGTACCGCTCTCTCGAAGCTTCGGTAGAAGAAAAAACCCACGATCTGCACGAAGCCAACCGCCGTCTGGAAGTGCTGTACCAGTGCTCACAGGCGCTCAATACCAGCCAAATCGACGTTCACTGTTTCCGCCATATTTTACAGATCGTCCGCGAACATGACGCCGCGTACTATCTGGAATTAACCGTGGGCGATAACTGGCGGATCAGCGAAGGAGCGGAAAGCGCTGATTTGCCCATGCAGATTCTGCCGGTCACGATGCAGGAAACGGTCTACGGCGAACTGCACTGGCAAAGCCCCAACGTCAACGCCTCCACCCCGCTGCTGCACAGCGTATCGACCATGCTGGGGCGCGGTTTGTACTTTAATCAGGCGCAAAAACATTTCCAGCAACTGCTGCTGATGGAAGAGCGCGCGACTATTGCCCGCGAGCTGCATGACTCACTGGCGCAGGTGCTCTCCTATTTGCGCATTCAGTTGACGCTGCTGAAGCGCTCAATTCCAGAAGATAATCTCCCCGCGCAAAGCATCATGGCGGATTTCTCCCAGGCGCTGAACGACGCTTATCGTCAACTGCGCGAGCTGCTGACCACCTTCCGCCTGACGTTACAGCAGGCCGACTTACCTTCTGCGCTGCATGAAATGCTGGATACCCTGCAAAGCCAGACCTCCGCGAAACTGACGCTGGATTGCCGTTTACCGACGCTGGCGCTGGATGCGCAAATGCAGGTGCACCTGCTACAAATCGTTCGCGAGGCGGTGCTGAATGCGATTAAACACGCCAGCGCCACGGAGATCGCCGTTAGCTGCGTCACCGCCCCCGATGGCAACCATACGGTCTATATTCGGGATAACGGCGTCGGCATTGGCGAACCGAACGAACCAACGGGACACTACGGTCTGAACATTATGCGCGAGCGTGCGGAAAGACTTAGCGGCACGCTGAATTTCTCGCAACCGTCAGGGGGTGGGACGCTGGTCAGCATCAGTTTTCGCTCATCGGAAGATGAAGAGGGTCAATTAGCGTAAAGAACGGCAAAGCACCGCACGGCGGGAATACAGACAGGGCGGCACTGGCACAAAATGTATGCTGTAAACGTGCATGATAATTTACATTATCTTCTTTTTTTCTCCACGTTTGACACGTACCTTGCCGCTACAGTGAAGCAGGTCATACCCAATAATTATACGCAGAAACACGAGGTCCTCCTTTAATGGCGAATTTCTTTATTGATCGCCCCATTTTTGCCTGGGTGCTGGCAATCCTGTTGTGTCTGACGGGCACCCTGGCCATTCTCTCTTTGCCCGTAGAGCAATATCCCGACCTGGCGCCGCCAAACGTCCGCATTACCGCGAATTATCCGGGGGCATCCGCGCAGACGCTGGAAAATACCGTCACTCAGGTTATCGAACAGAATATGACCGGCCTCGATAATCTGATGTATATGTCGTCGCAAAGCAGCGGGACGGGCCAGGCAACGGTGACGCTCAGTTTTGTGGCCGGAACCGACCCCGATGAAGCCGTCCAGCAGGTACAAAACCAGCTGCAATCGGCAATGCGTAAATTGCCGCAGGCGGTACAGAACCAGGGCGTCACGGTCCGTAAAACCGGGGACACCAACATCCTGACCATTGCGTTTGTCTCCACCGACGGTTCAATGGATAAACAGGACATCGCCGACTATGTCGCCAGTAATATCCAGGACCCGCTCAGCCGCGTAAACGGCGTGGGGGATATCGATGCCTACGGTTCGCAATATTCGATGCGTATCTGGCTGGACCCGGCCAAACTCAACAGCTACCAGATGACCGCGAAAGATGTCACGGATGCCATCGAATCACAGAACGCGCAAATTGCCGTCGGGCAGCTTGGCGGCACGCCTTCGGTCGACAGGCAGGCGCTCAATGCGACAATCAACGCCCAGTCGCTGCTGCAAACGCCCGAGCAGTTTCGTGATATCACGCTGCGCGTAAACCAGGACGGTTCAGAGGTCAAGCTGGGCGATGTGGCGACCGTCGAAATGGGCGCTGAAAAATATGATTATCTCAGCCGCTTCAACGGTAATCCGGCCTCCGGTCTGGGGGTAAAACTGGCCTCTGGCGCCAACGAAATGGAAACCGCCAAACTGGTGCTTAACCGCCTGGACGAGCTGGCCGAATACTTCCCGCACGGTCTGGAGTATAAGGTGGCGTATGAAACCACCTCCTTCGTCAAAGCCTCGATTATCGATGTGGTGAAAACCCTGCTGGAAGCCATCGCGCTGGTGTTCCTGGTGATGTACCTGTTCCTGCAAAACTTCCGCGCCACGCTGATCCCCACTATCGCCGTACCGGTGGTATTGATGGGGACGTTCTCCGTCCTGTATGCCTTCGACTACAGCATTAACACGCTGACGATGTTCGCGATGGTGCTGGCGATCGGCCTGCTGGTCGATGACGCCATCGTGGTGGTGGAAAACGTCGAGCGCATCATGAGCGAGGAAGGTCTTTCGCCGCGCGAAGCCACCAGAAAATCGATGGGGCAGATACAAGGGGCGCTGGTCGGTATCGCGATGGTGCTGTCAGCCGTATTTGTGCCGATGGCTTTCTTTGGCGGTACGACCGGGGCTATCTATCGCCAGTTCTCCATCACGATTGTCGCCGCGATGGTGCTCTCCGTGCTGGTGGCGATGATCCTGACGCCCGCCCTGTGCGCCACGCTGCTAAAACCCCTGCACAAAGGCGAGCATCACGGACAGAAAGGCTTCTTCGGCTGGTTTAACCGGACGTTCAACCGCAACGCTGAACGCTACGAGAAAGGCGTTGCGAAAATCCTGCATCGCAGCCTGCGCTGGATACTGATCTACGTTCTGTTGCTCGGCGCGATGGTGGTGCTGTTCCTGCGTCTGCCGACCTCCTTCTTGCCGCAGGAAGATCGCGGGATGTTTATTACCTCGGTACAGTTGCCAAGCGGCTCCACGCAGCAGCAGACCTTAAAAGTGGTGCAGGAAGTTGAAAAATATTACTTCACCCAAGAGAAAGACAACGTCATGTCCGTCTTCTCGACGGTGGGATCGGGGCCTGGCGGGAACGGTCAAAACGTGGCGCGCATGTTTGTCCGCTTAAAAGACTGGGACGAACGCAACGCCACAACCGGCACCTCGTTTGCCATTATTGAACGCGCCACGAAAGCCTTTAACAAGATTAAAGAAGCGCGCGTTTACGCCAGCAGTCCACCGGCAATCAGCGGTCTGGGCAGTTCCGCAGGGTTTGATATGGAACTTCAGGATCACGCGGGCGCCGGTCACGATGCCTTAATGGCCGCGCGCGATCGGTTGATTGAGCTGGCGGCGCAGGACAGTTCGCTGACCCGCGTGCGTCACAATGGTCTGGACGACAGTCCACAGTTGCAAATTGATATCGACCAGCGCAAAGCCCAGGCGCTGGGCGTCTCTATCGACGACATCAACGACACGCTGCAAACCGCATGGGGCTCCAGTTACGTCAATGACTTTATGGATCGGGGCCGCGTGAAGAAGGTCTATGTACAGGCAGCGGCGAAATACCGCATGCTGCCGGACGATATCAATCTCTGGTATGTGCGTAATAAAGACGGCGGCATGGTGCCTTTCTCCGCCTTTGCGACGTCACGCTGGGAAACGGGCTCTCCGCGTCTGGAGCGCTATAACGGCTACTCGGCGGTCGAAATTGTCGGCGAAGCGGCGCCTGGCGTCAGTACCGGTACGGCAATGGATGTAATGGAGTCGCTGGTTCGCCAGTTGCCAACGGGGTTTGGGCTTGAATGGACGGCGATGTCTTATCAGGAACGCCTCTCTGGCGCGCAGGCGCCCGCGCTGTACGCCATTTCGCTGCTGGTCGTTTTCCTGTGTCTGGCCGCGCTGTATGAAAGCTGGTCGGTGCCGTTCTCGGTCATGCTGGTGGTGCCGCTGGGCGTCATTGGCGCGCTGCTCGCCACCTGGATGCGCGGACTGGAAAATGACGTTTACTTCCAGGTCGGGTTGCTAACGGTGATCGGCCTTTCCGCGAAAAACGCGATCCTGATTGTCGAATTCGCCAATGAGATGAACGAGAAAGGCCACGATCTGCTGGATGCCACGCTGCATGCCTGCCGCCAGCGTTTACGCCCAATTCTGATGACCTCTCTGGCCTTTATTTTCGGGGTGCTGCCGATGGCGATTAGCAACGGGGCGGGTTCCGGGAGCCAGCATGCCGTCGGGACAGGCGTCATGGGCGGGATGATCTCAGCCACCATTCTGGCGATTTACTTCGTACCGCTGTTCTTTGTGCTGGTACGTCGCCGCTTCCCGCTGAAACCGAAGCCGGAATAAGACACAAAAAAGGCGACTTACTTTGAGTCGCCTTTTTCTTATCCTTTTCAGGATCAGGATATCTTCCAGAAATTTATTTGCGAAGCATAACTTCGATAAAATCTTTCCAGTTCCCCAGTTCACGTTCAATCATAACAACCTCTCTTATTATTATGGCTATTCTACGAAAACATTATCCTCAAGAGAAGATAATTTAACCGATTGCAGTGATTACATCCTCCGGTGAATGGGGTTCATGGCATTACTATGACCCTGTAACCATAAATTTTATGTGACTTACTGCAATATTTTGAAACATTAATCCACTTCTGAAAACCGCGCTCATTTCAGTTAAGAAACAGCCTATTGCAGCTCGCTGGATTTATACTTCCCGATGGGATGCTTATTAAGCAACATTTCAGAATTATTATTCACAAGAGTTCAACAATGTTATATTTACCGTTTATTATGTCATGATAAATAACCGGTATATGGCAGTTCCGCACTGACGGATACCACGATAATATTGCTTAATTATTCGTAATTCGCGTAAAAGGATTCAACATGATCACCGTCTACGGCATCAAAAATTGTGACACGATTAAAAAGGCGCGGCGCTGGCTGGAGGCTCACGGTATTGACTACCGCTTTCACGATTACCGCGCAGACGGAATCGATGCCGCGCTATTGAATACGTTTATTGCGGAGTCAGGCTGGCAACCCTTGCTGAATACGCGCGGAACGACATGGCGTAAACTTGATGAAGCCACGCGTAACGGCATCACGGATGCGGCGTCCGCCGCAGCATTAATGACTGAAATGCCAGCAATTATCAAACGCCCATTGCTCTGCGCGACCGGGAAGCCTATGCTGCTGGGTTTTAGCGAATCCAGTTATCAGCAGTTTTTTGATGAGGTGTAGTCTATGTCGTGCCCGGTTATTGAGCTGACACAGCAGCTTATTCGCCGCCCTTCCCTGAGTCCAGATGACGCAGGATGCCAGGCGTTAATGATTGAACGCCTGCGTGCAATCGGTTTTACCGTTGAGCATATGGATTTTGGCGATACACAGAATTTTTGGGCATGGCGCGGACAAGGCGAAACGCTGGCTTTTGCCGGGCATACCGATGTCGTACCTGCGGGTGATGTCGATCGCTGGATCAACCCGCCTTTTGAACCGACAATCCGCGACGGAATGCTGTTTGGCCGTGGTGCGGCGGACATGAAAGGCTCTCTGGCGGCGATGGTCGTTGCGGCTGAACGTTTTGTCGCCCAGCATCCAGATCATCAGGGGCGTCTGGCGTTCCTTATCACCTCGGATGAAGAAGCCAGCGCGAAAAACGGCACCGTGAAGGTGGTCGAAACGCTGATGGCGCGTAACGAACGTCTGGATTATTGCCTGGTCGGCGAACCGTCCAGCACTGAAATCGTCGGGGATGTGGTCAAGAATGGCCGTCGCGGGTCGCTGACCTGTAACCTGACGATCCACGGTGTGCAGGGGCACGTCGCTTATCCTCATCTGGCGGATAACCCAGTGCATCGCGCAGCGCCGATGTTGAATGAACTGGTGGCGATCGATTGGGATCAGGGAAATGAATTTTTCCCGGCGACCAGTATGCAGATTGCCAACATTCAGGCTGGCACCGGCAGCAATAACGTCATTCCGGGCGAGCTGTTTATTCAGTTCAATTTCCGCTTCAGCACCGAACTGACCGATGAGACTCTCAAAGAACGCGTTCACGCGCTGCTGGATAAACATCAATTACGCTACACGGTGGACTGGTGGCTTTCCGGCCAGCCGTTCCTGACGGCGCGCGGCAAGCTGGTGGATGCGGTGGTGAACGCCATTGAGCACTATAATGAGATAAAACCGCAGTTACTCACTACGGGTGGAACGTCCGACGGGCGCTTTATTGCGCGTATGGGGGCGCAGGTAGTCGAACTCGGGCCGGTCAACGCCACCATTCATAAAATTAATGAATGTGTTAATGCAGCCGATCTGCAACTGCTTGCCCGCATGTATCAACGTATCATGGAACAACTCGTCGCCTGACGCGTGTTCCTGTAAGAGGAAATAAGCATGGACTGGCTGGCAAAATATTGGTGGATTCTGGTGCTGGTGTTTTTGGTGGGCGTACTGATCAATGTGATCAAAGATCTCAAGCGGGTCGATCACAAAAAATTCCTCGCCAATAAACCGGAGCTGCCCCCGCATCGTGATTTTAACGATAAGTGGGACGATGACGACGACTGGCCGAAGAAAGATCAGCCAAAGAAATAGTCAGATAAACCTGTAGGCCTGATAAGCGTGTCGCCATCAGGCAACATACCATCTGAATGCCGGATGGCGGCTTCGCCCTATCCGGCCTACGGTTCAGTTCCGGCTTATATCATTTCAATAATATCATCATCATTCGGCTTACCGCCGCTCAACGCTTCATCAAAGTAGTGTTTCGGCACGGTATAGCGCAAATGGTCGAGCGCAAACTGCATACTGCGATCGTCAATCGCATGGCCTAAATCCTCGACGATATCCAGCGTCACATCGCCTCCGGCACGGACTAACGCGTCCTGTGCGGCAACCGCATGAGATAACTCAATCACCCGGTCTTCACCGCCGTGAATCAAATGTACCGTTGTGGCGGTCGTGGCGATTTCCGGCAAGCTGGCGTAGCGTCCGTTGAAAGCAATCACGCGCGATGCCAGACCCGGCTCGGCTTTGATGCTTTCAAGAGACATAATCGCCCCCTGCGAAAACCCAATCAGCGCGGTAGCCTCCGGCCCAACGCCGCTCTGTTTCTGCCAGTAGCGAACCGTCTCGATAAACACCGGCATAATCGCATCAACCCGCGCCTGGCGGTTCTCTTCCGTCACATCCTGAACCGAAAACCACTGACGCCCAGGCGCCGGGCCACAAGGTTCCACGCCGCCAATGCTGACCACCAGCGCCTCTGGAAACAACGGTGCGAACCAGGAGCCAATTTCTCCCATTGAGACCGGGTTATCGCCCACGCCATGAAACAGCAACAGCAGTTGTTTCGCGGGTTTATCGGGGCTTTGAACAACAAAATGGTCATGTTTCATGGCGATCTCCTTAACTGATAGAACAGATTCTACGCCGCTTAATCACAATGACCATGCCAGGAAATTGAAGGAGTTAGTGAAAAAATTGCCATTGCAAAACGCGTTCGCGTAACCGCTGCGCCCGTTCGTCATCCAGCGCGGTAAGCGCATGGGCGACTTCCCGACGCTGGGCGACAAGCAGAGCTTTACGCCCAGACAAACCCAACCGGATACACAGATTCGCGTCGCTGCATTTCTCCTCCAGGCGTCCACGCAGCGCGGGGAGCACCAGCTCGCAGCGCTCAAGCAGTCGACTCAGACTGCCTAACGACGTGAGCAACGGTCGATGGGCAAACGCAAAGCCCGCCAGTTCATCCCAGTCATCATCATTAAGCGTAGACGCTTTCAGCGGGATAACCGGGATCGCTTCGCCGTTCCAGCGAGCAAGGATCTCCGCATCCCGGCGCAGACGCTGGTGCTCGCGGTGCGCCAGCCGCGCGCCGGTCTCGCTGATGGGCAGCAAAGCCATCGCCGTATAACAGCCACTGCTCGCCTCCTTGTGGTTCCCCATCCGCACCAGCACAAAACCGCAACGCTGCCAGAATCGCCAGAGTTCGGCGGTATAACCAAAACTGACGGAGAGATAGTCGCACTGGCTGGCGCCGCCGTATGCCTCAGCGATCAGCTGCTGCCCAATCCCTTCCCGCTGGCGGGCCGGGTGGACGGCAATACGGCTCACCCGACGCCCGGTCAGCGTCGCCGCCAGCGGATCGCCGCCATGAGCGGCCAACGACTGCGCGACAAGATTTCCGCGCGGGCGACGATAGCCCGCCCACACGGCCTGGCTCAGCGCGGCCGATAGTCCGCCCTCTTCCACCAGCCAGGCGGCCCCCGCTACCCGCTCAGCCGTAAAAGCGCCGAGAAAATGCTGCCCCGGCGCATCCATCATACGGCGCAGATCGAGCGGAGAGGTGCGGTAGTGCGCGCCGGAAAGCAGCTGATACACCGCCAGCGGCTGCGCCGGCCCGGTATGCCAGAGCGCCTGCGTAAAAGCGGAGAACCGAATCGCCCCCTGCGGCGCATAGGCAAACGCCTCGTCGTCGAATATCAGCGCTTCGCCGACCCATTGTTCCAGCGGGCACCCCTGCGCCCAGCGAACAGGCTGTCGCAGTTCAAAACGCCGGAGATGAGGAAAACGGGCGCAGAACTTCAGCAGAAAACCGCGTCCCGTCCCTTCATAACCCTGAACGGTGGTGGTCAATAATATGCGTGAAAAACGTGACGCCAGGCGATGCAGCAGCGGCGCGGGGATTGCCGCCGCTTCATCGACAATCAGCCAGTCGGCCGTTTCCGTGCCCGCCAACAGCGCATCAGGAGCGAGAAAGCGAAATTCCTCACCGGCAAACTGCGCCAGCACGTCCGTCGCCGCTTTCGACGGCGCAGTTACAATGGCCGTCCCGCTCATCCGCGAAATTAACTGCCCGGCCAGCGCCGATTTACCCCGACCTCGCGCTGCCGTAACGGCGGCCACGCCAGGCGGCATCCGCAGCAGATGCCGCAAAATCGCGGCCTGCTCAGGCTGTGGTTCACCCGTAGCGGGTCGCCAGTGGGGACGGGCAGGAAAGCGCGGCCATGAAAACGGTTGAGACTGCTGCCAGTGCAACGTCTGCTCGTCACGGGCCATCACGCGTTTGAGGTGCTGGATAAAATGTGGCGTTGCAACAGGCTGCGGGCAGTCGCTCCAGCGCAGCGAGTCCGCATCGGGACGGGATTCCCATGCAGAATACGGCGGCGTCAGCAGCACCAGCCAGCTTCCGGCTCGCAGCGTGCCGCTCAGCGCCGCGAATGCCGAGGCATCAAACCCCAACTGCGCATCAAAAACCGCGTGGCGGAACTCGCGTCCCAGTAGCGTTTGTAACGCCTGCGGCGTACAGTGCGGCGCGGCGGGCGCATCGGTTGCCACCCACAGCCAGTCGCCAGCCAATGCTTCTCGCAGCGCCAGCGCCCGTTCACGACACCAGGACACATCGCCGCTGAGCACCAGCAGCCGACGAATCCCTTCCTGCGCCATTTGTGCGGTTAACGCCCGCAATGCGTCATTGTCAGACATCCCTGCCCCGGTATGTTAAAAACCTTTGCCGAAGGTATTACATTGCGCCGGATCGCCGCTATCAAAACCGCGTTTAAACCAGGTATAGCGCTGCTCGGAAGTGCCGTGAGTGAAGCTGTCCGGCACCACGCGTCCCTGACTTTGTTGTTGCAGACGATCGTCACCAATCGCCTGCGCCGCATTCAACGCTTCTTCCAGATCGCCGGATTCCAGCACGCCCTGTTGCTGCATGTTGTGCCCCCAGACGCCCGCGAAGCAATCCGCCTGTAGCTCCATACGTACGGAGAGTCGGTTCACTTCCGCTTGCGATGCGGTCTGTTGCAGCTGACGGACCTTCGGTTCGATGCCCAACAGTTTTTGCACATGGTGCCCCACTTCGTGGGCGATAACGTAACCCTGGGCAAAATCGCCATCCGCGCCCAGTTTGTTTTTCATGTCATCGTAGAAGGAAAGATCGATGTAGACCGTGCCATCCGCCGGGCAATAGAACGGCCCCATCACGGACTGGCCCGCACCGCATCCTGTGCGCGTCGCGCCACGGTACATCACCAGCTTAGGCTGCTGATATGTGCGCCCCATTTTCTCAAACTGCTGGCCCCAGGTATCTTCTGTGGTCGCCAGAATGACGGAGGTAAACTTCGCGGCCTCGTCGTCATTTGGACTGATCGAACGCGTCGTTTCCTGCTGAGAAATCGGCTGCCCGGTCATTAAACCGGTAAGATCCACCCCGTAATAGCCCGCCACCAGTACGACAATCAGCAGAATGATTCCGCCTTTGCCGCTGGGCAAACGAAAACCCGGCCCGCCCATTGACGGGCCGCCGGAGCTATTGCGTCTGTCTTCTACATTGTCACTTTCACGACGCCCTTGCCAGCGCATAATCACCTCAACATACTATTCATTATGATGATGATCGTAGGCGGTTCAGCGCAAGATTACCATTAGAATAATGGTGGTAGAGAAAAACCGGAGAGCGTTAACTCTCCGGTTGATGCTGACGGGGGAAGAATTAATCTAACTGCACGCCCAGGCGACGTGCGACGGTTTCATAGGCTTCGATCAGGCCGCCCAGACTCTGGCGGAAACGGTCTTTGTCCATTTTATCCAGCGTCTCTTTGTCCCACAGGCGGCTGCCGTCCGGGGAAAATTCATCGCCCAGCACTACTTCGCCTTTGTACAGACCAAACTCCAGTTTGAAATCGACCAGGATCAGACCGGCATCGTCAAACAGCTTTTTCAGCACGTCGTTGGCTTTGTAGGTCAGCTCTTTCATGCGCGCCAGATTCTCTTTGCTCACCCAGCCGAAGGTTTCGCAGTAAGAATCGTTGACCATCGGATCGTGCATCGCATCATTTTTCAGGAACAGGTCGAACAGCGGTGGGTTCAGTTCGATGCCTTCTTCAATGCCCAGACGCTTGACCAGAGAACCAGCCGCACGGTTACGCACCACGCACTCGACCGGCACCATATCCAGCTTTTTCACCAGACACTCGGTATCGGACAGCAACTGCTCCATCTGGGTCGGGATGCCCGCTTCTGCCAGTTTAGTCATGATGAAATGGTTAAACTTGTTGTTCACCATCCCTTTGCGATCAAACTGTTCAATGCGCGCGCCATCCCCTGCTGACGTATCATTGCGGAATTCGAGCACCAACAGGTCCGGGTTTTCCGTGCTGTATACGGTCTTCGCTTTACCACGATACAACTCAGCTTGCTTTTGCATCTTTATTACTCCTGGTGTGAATTAACGATAAAAATTCATTTTCTGCCACACTTTGCCGGATGGCGGCGTTGCCTTATCCGACCTACAGCCTGGGGGCGAAATTACGGTAAAAATTGCGTTTTTCTGCTGACGCACACGTTTGCGTATCATATCAGAAAAAAGGGCTGGATTGCTCCAGCCCCTCAATTTTTACTTGCTGAACGCTGCCTGGAAGACGGCAACCAGCGCGTCGTTCTGGCTCTGCGTCAGGGTATGCCCCTTCGGATCGATAAACTGTAGGCTACTGCGGTTGTCTAAATCGCCCACCTGCAATTTATAGTCGCCGGACGACAGCCCCGGATCGGTTGCGCCCAGATCCTGCCAGCCGCTGTCAGACAGCGGTTTGTAGGTCACTGCCAGGCTGCCCTGAGAACGCGTGCTGTCGGTCACTTTCATGCCCACTTTTTCAAGCGCGGCTGGCAGACGCTGCCACACCACGTTGAACGGCCCACGGACGACCAGCATTGGCAAACCGGTGTCATCTGCGGCGCTCTGCACATCCATCGTAGCGGCAGAACGGTTTTGCGCGGCGTTCGCAGCGTCGGTGGCGGTTTTATCCAGACCCGCCGAGATTACGTTCATCATCTCAGCGCTATAGCGCTGTAGCGAAGCGGCATCTGCGGCAGGCTTGCCAGCCTGTTCCAGATTCACCAGTTTCACCGTTACAGCCTGCTGATAACCCTGCGGTTTCACCGAGATTTGATAACGTCCACGGTACTGCTGGTCTTCATCCAGACGGTTCCATTCAACCCAATCGGTCGTCAGGGTCTGGCTGGCGTCATCACGTTTTTCAATCGTGTAGTTTTTGGACTGAATCACGCTGACAACCTGCGGCCACAGGTTGGTATTGCGACCATTTTCCACCAGCAAGGTTGCGGTATCGCCCGTAAACTGGGTACGCGCGCCGGTCACCAGCGCTAACGGCTGAGCAGGCGGACGAATGTCCAGCGCTTTGCCGACAGCGCCGCTGCCGTTGGTCACCGGAATGTTATAGTCGCCCGTCGTTACCGGCAGAATCATCCCTGCTGGCGCATGAAGTTCAGCAAGCGGCGCGGCTTCCAGATAGGATTCATCACCGCTCACCTGGCGCTTGTAGCGCGAGTCAGAGCTACAGGCCGCGAGCAGCATAATGAGCGAAACACCCGCAACCCTGGCCAGGCGCGACTTTTGTACTGAGTAAGCCATCAAATCTCCCTAAACTTTACAGCAAACCGGCATGCTTGAGCGCCGCTTTGACAATCTCACGACCCGTATCGGTGATCGGCGTCATCGGCAAGCGCAGCGTATCGGTCGCCACAAGTCCCAACTCCTTACATGCCCATTTCACCGGGATCGGATTGGGTTCGACAAATAGTTTGTTATGTAACGGCATCAGACGCTGATTAATCACCCGCGCGTCGGCAAAACGACCTTCCGCCGCCAGTTTGCACATTTCCGCCATATCACGCGCCGCAACGTTCGCGGTAACGGAAATCACGCCATGACCGCCGAGCTGTATGAAGTCCAACCCGGTCGCATCATCACCGCTGAGCAGAATAAAATCGTCTGAAACCAGCTCTTTGATCTGGTGAACCCGACTTAAGTTCCCTGTCGCCTCTTTGATTGCGACAATATTTTTTACTTTCGCCAGACGGCCGACGGTTTCCGGCAGCATATCGCAGCCTGTACGGGACGGCACATTATACAGAATTTGCGGCAGGTCAGTATGTTCAGCGATGGCTTTGAAATGCTGGAACAGACCTTCCTGAGTCGGGCGGTTGTAGTAAGGCGTCACTGTCAGGCAACCGACAACGCCGCTGTCGTTGAAACGCTGCGTCAGGCTAATGGCCTCCGCCGTCGCGTTCGCGCCCGTTCCGGCGATAACCGGAATACGCCCGTCCGCCAGCTCCAGCGTCATCATGACCACATCGCCATGCTCGTCATGGCTCAGCGTGGCGGATTCGCCGGTGGTGCCAACAGAAACAATCGCCGAGGTACCGCTGGCGACATGATAATCAATCAGTTTTTTCAGGCTTGACCGGCAGACATTACCTTTTTCATCCATCGGTGTAACAAGCGCGACAATACTTCCCGTGAACATGGGCCATCCTCTGTGCAAACAAGTTTCTCAATGGTACGTTTGGTACGACAATAAAAGCAAGAGACCATAGCCCTTCTGATTATTGTATGCAGGTTTTTTTTATGCTTTCCTTATGATTACCTCACCTCTCAAAGGAAGAACCGGTTTGACATCGTCATCACAACATTACCTGGTTATCACTGCGCTGGGTGCCGATCGCCCGGGAATTGTGAATACTATCACCCGCCATGTCAGCAGTTGCGGCTGCAATATCGAAGACAGCCGACTGGCCATGCTGGGCGATGAATTCACGTTTATCATGCTGCTGTCTGGTTCCTGGAACGCCATCACCCTGATTGAATCAACCTTGCCGTTGAAAGGCGCAGAGCTGGATTTGTTGATTGTGATGAAGCGCACCACCGCTCGCCCCCGTCCGGCCATGCCCGCAACGGTATGGGTACAGGTCGAGGTGGAAGATTCTCCGCATTTAATTGAACGTTTTACCGCGCTTTTCGACAGCCATCAGATGAACATCGCTGAGCTGGTCTCCCGCACGCAACCTGCTGAAAATGAAAAGGCTGCACAGCTGTTTGTTCAAATCACCGCGCACAGTCCGGCATCTCATGATGCCGTAAATATTGAGCATGCCTTTAAAGCACTATGTACAGAACTCAATGCGCAAGGCAGTATTAACGTTGTTAATTACTCACAACATGATGAACAGGATGGAGTTAAGTAATGAATCCACTGAAAGCCGGTGACATCGCACCGAAATTTAGCTTGCCGGATCAAGACGGAGAACAAGTAAATTTGACCGACTTCCAGGGACAGCGCGTACTGGTGTATTTCTACCCTAAAGCCATGACGCCCGGCTGTACCGTACAGGCCTGTGGTTTACGCGATAACATGGACGATCTGAAAAAAGCAGGCGTAGACGTGTTGGGGATCAGCACCGATAAACCTGAAAAACTGTCTCGTTTCGCCGAAAAAGAGCTGCTTAACTTTACGCTCCTGTCCGATGAGGATCATCAGGTCTGCGAGCAATTCGGCGTCTGGGGGGAAAAATCCTTTATGGGGAAAACCTACGACGGCATCCATCGCATCAGCTTCCTGATCGACGCTGACGGCAAGATCGAACACGTATTTGACGACTTTAAAACCAGTAACCACCACGATGTAGTGCTGAACTGGCTGAAAGAAAACGCCTGATTTGCGTTTTGCCGGATAAAGCCTGATGCGACGCTAACGCGTCTTATCAGGCCTGATTCGCACAACCCCGTAGGCCGGATAAGGCGTTTACGCCGCCATCCGGCATACGCGTCGTTTATTCAAACGTTCCTTTCACGCACGCTTTACCGTCTTTCACCACCGCTTTGCCTTTCGCCCACAGATGGCTGACTTCCAGCGCCTGATTCAGCACCAGAATGTCGGCGTCACAACCCGCCGCCAGACGTCCTTTATGCTCAAAGCCGAGAAATTCCGCAACGGTGCGGGTAAGCGGACGCAGCGCCTGCTCCAGCGGCAGTTTATGCTGCGTAACTAACTGACGCAGCGTGCCGATCAGCGACTCAAAACCCGCCACGCCAATGCCCGTCAAATTCCCATGCTCATCAAATTCCGGCTGGCTGCCGTTGCCATCAGAACTCAGGGTAATGCGCGACAGCGGAACCTTATGGCGCAAGGCTGTCACGATGGCCGTCGCCGGATCGATCGGTTCATCAATGCTGCTGGTAATATCGATGTAGCCGCCATCAAGCGCGTACTCCAGCGCCGCCTGGAACAGCGGTTCGGCGCGGTTAACATGCGTCGGCAGCAGTTTCGTGATGGGGACATCGGCGTTGGCGAGAATATCGTACAGCGGTTCCAGCATGTGTGGGCTGTCGCCCATATGAAAGACGCTGATTCCCGGCTTCTGGCCCAGTAATCCCCCCACGCGGGACTGCGCCGCCATTGTCGCCAGCGCGGCGGAATTCGGCGCCGAAGAACGATGATCGGAGACAGCGCATTTCACGCCAATCACTTTATCGATCAACGCCACATCGCGATCGACGCTCCCGGTGATGGTTGGCGAGGGCAGAGAATACGCCCCCGTTAACATCCATGCGCTGATCCCTTCATATTCCAGCGCGCGCGTTTTCGCCAGCAGAGATTCAGGATGGCGGGTGATGCCGTCCGTTCCCAGCAGCCCGACAACGGAGGTGATACCGGCTTCAACCAACCGTGACAGCCGCACCTCTGGCGTACGGGTATGCGGCCCGGCTTCGCCGCCACCGCCGATGAGATGAACATGCTGATCGATAAATCCCGGGCAGACGATATCACCGTGAAGATCGACCTGCTGGCAACCGGGGAAGTCTTTCGCAGCGATAGTCGGCGCAATAGCGACAATTTTGCCGTTGGCAACCAGAATGTCCTGCTGGCCCAGATCGTCCGGGGCATATACGTGTCCGCGCTGAAAAAGCGTCAGATTAAGAATGGAACAGTCCATGATAGTCCTTTTTAAACAATAGCCTGCATTACCCAAATAGAGACCAGGGCATTAATCACGCACACCGCAATAATATGCGGGTAATAACGCGGATGAACGCCCGCCGTTCCCAGGCAGCGCCCTACATTCTGAACCGGGTTGCCCATCAGGTAAATGGCGGGTAACAGCACAGTGGCATCGTGACCGGACAGCGCGCCAGTAACCACCAGGCTGGCGCAGACGCCCACGCCGCCGCCCATACTCATCACCGCAGCCAGCAAAACGGTCGCCGATTCTCCCGGCAAACCCCATAGCGCCATTACCGGTTCACACACTCGCCCGACGATATCCAGCAACCCCGTCACCTTCAGCGCCTGAATAATGACAAAGGCCATGACGACGTTGGGCAACAGGCTGGTGGTGGCGATGGTAAAACCGCGCCGCGCGCCGTCGATAAACAGATCCATAACGTTTTTACGTACCTGTGCGCTCATTTCAGGCCTCCTGTTTCATACGACGATGTTCAAGCTGCGCGATCCACACCCGCAACAGGTTCGCACCGATAAATTTGAAGACTAAAATGACCGCCAGCGGCGTAATAACCGGTACGGTTATCGTGGCAAATAGCGCGGCGCCTGATGAGAAGTAGTTCGTCAGAATCGCGCTGCCGCTTGTCTGCCAGCAGGCGAAAATCGCCCGTTCCTGTTCGGTAATCACGCCCTCTTCCGCCAGCTCTTTGGTCATCCCGGCGGCGGCATCCGTATTTTGTAAATTGGCGATAAGCGCCAGAGAGCAAATGCCGGGGATGCCCAGGATCGGCCTGAGTATCGGCGTCATCAACTGCTGCGCGGCGCGCAGTCCGCCCAGCCCTTCCGTCACGGAAATAATGCCGAGCGATAAAATAACCGATGGCGCCAGCTCCAGTGCGAATAAAAAGCCGTCTCTCGCCCCGGTACCGCCAGTGCCGCGAAATGAAACCGCCGTGTCGCCTGCCGCGTTAACCAGGCCAAACGCGCCATTGAGCACGGTAAAATCAAACACTCGCCACCATTCTGTACTTTTCGCGAACATGCCTGAAAAAAGGATAATGGTAATAAAAAAGGCGAGATAACCGCCCCACCCCACTTTTTGCTGCGTGTGCATCTGATGACCCATTTTTTTCTCCGGTTGGTCTTGTCCTTGTGAGATTAAAAAACCATCTATACCGGTAAGTTGAAAGCAAAAAAGGAGGGCGGGACAGCACATTCGGAAAACGTTCAGGAAAGGAGAAAGCGGATAAAACGTGGAACGCCCGATGACGTTGCGCCACCGGGCAGAATGATAATCGTGCTTAACCGTCGCTGACCTGTCCGTCCGGCCAGGCATGTACCACGGCTTTAATTAACGTCGCCAGCGGGATGGCGAAGAACACGCCCCAGAAACCCCACAGGCCGCCGAAAATCACCACCGACAGAATAATCACCAGCGGGTGCAGGTTGACGGCTTCTGAAAACAGTACCGGCACCAGCAGGTTTCCATCCAGCGCCTGAATGATCAGATACACGGCGAAGCAGCTCCAGAACTCCGTTCCGAGGCCAAACTGGAATAATGCCACGCCAATCACCGGAATGGTCACCACGAACGCGCCGATGTAGGGGATTAATACCGAGAATCCAACCAGAACCGCCAGCAGCAGCGAGTAGTTGAGACCAAAGAGCAGGAAGCCAAGCCAGGTCGCCACGCCAACCACCACCATCTCCAGCACTTTGCCGCGAATATAGTTGGTGATCTGCTGGTTCATCTCCATCCAGACCTGCCCGGCCAGCCCGCGATTGCGCGGCAGCACCCGGCGCACGGCATTCAGCATCTGCTCTTTATCTTTGATCAGGAAGAAGACCATCAGCGGCACCAGCACCAGATACACCGCCAGCGTCAGCAACCCGACCAGAGAGGCCAGGGAGTATTTCACAACCGAATCACCCAACGTCAGCATCCGGGTGCGCATGTTTTCCGCCATCGCATCAATGATCCCGGCATCCATCAGCGCCGGGTAACGGCGGGGTAACGTGGCGGCATAATCAGAGAGCTTATTGAGCATACCCGGCATATCGCGAATCAAATAGATCCCCTGCTGCCAGGCCACCGGCATCACGACAAACGCCATCAGCAGTAAAATGCCGACAAACACAATCAGTACGATTGAGGTGGCCCAACGCCGGGAGCAGCCAATCGCCTCCAGACGGACCGTAGGCCACTCCAGCAGGTAAGCGAGGACAATAGCCACCAGCAACGGCGCCAGAAGCCCACTGAAAAAGAAAAGGATGCCAAAACCGGCAACCAGGATAACCAGCAAGGCGATCGCCTCCGGGTCGCTAAAACGACGGCGATACCACTGCATCAACATCTCAAGCATAGAAACCGTTCCCTGAACCTCAATAGCGGGATTGCGATCCCGAATTGTATCTAAATGTCACAAAAAAGACTTCGCTTTTTGTTGCTGATTCAGGAAACTGAAAAGTCATTTGAGCGGGGTATTCACCACCGGGTTTCGCAGTTACACTCCCTGTGCTGGCGTGGCGGAACGATACGTCGCGGCATCGGTCAAATGGCTATATTAAAGAAAACAGGACAGAGGTCTATGTTCAGGCTGTTGAAGAAAAACCTGGTTGCTACCCTCATCGCTGCGCTGACTATCGGTCAGGTAGCCCCCGCGTTTGCAGATTCCGCAGACACGCTACCGGATATGGGGACCTCAGCAGGAAGCACGCTTTCTATCGGTCAGGAAATGCAAATGGGCGACTATTACGTTCGCCAGTTGCGCGGCAGCGCGCCGTTGATCAACGATCCGCTGTTGAGTCAGTACATCAACGCGCTGGGGATGCGTTTAGTCTCTCATGCAGACTCCGTGAAAACGCCGTTCCATTTCTTTTTGATTAACAACGACGAAATCAACGCCTTCGCCTTTTTCGGCGGCAACGTTGTGCTGCATTCCGCGCTCTTTCGCTATTCCGATAACGAAAGTCAGTTAGCCTCGGTGATGGCGCACGAAATTTCCCACGTAACCCAACGCCATCTGGCGCGCGCGATGGAAGATCAAAAGCGCAGCGCTCCGCTGACCTGGGTCGGCGCCTTAGGCTCTATTCTTCTGGCGATGGCCAGCCCACAGGCCGGTATGGCGGCGCTGACCGGTACACTGGCGGGAACGCGTCAGGGGATGATCAGCTTCACTCAACAAAACGAACAGGAAGCAGACCGAATCGGTATTCAGGTGCTGCAACGTTCAGGGTTCGATCCGCAAGCGATGCCGACGTTCCTGGAAAAACTGCTCGACCAGGCGCGCTACTCCACGCGTCCTCCCGAAATTTTGCTGACGCACCCCCTGCCGGAAAGCCGTCTGGCGGATGCCCGCAACCGTGCAAACCAGATGCGCCCGGTGGTAGTGGAATCGTCTGAAGATTTTTATCTGGCGAAGGCGCGTACGCTGGGGATGTACAATTCGGGCCGTAATCAGCTTACCAGCGACCTGCTCGACGCATGGGAAAAAGGAAACGTGCGCCAACAGCGTGCGGCGCAATATGGCCGGGCGCTACAGGCGATGGAAGCCAGCAAGTACGACGAAGCTCGCAAAGCGCTGCAACCGTTGCTGACGGCTGAACCGAATAACGCGTGGTATCTCGACCTGGCGACCGATATCGATCTGGGGCAGAAGAAAACCAGCGAAGCGATTAACCGTCTGAAAAATGCCCGCGATCTGCGCGCAAACCCGGTATTGCAGCTAAACCTGGCGAATGCTTATTTACAGGGCGGGCAAGCCCGAGAAGCCACGACCATCCTCAATCGCTACACCTTCAACAATAAAGACGACGGCAACGGCTGGGATCTCCTGGCACAGGCTGAAGCGGCGCTCAATAACCGCGATCAGGAGCTGGCGGCGCGCGCCGAAGGCTATGCGCTGGCCGGGCGACTGGATCAGGCGATCTCTATGCTCAGCAGCGCAAGTTCTCAGGTCAAGCTGGGCAGCCAGCAACAGGCGCGTTACGATGCCCGTATCGACCAGCTTCGCCAGTTGCAGGAACGCTTTAAGCCATACACCAAAATGTAGTATTCGTTCTGTTGCCGGGTGGCGACGCTATCGCGTCTTATCCGGCCTACAGTTCGCGCGAAAGGAGAAATCATGTCTGATGCAGTAAAAATCTACCACAACCCGCGTTGTTCAAAGAGCCGCGACACGCTGAGCCTGCTGAAATCCAACGGCGTTGAACCGGAAGTGGTGCTTTACCTGGAAACACCTGCCGACGCGGCAACGCTGCGTGAACTGCTGCGTATGTTAGGGATGTCCAGCGCACGCGAACTGATGCGCCAGAAAGAAGATCTCTACAAGTCACTCAATCTGGCCGACAGCCATCTGAGCGAAGAGGCGCTGATTCAGGCGATGGTGGAAAACCCGAAACTGATGGAGCGACCGATTGTCGTCGCCAACGGTCAGGCTCGTATTGGCCGCCCGCCGGAGCAGGTGCTGGAAATCGTGAGCTAATCCATGCGCCGCAGCGCTTCCAGAAAGTCCTGCGGCGTACAATCCCCCAGTTTTTTCTGTGTCTTACCACGGTTGTAGCATTCACATAAGCGGATAAGCAGCTCGCTGGCAGATTCACTATTTAGCCGGGGAACAATCTCATTTAGCGGTACTGTCACCGGCACCCAACCGGGAATCGTACCGGTTATTTGGCATGATATATCGCGCGTCGCCAGGTGCGTTTTTAGCTGTGGGCATATGCGATCAGAAATATTTGTCTCAATAGATTGTATATCAGCCGGGCAGGTTTCCAGCAATTCATCCAGCCAGACCACGACCCGCTGCGGTGAAATACCCGCATACAGTCGGGCAAAGCACCAGCCGCTCATCGGCTCGCGCACCCAGAACAAATGATGTTCGCCACCGTCGTCCATATGCAACGAGAGTGGAAGGTGATACAGCGCCAGATGATTCGGCAGCATCCCGAATTTTAACGCTTTTTTCCCTTGTAACGACGCCCGCTGTCGCCGAGGTGTCGCCGGTTTAAGATAACGATTCAACGTCGCGCGCGACACAACAATGCCCAGCACCTCGTTCACCAACAATAAGAGGTCATCCAGCGGCGCACCTGTTGCGTCACGCAAGGCGTTCACCAGAACAACCTGTTCTTGTCTCATCGCTTTGTATATCGTCTTCGGCGTAGTTTGCCCATCACTAATCCGATCACGATGTCGCCATCGCCTCACAGTCGTAACAGAAATCCCAAGCTCGGCGGCAAGCTCTCTGTCGCTTTTTTCAGACTGCTGAAGATAGCGACGAATACGCGGTGTGGTAGTGGCATTGGCGTGCAATTTTATTTCCATCGCAAGAATCCCTGTCGATTTTCAGATAATTAATCTTATGAGATTTATATGTTAATCGCGATCACATTGTGAGCTATTTCACCTTTCGTTCACACGCCTTCGCAGATAATCCTCATGCATAGCACACACAACGTGAGTTAATCTTGTACGGAGTTCACAATGAACAATGTTCTGGGATTTCTTGAAGCAAAACTGATGCCTCTGGCGGCGAAAACCGCTCAGCAGCGGCATCTCGGCGCGATTCGTGGCGCATACGTTTCGTTTATGCCGTTTATTATCGTCGGCTCTATTCTGCTGGTGATCTCCTCGTTTCCGAATCAAAACTATCAGCAGTTTATGTCTCAGGCTTTTGGCGAGAGCTGGAGTGCGATTATTGAGATCCCGTTTAACGCGGTGTTCTCAACGATGTCGCTGTTTATCAGTTTCCTGGTCGCATTTCGTCTGGCGGAACACTACGGCGAAGATCGCATCTCCTGCGGCATTTTGGCGCTGGTCTGTTTTCTGATCCTTACACCGTTTATCAAAGTGGCGGAAAACGGCGGTATTACCGTGATCCCCGTAGAATGGATTGGCACAAAAGGATTGTTCGTCGCGATGATCGGTTCGCTGCTGTGGACTGAACTTTTCTGCTGGCTAAAGCGTAAAAATCTGGTGATCAAAATGCCAGAAGGTGTGCCACCGGCGGTGCAAGAATCTTTTGCCGCGCTGATCCCCGCCTTACTGGTCATGATACTGGTACTGAGCATTCGCATCTTGTTTGAAAACACCCATTACCAGACCATCCATCAGTTTATTTACGAAGTGGTCGCCACACCGATTCGTCATTACGGCACCTCTTACTTTGGCGCGCTGATGACAGTGTTCAGCATCACTATTTTGTGGTCGGTCGGTATCAACTCCGGCTCAATGGTTAACGGCATCATCCGTCCGCTGTGGATGGAAAACCAGACCGACAACATTGCGGCTATTCAGGCTGGCACCACACCCCCACACATCATTACGGAACAGTTTTTTGACATGATTTGGATGGGCGGCGCGGGCGCAACGTTGTCGCTGGTGTTAGCCATGCTTTTCTTTGCGCGCAGTAAAAACATGCGGGAAGTGGCGCGGCTCGGTGCTGGAGCGTCTGTGTTCAACATCAACGAACCGATTCTGTTCGGTCTGCCGGTGATAATGAATCCGATAATGCTGATCCCCTTCAACCTGGTGCCGCTGGTGCTGGTCACCGTACAGTATACCGCGATGAAGCTCGGCGCAGTCGCCGTCACCACGGGCGTCTTTATTCCGTGGACGCTGCCGCCAGTCATTAGCGGTTTTATCGTTACCGGACATATTAGCGGCAGCGTCATGCAGCTCATTAACCTGCTGATTGGCGCAATGCTGTATCTGCCCTTTATGCGGATCGTCGATAAACAGTACCGCGCGGCGGAACTGGCTGCCGTAACGCAGCCCGATGCACCACTTGCAAAACAGGAGTAAACCATGTGGGGAATTATCGCAACCTGGCGAATGGCGCTTGAAGGTGTGGCGGAATCCGCGTCTGCACTGGCTGCGGGAAACCCGGTCGCAATGGCGGTGGTAGACGCCGTCGCAACCGTTGAGGACTTTCCGTTTTATAAATCCGTGGGCTATGGCGGACTGCCTACTGAAAATGGCGAGGTCGAACTGGATGCCGCCTATATGGACGGCGATACCCTGGCGTTTGGGGCGGTCGGGAATCTGGTGGATATTGCCAACCCGGTGCGCGTCGCACATGCGTTAAGCCGCCAGCGCTATAACTGTCTGCTGGTTGGCCAGGGTGCGCGTGAATGGGCACTGAGCCAGGGGTTTGCGGATAAAACCATGCTCACCGACAGAGCCATCCAGCACTATCAAAAACGCTGCCGGGAGACGCTGGATAAAGGCTTAAGTCCATATAACGGCCACGATACGGTCGGCATTATTGGTCTGGATAAACTGGGGTCGATGAGCGTTGCCACCTCCACCAGCGGCCTGTTTATGAAAAAACGCGGCCGCATTGGCGACTCTCCGGTTATTGGTTCCGGCTTCTATTGCGACAGTGAAGTCGGCGCGGCGACGGCAACGGGCGTCGGTGAAGATCTGATGAAAGGCTGCGCCAGCTATGAAATTGTTCGTCGCATGGCGCAGGGGATGACACCGCAACAAGCGGCTGATTCTGTCGTGTTTGAGCTGGAAGATAAATTGATGTCGCGATTTGGTCGCACAGGCGACCTCTCTGTGGTCTGCATGAACCGTAAAGGCGAGTTTGGCGCAGCCACTAACATCAAAACATTCTCGTTCGTTGTCGCTACCGCACGCCAACCGCTCACCGTATTTCGCGCCGAACGCCAGCACGAGAAGACCCATTATCACCCCGTCGATGAAGAATGGATGCAAGACTATGCCGCGCGGATACGTGCTCCAGTCGAGGAAGAGAAATGATTTCATACCAACTGATTTGCTCACCAGCAGAGGTTCAACCACAAGGCCATCTTATCGCACCTCCTGGCTGTTCGTTATTGCGGGATTCCGCTCTGCTCGCGGAAATGCACGTACTGGCGCAAGATAAAGTAGCGGATACCCGCTTTGGCTGCGCGCCTTTTACGCGAATTACCCTGTTGCCTGATGCGCTCTGGCAGGACAGCCTGACCGAAGGTTTACTCAATGCGATACGACCGCTGCTGGCCTCGCCAGTCAGCGAAAATGTGCTGATTGATGTCACCGAAATAAATGACACTGTACTGGCGCTGCTGCTGCGTTTTCTGTTCAATCAGGCGTATACGCTCAATGATTTACAATTGAAAAAAACGGATGCCACCGCCACTCGCATCCGCCATATCACCGCGTTCTGCCAGCCAGAACAATACGAGAAACGTGAAAAAATGTTCAGGCAGCAGCAGGCCATTGCCAACGGCATGGTCGCTGCAAGGCGGCTGGCGGATACCCCCTCCGATTGCTGTACGCCGCAGTTCGTGGTCAATGAGGCACAAACCCTGTGCGCCTCTTTTCCTGCGCTGCACTGTGAAGTCCTTGATGAACAACAAATTGTTGAACAAGGCCTCGGACTGCTCCATGCAGTTGGCAAAGGAGCGACCTGTCCACCGCGTTTGCTTGCCATTCATTACAACGGCATAAGTGACGGCCCGGTACGCTGCTATATAGGTAAAGGGATAACGTTTGATACCGGTGGCCTGTGGTTGAAAGAGGGCGCGGGTATGTACACCATGAAATATGACATGTGTGGCGCAGCCAACGTGTTGGGACTGCTCCTGACGGTTGCGGAGTTAAAACTGCCCGTACGCATAATGGGCGTACTGGCGCTGGCTGAAAACGCGATCGGCCCGAACGCAATGCAGCCTGGCAGCGTTGCTCGCGCCTGCAACGGTATGACAGTGGAAATCAATAACACCGACGCCGAAGGACGGCTGGTGCTGGCCGACGCCATTGCATGGACGAGCCAACGACAGCCGCAGGCCCGTTATATCATCGACATGGCCACCTTGACCGGTGCGGTGGTGAAAGCGCTTGGCTACGAACTCAGCGGGCTGATGACTCAGGACGATGCGTTAAGACAGGCGCTAACAGAGGCTGGGCGGCAGAGCGGAGATGAAGTCTGGTCTTTACCTCTGGATGCACGACTGAAAAAGCAGACCGAAAGCGCCATAGCCGATCTCTGTAATACGCCGACGAACAATGCGGCAATCAGCGCTTCCGCAGCCTGGTTACTGCATCATTTTTGCCCGTCGGATATCCCGTGGGCACATCTGGACATTAGCGGTACGGCGCTATGGCGAGAAAACGGCAGAAGCGTCGCGTCCGGCAGGCCGATTCCACTGCTGGTTGAGCACTTACTGGAAGATATTGCCTGAGTTTTTTGCCCGGCCACCGGGCAAAAGCGACAGCGTTACAGCGTCAGAATCTCTTTAACGAACGGAATGGTGAGTTTACGCTGTGCGGTGATTGAGGCGTGATCGAGCTGATCCAGCGTAATAAATAGCGTACGCATCTCGCGATCCAGCCGCTTCAACAGAAAACGCCCGACATCTTCCGGCAGTTCAAACCCACGCAGTCTGGCGCGCAGTTGTAACGCCTGGAGTTTGTCTTCATCAGAGAGAGGTTGCAGCTTGTAGATTTGCCCCCAGTCCAGACGAGAAGCCAGATCGGGTAATCCCAGCTTTAACTGACGTGGAGGGCGATCGCCGGTGATCAGCAGGCGCGTTTTTCCCGACTCAAGGATGCGGTTATAGAGATCAAAGATCGCCATTTCCCACAGTTCATCTCCGGCGACACATTCAATATTGTCAATACACACCAGCGACAAATGTTCCATGCCGTCAAGCACTTCCGGTACAAACCAGGTGCGCTTATCCAGCGGCACATAGCCTACCGCGTCGCCGCGTTGCGACAGTTCAGCACACGCCGCGTGCAGCAGATGGCTACGGCCCGCGCCTTCACGCGACCAGAGATAAATATATCCGCTATGTTCCTGACGCAGCACGTTTTGCAGTGCAGCCAGTAAAGAGGCGTTATCCCCCGGCCAGAAACTTGCGAAAGTTTCGTCGTCAGGAAGATAAAGTGGCAGAGAGAGCTGTGCCGGAGTGTTCAGAGATACCTCAATCCAGGATTCCATAAAATCGCGATGAGTTTACCACAGAATTCCATCACGATAGAACCGGGCAGCAAGCACTGCCCGGTTTCAGGATTATTGCTGCGGCGTATCCGCGTCTTTCGCATCCAGCACCACTTCTTCCGGGCGCAGAACGCTGATCAGTTTGAAGATCAGGCTCAGGCCGATCCCAACAATGGTCGCCAGCGCCATTCCTTTCAGTTCAGCCGCGCCAATATGCACTTTCGCGCCGCTGACGCCGATGATCAAAATCACCGAGGTCAGGATCAGGTTCTGCGCTTTGTTGTAATCGACTTTTGATTCAATCAATACGCGAATACCGGATGCGCCGATCACGCCGTACAACAGCAGCGATACGCCGCCCATTACCGGCAGCGGGATTATCTGAATCGCAGCGGCCAGTTTACCCACGCAGGAGAGCAGAATGGCAAAAATCGCTGCGCCGCCGATAACCCAGGTGCTGTACACGCGGGTGATCGCCATAACACCGATGTTTTCACCGTAGGTGGTGTTCGGCGTAGAACCGAAGAACCCGGAAATCATCGTTGATAACCCGTTGGCAAACATCGAACGATGCAGGCCAGGGTCACGAACCAGATCCTTTTTAACGATGTTCGCCGTCACGACCAGGTGGCCTACGTGTTCGGCAATCACCACCAGCGCCGCTGGCAGAATTGTCAGAATGGCAAACCATTCAAAGCGCGGCGTATAGAACGTCGGCAGCGCGAACCAGTGCGCTTCGGCAATCGGCGCGGTATCCACCACTCCCATTGCAAATGACAGCGCATAGCCTGCCAGCACGCCGATCAGGATCGGGATAATGGCCAGGAAACCCCGGAACAGCACGGAGCCAAAGACCGTCACCGCCAGGGTCACAAGGGAGATGGTAATGGTTTTGGTATCCGGGGATTGCCCTTCAGCAGGCAGTAACCCGGCCATACCCGCAGCCACGCCCGCCAGTTCCAGACCGATAACGGCAACGATTGCGCCCATCGCCGCAGGCGGGAACATCACGTCCAGCCAGCCGGTTCCGGCTTTCTTCACGATAAAAGAGACCAGGCAGAACAGCACGCCGCACATGATAAAACCGCCCAGCGCCACTTCATACCCCAGCGGCAACAGCAGCAGAACCGGCGAAATAAAGGCAAAGCTCGACCCTAAATATGCAGGGATTTTACCTTTACAAATAAAGAGATACAGCAACGTACCGATGCCGTTAAACAGCAGAACGGTAGCCGGGTTAATATGAAACAGGACTGGCACCAGCACGGTTGCGCCAAACATGGCGAACAAATGCTGCAAACTAAGCGGGATTGTCTGTAAAAGCGGCGGTCTTTCACTTACCCCGATAGCACGGCGCGTCATAGTGTTTTCCTCTGAGTGTTGTATGTTATGGGTGTTTTATTCAAAAAAAAGCCGACTCTTAAAGTCGGCTCTTTATTATTCATTCACTTACTTCGTACCAAAGATCTTATCGCCGGCATCGCCGAGGCCCGGAATAATGTATCCGTGCTCGTTAAGTCCCTTATCAATCGATGCGGTGTACAGCTCAACATCCGGGTGCGCTTTCTCCAGCGCCGCAATGCCTTCCGGCGCAGCAACCAGCACCAGAACTTTAATGCTGTGGCAGCCTGCGTTTTTCAGCAGATCGATCGTCGCAATCATTGAACCACCGGTTGCCAGCATCGGGTCAACCACCAGCGCCATACGCTCATCGATGTTGGATACCAGTTTCTGGAAGTACGGAACGGGCTCCAGCGTTTCTTCGTTACGGTAGATGCCCACCACGCTGATACGCGCGCTCGGCACATGCTCCAGGACGCCTTCCATCATGCCCAGACCGGCACGCAGGATAGGAACCACGGTGATTTTTTTACCTTTGATTTGTTCGATTTCAACCGGGCCATTCCAGCCGTCGATGGTTACCGTTTCGGTTTCCAGGTCTGCGGTCGCTTCATAGGTCAGCAGGCTGCCTACTTCCGAGGCGAGTTCACGAAAGCGTTTGGTGCTAATATCGTTTTCACGCATCAGACCCAGCTTGTGTTTGACGAGTGGGTGTTTGACTTCCACGATCTTCATACTCTTCTCCTTTCCTCAGACGAGTGGCAACCACAAAAAAAATCGCCGGATTATACCGCTTTTCCTCTCTGGCGCAACACAACGTATGCTTGACATGGATCAACCAAAGTGACATACGTCTGGAGAATGAGTATAAAACACGCCCCGCACAGATGGCGGGGCTGAATAACAACGCATTGAATCTTAAATGTTTTCTCCGTTGTTTTTAATCACATTTTGATACCAGGCAAAAGATCTCTTCGGATGGCGCGCTAACGTCCCGCTGCCGTCATTATTTTTATCGACATAGATAAAGCCATAACGTTTTTTCATCTCGCCCGTCCCCGCCGACACCAAATCAATGCAGCCCCACGGGGTGTAACCCATCAAATCAACGCCATCTTCCACAACGGCTTTTTTCATTTCACGAATGTGCGCTGCGAGATAGTCGATACGATACCGATCGTCAACGGAACCATCTGCCTGCTGAATATCTATCGCCCCAAAGCCGTTCTCGACAATAAACAACGGTAGCTGGTAGTGATCCCAGAACCAGTTGAGCGAGTAGCGTAACCCCACAGGATCGATCTGCCAGCCCCAGTCCGACTTCTGCACATACGGATTGGAGACCAGACTTTTCGTTTCGTCGTAATCGAGCTGTGGGTTATCTGCGGTTGCTTTCGTGGCAAAAGACATGTAATAGCTGAAACCGATATAGTCGACGCAGCCCTGTAACAACGCCGCGCGATCTTCATCGGTGATATCCAGCGCAAAGCCCCGACGCGCAAAGTAGTTGAGGATATGCTGCGGATATTTCCCGCGCACATGCACATCCGTAAACCAGTAGCGACGGTGCATCGCGTTCATCGCCATCATCATATCGTCCGGCGCGCAGGTCAGCGGATAGATCGGACACATGGCGATCATGCAGCCAACCTGCAATGCCGGGTTGATCTCCCGCGCCGCTTTCACCGCCAGCGCGCTGGCGACCAGCTCATAGTGCGCCGCCTGATACATCACCGGTTCACGATCTTCGCCCGGCAGGTATTTCAGCCCCGAGTTGGTGAACGGCGCGAAATCTTCGTGATAATTGGCCTGGTTGTTGATCTCATTGAAGGTCATCCAGTATTTCACTTTGTGCTGATAGCGGGTAAATACCACTTTCGCGAAGCGCACGAAGAAATCGATCAGCTTACGGTTACGCCAGCCGCCATATTCCGTGACCAGATGGTAAGGCATTTCAAAATGCGACAGCGTAATCACCGGCTCAATACCGTACTTCAGGCATTCATCAAACAGGGCGTCATAAAACTGCAAACCCGCTTCATTTGGCTGTAATTCATCCCCCTGCGGGAAAATGCGCGTCCAGGCGATAGAGGTGCGAAAACATTTAAAGCCCATCTCGGCAAAGAGCTTAATATCGTCTTTGTAGCGGTGATAGAAATCGATAGCCTCATGGTTAGGATAATTTTTCCCGGCGATCACGCCGTCGGTAATTTCCCGCGGAACGCCATGCGCACCGGCGGTCATTACATCCGCCACGCTAATCCCCTTTCCGCCTTCCTGCCAGCCGCCTTCTAACTGGTGAGCGGCAACGGCGCCGCCCCACATGAAATTCGCTTTAAATCCAGACATACGTTTCCCTCATTGTAATTGCAATGTTAACGCCGCTACGCTGACAACCCGAAGCAAAACAGAAACCGGTTTCAGTACGATACTGTGCATAACTGGCGCAGGTTTCAAGCACGTTAATGAACCCGGTTTCATTTTCGTGGAGCAGTTCAAACAAATGGGTACACAACGGTAAAACGCTGAAAAATTCGGCAGATAAAAACGGATGCAGAGCAGGCTCGCAAACGTTTGCTTTCCCTGTTAGAATTGCGCCGAATTTAATTTTCACCGCAAGTAACGCGTGGGGACCTAAGCAGTGACCGACAAAACCTCTCTTAGCTATAAAGATGCCGGTGTTGATATTGACGCTGGTAATGCTCTGGTTGATCGAATCAAAGGCGTAGTGAAGAAAACTCGCCGCCCGGAAGTCATGGGTGGTTTGGGTGGCTTCGGCGCGCTGTGCGCATTGCCGCAAAAATATCGTGAGCCTGTACTGGTTTCCGGCACTGACGGCGTAGGGACAAAACTGCGTCTGGCGATGGATCTGAAACGCCACGACACCATCGGGATCGACCTGGTGGCGATGTGCGTCAACGATCTGGTCGTTCAGGGCGCGGAGCCGCTGTTCTTCCTGGATTACTACGCGACCGGCAAGCTGGACGTCGATACCGCCGCCAGCGTGATCAACGGTATTGCCGAAGGTTGTCTGCAATCAGGCTGCGCGCTGGTCGGCGGCGAAACCGCTGAAATGCCAGGGATGTATCATGGCGAAGATTACGATGTCGCCGGTTTCTGCGTCGGCGTGGTGGAAAAATCAGAAATTATCGACGGTTCCAAAGTGGCCGATGGCGATGTGCTGATTGCCCTTGGCTCCAGCGGCCCGCACTCCAACGGCTATTCTCTGGTGCGCAAGATCGTTGAAGTCAGCGGTTGCGACCCGGAAAACACCGAGCTGGAAGGCAAACCGTTAGCCGATCACCTGCTGGCGCCAACCCGCATTTATGTGAAGTCCATTCTGGAACTGATTGAAAAAGTCGATGTGCACGCCATCGCCCACCTGACCGGCGGCGGTTTCTGGGAAAATATTCCTCGCGTATTGCCGGACAACACCCAGGCGGTGATTGACGAATCTTCCTGGCAATGGCCAGCCGTCTTCAACTGGCTGCAAACCGCAGGCAACGTCAGCCAGCATGAAATGTATCGCACCTTCAACTGCGGCGTCGGGATGGTGATCGCCCTGCCGGAAGCGGAAGTGGATAACGCCCTCGCCCTGCTGAAAGCAAAAGGTGAAAACGCCTGGAAAATCGGTATCATTAAAGCTTCTGATTCCGAACAGCGCGTGGTTATTCAATGATGAATCTTGTGGTGCTTATTTCCGGCAACGGAAGCAATTTGCAGGCGATTATCGATGCCTGCAAAGAGAAAAAAATCAAAGGCACCCTTCGGGCAGTATTCAGCAACAAGGCCGACGCGTTCGGCCTTGAACGCGCGCGTGAGGCCGGAATTCCGGCACATGCGTTAACGGCCGATCAATTCGCCAGCCGTGAAGCGTTTGACCGCGAACTGATGCGTGAAATAGACGCTTACGCCCCCGATCTCGTGGTGCTGGCGGGCTATATGCGCATCCTGAGCCCCGCGTTCGTCGCCCACTATGAGGGGCGTCTACTCAATATTCACCCTTCCCTGCTGCCAAAATACCCGGGGTTGCATACGCACCGTCAGGCGCTGGAAAACGGCGATGAAGAACACGGAACCTCTGTCCATTTTGTTACCGATGAACTCGACGGCGGCCCGGTTATTCTGCAAGCGAAGATTCCGGTCTTTGAAGGCGACAGCGAAGATGAAATTACGGCCCGCGTTCAGACGCAGGAACACGCTATCTATCCTCTGGTCGTCAGTTGGTTTGTGGATGGCCGTCTGGAAATGCGTGATAACGCCGCCTGGCTGGATGGCAATCGCCTGCCGCCGCAAGGCTATGCCGCCGAGTAATAACATTCCCTCGCAGGACGGGTAAGCGAAGCGCCATCAGGCAATCCAACGTTTCAATGCCGGGTGGCGCGTCAACGCCTTATCCGGCCTACGCCTCAGGAATTCCCCTCATCTCTTTGCTTATCTGACGGTTTATTGTCATATTTTTCTGGCACAGTTGGACATCTGAGCGCAATGCTCGCCATAATAATCAGGCAGTGTCCCGTGAATAAAACGGAGTGTGAGTTGTAATGGGTCAGGAAAAACTATACATCGAGAAAGAGCTAAGTTGGTTAGCGTTCAACGAACGCGTGCTCCAGGAAGCTGCGGATAAATCAAATCCGCTTATTGAACGCATGCGCTTCCTGGGCATCTATTCCAATAACCTTGACGAGTTCTATAAAGTTCGTTTCGCCGAACTGAAACGTCGCATCATAATCAGCGAAGAACAGGGTTCTAATTCTCATTCTCGCCATCTGCTAGGTAAGATCCAGTCCCGGGTACTAAAAGCCGACCAGGAATTCGACAGCCTGTACAACGAATTGCTGCTGGAAATGGCGCGTAATCAGATCTTCTTAATCAACGAACGCCAACTGTCGGCCAACCAGCAAAGCTGGCTGCGGCATTATTTTAAACACTACTTACGCCAACACATCACGCCAATTCTGATCAATCGCGAAACGGATTTAGTTCAGTTTCTGAAAGATGATTACACCTATCTGGCCGTAGAGATTATTCGCGGCGATGCTATCCGCTACGCGCTGCTGGAAATTCCATCCGACAAAGTGCCGCGTTTTGTGAATCTGCCGCCGGAAGCGCCGCGTCGCCGTAAGCCGATGATCCTGCTGGATAACATTTTGCGCTACTGCCTGGACGACATCTTCAAAGGCTTCTTTGACTACGACGCGCTGAATGCCTACTCAATGAAGATGACCCGTGATGCCGAATACGATTTGGTGCACGAGATGGAATCAAGCCTGATGGAGCTGATGTCCTCCAGCCTGAAACAACGCCTGACCGCCGAGCCGGTGCGTTTTGTTTATCAGCGCGATATGCCAAACGCGCTGGTGGAAGTGCTGCGTGAAAAGCTGACCATCTCCCGCTACGACTCCATCGTACCCGGCGGCCGGTATCACAACTTCAAAGACTTCATTAGCTTCCCCAACGTGGGCAAAGCCAATCTGGTGAACAAGCCGCTGCCGCGATTGCGCCATCTCTGGTTCGATAAAGAGAAGTTCCGCAACGGGTTCGACGCCATTCGCGAGCGCGACGTTCTGCTCTATTATCCGTACCACACTTTCGAACATGTGCTGGAATTGCTGCGCCAGGCCTCCTTTGACCCCAGCGTGCTGGCGATCAAAATCAACATCTACCGTGTGGCGAAGGATTCACGCATCATCGACTCGATGATTCACGCCGCCCATAACGGCAAGAAAGTCACCGTGGTGGTGGAATTGCAGGCGCGATTCGATGAAGAGGCGAATATCCACTGGGCGAAGCGGCTGACCGAAGCAGGCGTACATGTGATCTTCTCGGCGCCAGGCCTGAAAATTCACGCCAAACTGTTCCTCATCTCGCGTAAAGAAGGCGATGAGGTGGTGCGTTATGCGCACATCGGCACAGGGAACTTCAACGAAAAAACGGCACGCCTGTACACCGACTATTCCTTACTGACCGCCGATGCGCGTATCACGAACGAAGTCCGTCGCGTGTTCAACTTTATCGAGAACCCTTACCGCCCGGTGACGTTCGACTATTTGCTGGTCTCTCCGCAGAACTCACGACGCCTGCTGTACGAGATGATCGATAAAGAAATCGCCAACGCCCAGCAAGGTCTCCCCTCCGGCATTACGCTGAAGTTGAATAACCTGGTGGACAAGGGGCTGGTCGACCGTCTGTACGCCGCATCCAGCTCGGGTGTGCCGGTCAATCTGCTGGTTCGTGGGATGTGTTCGCTGATTCCAAATCTGGAAGGCATTAGCGACAATATCCGCGTGATCAGTATCGTGGATCGTTATCTCGAACATGACCGGGTTTATATTTTTACCAACGGCGGCGACAAGCAGGTGTATCTTTCCTCCGCTGACTGGATGACGAGAAATATCGATTACCGTATCGAAGTTGCTGCGCCGCTGCTCGACCCGTGCCTTAAGCAACGCGTGCTGGATATTATTGACATCCTGTTTAGCGACACGGTAAAAGCCCGCTACATAGATAAAGAACTGAGTAATCGCTACGTGCCGCGCGGAAATCGTCGCAAGGTGCAGTCGCAACTGGCGATTTACGACTACATCAAATCACTCGAGCAACCTGACTAACGCTATGCCAATACATGACAAGACACCCCGGCCGCAGGAGTTCGCGGCGGTCGACCTCGGTTCGAACAGTTTTCATATGGTCATTGCCCGCGTGGTGGACGGCGCCATGCAGATCATCGGTCGGCTGAAACAGCGCGTACATCTGGCGGATGGTCTCGGCGAAGACAATATGTTAAGTGAAGAAGCGATAGAACGCGGGTTAAGCTGCTTATCGTTATTCGCCGAACGCCTACAGGGATTCTCCCCGTCAAGCGTGTGTATCGTAGGCACCCATACCCTGCGCCAGGCGCTGAACGCCACCGAGTTTCTGAAGCGCGCGGAGAAGGTCATCCCCTACCCGATCGAAATCATTTCCGGTAACGAAGAAGCCCGCCTGATTTTTATGGGCGTGGAGCATACGCAGCCGGAAAAGGGCCGCAAGCTGGTGATCGATATCGGCGGGGGCTCGACGGAGTTAGTCATCGGCGAAAACTTCGAGCCAAAACTGGTCGAAAGCCGTCGCATGGGGTGCGTCAGTTTCGCACAAATCTATTTTCCTGACGGCGCCATCAGCCCGGAAAATTTCCAGCGCGCCCGAATGGCCGCTGCGCAAAAACTGGAGACGTTAACCTGGCAGTTCCGCATTCAGGGCTGGAACGTCGCGCTGGGCGCGTCCGGCACCATCAAAGCCGCCCATGAAGTGTTGCTGGAAATGGGTGAGAAGGACGGCTTCATTACGCCAGAACGGCTGGATAAACTGATGGCTGAAGTGCTCAGGCACCGCTCCTTTGAAGCACTGAGCCTGCCGGGTCTGTCTGAAGAGCGAAAAGCGGTCTTTGTACCGGGTCTGGCCATTCTGTGCGGCGTTTTTGATGCGCTGGCAATCCGCGAACTCCGCCTTTCCGACGGGGCGCTGCGCGAAGGCGTGCTGTACGAAATGGAAGGCCGCTTCCGTCATCAGGATGTGCGCAGCCGTACGGCCAAAAGCCTGGCGAATCAGTATAACATCGACAGCGATCAGGCCCGGCGCGTGCTGGAAACAACCATGCAGATGTATGAACAGTGGCAGACGCAACAGCCAAAGCTGGCGCATCCGCAGCTGGAAGCGTTACTGAAGTGGGCTGCAATGCTGCATGAGGTGGGGCTGAACATCAACCACAGCGGCCTGCACCGCCACTCTGCCTATATTCTGCAAAACAGCGATTTGCCGGGTTTTAACCAGGAACAGCAACTGATGATGGCGACATTAGTCCGTTATCATCGTAAAGCCGTTAAGCTGGATGACTTGCCCCGCTTTACGCTGTTCAAGAAAAAACAATTCCTGCCGTTGATTCAGCTATTACGCCTGGGCGTTCTGCTGAATAATCAGCGCCAGGCCACCACAACGCCGCCAACGCTACGGCTTAAAACTGACGACAATCACTGGACGTTGCGCTTCCCGCATGACTGGTTTAGCCAAAACGCGCTTGTCCTGCTCGATCTGGAAAAAGAGCAGCAATACTGGGAAGCGGTCACGGGCTGGCGTCTCAAAATCGAAGAAGAGAGTTCGCCCACTATCGCGGCGTAATTTCGCCTCAGGCACCAGACAATGGTGCCTGTACCTCTTCCAGCGTCGCCGCCAGCGGCCTGGGTTCGCCAAGCAAATAGCCCTGAAGGTAATCGATTCCCAACGCGCTCACCGCGCTACGAATTTCTTCGCTTTCCACATATTCCGCCACCACTTGCATATTCTTCATTCGCGCCAGATGGCAAATGGACGCCACAATCTGGTAATCGAGACTGTTAGAGACGATATTGCGAATAAAGCTGCCATCGATCTTGAGAATATTCGCACTCACATTTTTCAGCCGCGCATAACTGGCATAACCGGTTCCAAAATCATCAATCGCTATCTGGCAACCTAACTGTTGCAACTGTGACAACGTTGCCTGCCCCTGTTCGGCATTGGTGAACGCATTGCTTTCGGTCACTTCAAAGATCAGTTGCCACGCTTCAACTTCGTACTGGCTCAGCAGGTTACTGACATCAATTGGAAACTGGGCGCGGCATACCGACGTTGGTGACAGATTGATGGCAAACCGGTGGGCTGGCAGCTTATCCCGGTTTTCCGCCATAAAGCGCAGGGTATTTTCAATCACCCACAGATCGATGCTGGACGACAGGCCAAATTCGTGAGCAACGGGCAGAAAACCATCGGGATTGATCATGCCGCCATTATCGTCTTTCAGTCGCAGCAGTATTTCATGGTAAACATCGCCGCGAATACCTGAAATCGGCTGCGCCATCAGGCAAAAATGATCGTGCTCCAGCGCATACTGCAAGCGGTTCATCATCGCCACTTTATCTTTCAGGTCCCGCTGCAAATGCATTGCGCCACGCCGCTGCATATTCTCCGGTTTGTTGGTCATCAGAGAAAGATCGGCGATGGTACTTAATTCGCCTAATAACAGATAGATATGGCTGACCGGAGAGCGCACATAGCAGTAGCTGACCCCAACCTGCGGCTGGAGCGGCATATCATCCCACATGAAACGGAATTGCTTGATATGGTTGTCCAGCGCTTCAATGCGCTGTTGATGCGACTCCATATTCAGACGCAGAATCAAATCATGCCCCGACAGCTGATACACGCATTCACCGGGCACCAGCAAGGTGTTTATCCAGTGGGAGAGCTTTTGCTTGTACTGAATCCGCAGCATAACGCCATAGTTCTTCCCCAGTAATTCCAGGCCGGGCACGCGTAAAAAACAGAGTGCTGACCAGGGCGAATTTTTCAGCGCGCGATTTAGCGCCCGCAGGTTAGGCAGATGCTCGACGGGATCAAGATACGCGAGCCGACGCGCCCGACCGCTGACGATTCTCTGGCGCGTCGCCAGCACCGCCATATAGCTCACAATAAAAGAGAAAACCAGGTAGCTTGAAGACGTAATAGTGAGTTGTGTGTCATACCCGGAATAATAAGGCATGTAGCTCTGGTAATAATGAATTGCGGTAATGAGAACAGCCGACCATATCAGCGAAATAAATCGATAACCGTAGCGCATCGCTCCCCATAGCATTACCGGCAATAATAATGACAAGGTATAGTTAGTGCTAAATATTGAACTATTTTCATTCAATGGCATGCAAAGCATTGTCATGAGCAATGTCAGCACGAGCAACCAGATAACAACCTCTTTCTTTGTGACTTTCTTATCAAACTGTTGTTTCAGCTGCGCATAATATCCACGCAGATATAGCGGATTGCGGACAGTGCGAATAATAAAATAACACAGCGG
This sequence comes from Citrobacter sp. CK191, assembly GCF_030333435.1. Classification (NCBI taxonomy): domain Bacteria; kingdom Pseudomonadati; phylum Pseudomonadota; class Gammaproteobacteria; order Enterobacterales; family Enterobacteriaceae; genus Citrobacter; species Citrobacter sp. CK191. Next base: position 110,491 of record NZ_JAOWFX010000029.1, on the reverse strand, counting down.
AACGCCGATAAGATTTCCCACCAGCAAAGCCTGATAGTTAATCAATGTATTGATATTAAAAGGCATTACGCCCATCATGCTTGATTTGCTCGCATACATTCCCAGGAAGGCGGCAAATTGAAAAAGCACCAGAAATAACGTCGCCGGGCAAAACACCTGCCAGAACATCCGCTGAAACATCAGATGAGCATCGCCATGAGACACCTGATTGCGCCGGGGAGTAAACACGCGATACCCGCCCCAGCAGAGCACGACCGGGATAATGAAATGCCCGATAATGGAGAGCGTCTCATACAATCCCACTATCGGATAGCGATTCCAGAAGATTGCGACCGCAATGCCCGGTAATGCCGCCCAGTCAAAAAATGACATCAGGCTGATAGTGAATGCCAGAGGAAGGTAAAAAAGCGTGACATTACCGGAACCCGTATTGGTATGTGCGTAGGTATTGGCAATGCTTAATATGGGCAACAGCAAAGAGGGTAAAATGAGAGGTAGCACCCACCATTTATCTCTGATTTTGATATAGGTCTGATTTAGTTTCATAGATGCTCAGCAAAAACCCTCGCTTCCTGCAAGGTGCTTCAGACAGGCATCCCACCTGACTTTAAAATAATAATAAAAACAACGTCACAATATGTGTCTTGATTCTAGTTATCAACGGGAAGCAACATTTGATATATATCAATCAATTTCCTTCTCATTAACTAATAATTACGTTTTTTCTGCTTCGTTATCATTAATTTATTATTAATGTAAATACTAAAATTATCTTCCATAACAATAAGAGATAAATCAACTGACGTATTTTTACATAATCGACAATTGACCATTCCTTTACAATGTGCCTTAATGTACCCATCGCCCACTATGCTGGGCATACCCTAAGGAACCTTTTGTGAGTCAGGCAACCAGTATGCGAAAACGACATCGATTTAACAGTCGAATGACCCGTATCGTACTGTTTATCAGTTTTCTCTTCTTCTTCGGACGCTTCGTCTACTCTTCTATCGGTGCCTGGCATCATCATCAGGATAAAAAAGAAGCTCAACAGTCCACTCTCTCAGTCGAGACACCTGCTCAACGCTAAACTTTTCCTGCTCACATAGACATACTGTTTTCTGGATTGCATATGCATTCGCCGGACAGATAGCGCTGTGCCTCAGTCTGGTAATAGACTCTGGAAGACGGGTATCGTCGCCTGATTGTTCAGGCGGCAATCAGACGCCTGAACAACAACTGCTGTATGTCCTGCCGATGTGACAAAATCGCATGTGCTGTCACTAATGTGCCGTCTACTGAATACAAAACTCGATAGCCTTCAGCGTGGTTAAACTCCCGGTACTTTGCACAGCCAATTTTCAGCAGTTCAGGGCAAATCTGGCATCCCAGCGGGAACTGCCCAACGATACTTTCAAACTGTGTAAGAATATCTGCGATAACCGGGCGCGGTTCGACATCAACGCGTCGGAGGAAACCCGCTATTGTGTCAATGCAGTGTTTTACAGTAAGCGTGTACTCAAAGGTCACCTGCTGTTCCATGGAAGTCCCTTAACGTTGAGTGCTCTGCGTTTAATCCGCAAGTCCATCCAGCAGTTGGCCTTTTGAGAACACGCGCCCTTCAGCTTTATCTTTCTCTGAAAGGGTAAGCAGCTTCAGCAACGCAATAGCGTTTTCCCGCTCCTGCTGCTGGTCATAGGATTCTATAACATAAGCAGGGACACCATTTTGCGTGACCAGGATCGGTTCTGACAGATCAAGCGTTGCTGCGTTCTTTTTAACGTAGCTAATTGTCTCTACTTTCATGTTGGTCCGCCTAATGGTCATGTCTCGGTTTTAATATAGACTATATTTAGACCACCAACAAGGTCTCATGCCCCCCTACTCTTCTGAGAAATAGGTCCAGATTAAGTACAGAGATCAATTTGTTCCTGCCGGAAACTGATTTCCTTTATGCACTCCACAGATCCTACATGTCAGAACAAAACTACCAACACTCTGGTGGTAATCTGCCTTTTGTTTGTTTAATGAGCAACGGCAGAGTAAAACCCTATCCGCCAGAACCGATGTGAAAGTGGGAAGAGAGCCATTGAGGGAGGAGAATAATGTGACTAGTCCCATTCGTCAGAATCTGTTTGAACGGGAATGTGATATGCCGCTGCTGGAAGCGCGGCATCTCGCCCTTCTGCTTCTCGGCCTCGATGCTTCCCAACCGGCAAATGCCCTGCCGGAAGAACATCAGGAAAATTACCGTATCCTGCACGACGCCATCAGCCGCACCATCAAAGCTACAGGCATGGTCAGCGCCCCGGCTAACAAACGCATGTTCTATGCCGATGAGATGTTCGCGCTGGCCTAGCGGCTTATTGATGACGAACTCACTCCGCCAGAAATTAAGGCCCGCAGCCTGAAGGCGGTGATGAAACTGTCGCGTCACAGTCGCGGCCGCAAGTGGCTGAAGACACTCGGCGACGACGCGCTGCCGGATCTCACTGCTTCCACACAACCTTCCCAGCGTGGGATGCATAAACGCGACAAGGCTCGAGAGAATACTGCCAGGCTCTGCTGGTTACTGGTTCAACTTCTGGTTGAGGAGACTGACGGACGGTATGGGACGTCTGATAAACCGGCATCGGACCTGATACTTCGAAAGCTGAAAACGCTGGCGCAGGAACGGGAAGTCCCATCAAACGGGCTTGGGAGAGGAACGTTTTACGAGGTGTTGAAGATGGGGCGGGAGAAGAGAACGTAGGTAGGTGCTCCCAGTGTCGGGTGTAGAGAACCGATTAAGCTCTGAAACTTCAGGCGTATAGTCGGCTTCGTGCCAGGAGCGGAAGTCTATAATACCGATTTAGGTATTATAGACTGTCTGGCTATAGCGTCGATTCTTCCGCTTTGGCATGATCATAACCATGACATGTTAAATTTAGATGCTCGTCAGAAAGTATTATTTTTTTGGTTACACTCTAAAATAAGACATTGATACAAAAATTATCGCTTATAATTTAGTGAGTACTCCAACCATCATAAGGCCATTACAATGAAAATATATAATCCCATTGTTTTTGTTTGTGCAGTATCAATGCTTATTGCATGTACTGAAGCTAAAAAAGATGATACTGAACCGCCATATAAATTTAAGGCAAAAGTTGTATATCAAGATAGTCCCAAATGTGCTTGTGCTCAATCCAAAATGGCTTACCTAACAAACACCGACCCTCAAAATGATATATTTACAAAATATACTGTAACAACCAGGCTCGCTAGTAACCCCAGCACAACACATAAAGATAATGCTGTGATTGCTGTGAATGGAATAAAAGAGCTTGGTTGTACTAAAGAAACAAATGGGCAAAACATTTGCTCTCTTGAAACTTCATGGGAAGTTAACGACACCGCACCTCTCATATATACTCTCAATAAATCCAACATTAAGGGATTATCAACTCCTTTTTTCACATATGATAACAAATCATGTGTATTATTGTGCAATAGTAAAAGTGATTGTTACTCCTTCGGACCAAAAGCCGCTCAATACGCAGCACCACTAGTCGCATTGGTAGTTGCTGGGCAATCCAAAACAGACAAAACAGTCACTGCTAATGAAATACTGAAAGAATATAATAAAAAACCTACTGACAATGTGTGCGACAGAGGTGACATTACAATTAAAGCAGGAGAAATAAAAAACACGTCATCTAGTGGTTGTACTATTGAAGCAAAACGTGATGACACAAATGGTTTGAACGTACCACTTTCTTTGACATTGCCAAAAATAATAACAGCTCAAAACACCCCTCTGAACTCAGGTGAAGTATTACCGCTATCCAATGCACAAGAGATATTTTTTTCAGATGGTCAACTCGCGCCAAGTTTTGGTTTCTCCGGTCCAGATGCCGAGGACTTAAATAATAGTTACGGAGGTGCCATTAGGTCAATAACAAAAATCGATGATACAATATATGTGGCAAACACAAACGGTTGTGTAAGCATGAAAGTAAAATAAACATTTTTCACTTAACGAAATATAATTTATTGCCTAAACAGTAATTATTAGAGGGCTGCAATGTGAACATAATATTGACAGTTGTTCTTCTGGCTATATTTCAAATTTTGATTTTATCAAAGGCTAATGGCTCATCAGATGACATACCCCCCTTACGTCTAAACGCCCCATTTAGTAGTCAAAAATCAATTGACAGACTTTTTATTGAATATAAAGACCTACCTAAGTCGATGCGTCCTTACCTGAGTAAAATATTGTATATCAAATATACATTTGAACCTGTCAGTAGTTGCACTTACAAAGCTCCATCGCTATGTAATCCCAAAAAAACCTCACAAAAACACTATATTGTCAAAAGAAATATAGGGCTAGATCTATCGCAGCTTGAGTCGGCTATTAAAATGGCCTTGAAGGCAAATGAAAAAGATGCTTGTTCAGATTTGAAGTTTTCACCGCTCAGACGGATTTCTTATAACAACATCCAGATGATATTCAAATTTGACTTAAAGGCACATAAAAGGGCCTGTGGAAGTACGTTCGGTGTAGATTGGTCATATGATCTCGCAACCGCAAGTGGTTATGGTATTATTTATGTGAATTTAAATATCTCCGCCCCTGATCTGAACAATGGCACATCTAAAGGCACTATTGGTGTAGATATTCCAACAATAGTACCAACAATCGATAATCGCTCGTTGTTAGGTTTTATAGATGCTAATAGTGTGGCTGGTCAAATATTTGAATATTTCGTAATCCATACAGGCTTGGCTATTGATGACTTACATTTAGGTGCTTTTGATATCGGATTTAGAGACTTATCAAGTGAAATTCAAAAAGAAAATTTATCAATAGGAATAACGTACTCAAAACTTTCCGAAATAAACAACATCGATTCAGTTCCAAAATTCTATGATGATTTTGAAAATCTCGGATTAATAAAGGACTATTTCATTGAGAAAAATACATCTGCTTTTAACGAACAAATGTCTTTAAACATTTCTAGTTTTACTATGGTGCCTGCTACTGAGATTAGAACTTTTTATAGCATTAAGGATTCAGAATTGAAGTATATAGAATCTCTTGGTGCAGATAATATAGAACATAATGTCATTCGTGGGGAGTCGCTATGGAGTTTGTCTAAGTCATATTATGGGACGGGAGAATTGATGTACTCCCTTGCAGAATTAAACAATATAACGAAATCCAAGATGATTATAAAGCCAAACCAAAAAATAGTAATACCTCCTCTTTATACTCTGAGTGAAATAAGAAAGAAATACATTCTACCTGGGGATAGTCTTTGGTCTTTTTGGAAGGAAAACTGTCCTAAAACATCATGGTCAATATTCAAAAAAACAAAAATCGCTGGTTCGAGTTCGAATGATAGAATCTATCCATTACAAATAGTAAATGGATGTAATGCAAATTGATTGCTATAAACCAATTGCGCGTGTTTTGTAAGTAAATATCATCAAAGTTAAAAACTATTTGGCTAAACAGTTAGGTTGATGGGAACCATATTTTAAGTTGACCGATTAGTGCCAATTTCCGCTTCTCGCTCATAAGGGACAACCATACTCAAATCTCCCACATTGCAGGAGATTTGAGTATGAACACGTCACCGTGGAACAAAGACCGTATCATCGGCCAAAAAAGACCACTTCAGATATCTCATATCTGGGGGATCCGAATCCGGCTTGAACTGGAAGGTAAAACGCGCGATTTAGCTCTGTTCAATATGGCCCTGGACAGTAAGCTTCGAGGCTGTGATCTGGTCAAACTCAAAGTATCTGATGTGGCATATGGTAGCTCGGTTTCAAGCAGAGCAACGGTGTTGCAACAGAAAACCGGTAGCCCTGTGCAATTTGAGATAACCAAAGGGACAAGAGAAGCTGTTGCTGCATTGATAAAGCTTGGCAATTTGCACAGTAAAGACTTCTTGTTTCGGTCTCGGATCGGAACTAACCGGCACATATCAACCCGGCAATACAGCCGAATTTTTCATGGGTGGGTAGAAAAGCTTGGTCTCGAAGCTTCGCTTTACAGCACACACTCCATGAGAAGAACAAAACCTTACCTGATCTACAAGAAAACCAAGAATCTTCGGGTGATCCAACTTCTGTTGGGCCATAAGAAACTGGAAAGCACAGTCCGTTATCTGGGCATTGAAGTCGATGATGCGTTAGAGATCTCTGAATCGATTGAAGTCTAAGGTTGTCAGGGCTGCAACAGCAACCCTGTGCCAGAAGCGGAAATTCAAGTGGCAGAGCCTTTAAAAGTTGATGGTTCCTTTTCGGGAACACTTACACTACAAACGGACGTGACTTAAATTGGTATTAATAGTTCACAAGTAAACAACTCAAAAGGCCACAAGGGAATACCACTACATGTAGCCTTGTTCATTTTTTTGAATAAAGAAATTAGAGTCCAAGCGATGTTATTACTGCTCGAACACGCTTCATTCCTTCGTCTGGATTGGCATATACGCCTTCTCGTCGTATTATGTCGCCATTTGGTTGCATTACAACCCAAAGGCATTTTTCTAGTGGGTCATCCGCCGGTATCAACGCTATAATTTCAGGAGTAAGATTAGGCACCACTACAGCGACAAAGTTCTGATCAACCAGTTTTTTTGTAGTGTGATACTCCATGAAGTATCCTAAAGAAAGTTCAATGCGGCTATTGCTAGGATGTTCAGGATCATATATGACTATAAATAATGGGATATTACGGGCAGATGCTTCAATTAAAGCATCTGTTAAATTAACATGAGGATGGCGCAGAAAAAAGTGATTAATACTATGCTGCGGGTCATTTATTATAGCAGGTGTATGAACCATTTGAGAGGCAATCATCCATTTATTAAATGAAACTGGAGTATATCGGGCAGCAAGACCTTGACCTCTTGGATTCTCAAGTAATTGTCTTTCAATAGCTTCACAATCATATTGGATAAATTCGTACTTGGGACGCAGTGCAGTAAGTGTTTGGGCCTCTGACGCCATCATTTCTGCGTCAAAAAGATAACAAGGAGGAATGAACAGTACCGGAGGCGGATCACGACGATCCGGGGGCATCCCTGCTGACGCAGGCGGCCTGCACATCGTGCAGTACCGTACCTCACCATACCTCAACTCTCGCCTTCCGGCGCACCGGTATTGTTCAGCATGGCGCAGCTTTCGCTCTCCCATGCATTCCCCACGCGCCGGAAAATATTGCTACCGCATCAGGCAGAGGAGTCAGTATGTCGCGACTGGCACAGGATATGAAAAAGCTGGCGCACCGCACAGGTGGCAGCCACAAAACAGTCCACGACCGCGAACAGATGGCGCAGCGTTTTGCCCATCATCTGCTGGCGCAGAATATTCAGGTAACCAGCACCAGCCAGCTCAAAGCCAGACACATCGCGGGATATATCCATGAACGGCTGGCGCAGGGTATTTCTCTGCGAACTCTACAGAATGAGATGGCAATGGTGCGCTCTATTCTGGCTGAAGCCGGACGCACACAACTCAGCCAGTCCGAATTAATCAGCAACAAATCACTCGGTATCAGTGGTGCCAGCCGTGACGGGACGCACCGGGCCATTCCGGATGCGCTTTACCAGCAGGTACTGGATCGGGTCCAGCAAACCGACGCTGGTCTCGCGGCCAGCCTGCAACTGGCAAGGGTGATGGGCCTGCGTGGTCAGGAAGCGGTACAGTGCTGCCAGTCGCTGAAAACCTGGGATAAACAGCTGGAAAAAGGCGCTGAACGTCTGTCGGTGATCTTCGGCACCAAAGGCGGACGACCGCGCATGACGCAGGTGATAGACAGGGAAGCGGTTCGTCAGGCGGTGAAAGAGGCGCTGAATATTGCGGGGGAACGTGACGGGCATCTGATTGACAAACCGGATCTGAAATCCGCAATGGATTACTGGCACAACCATCTCCGCGATGCCGGGCTGACGGGTGAATACTCCCCTCACTCCCTGCGCTATGCTTGGGCGCAGGACGCGATCCGCTATTACAAGGATCAGGGGTTAAGCCACAAAGAGGCACTGGCGGTAACCTCAACAGATCTGGGACATGGGGATGGGCGAGGACGGTATATCGAGCAAGTTTATGGCAAAATTAATTAGCCCGATATCCATCATAAAAGCAATATAAATAGCAACATAACTTCTAGTATCAATCACTCTAAATGCTAGTATTTTCTCTTTGTGTAATACCAGATAATTGCAGATATTGCTAAAACTAAAACAGCAGAGATCCCAAAAGAAATAAAAGGCGCTATAACTTTATTCATTCCACTCCATTTATTAAGAATTAGTGGATTAACTGCAAATTCAGCAAAACTTGTAACACCAACCAAACCGAAAATAAATGTTAACCAATAATTGCTAGAGTTTCTTGCTGAATCTGACCTATATTTAAGTTCGTCCATGCGAAATCTAGCCATCTCTTTCGCAGAAGCAATTAAACTCTCTGTCCCAAAAGATTTAACGAGATATGAAAGCGTATCAGAAATTTCCCCAGATATACTACTATGATGAATGTTATTTTCTGTTTCTGCCAATGTTGTATAGGAGATAAATAGATGCTGTTCAGATGGCGGGTTATTAGCCCAAGAGCACGCTCTAGAAATACTCATATTATGATATTCAACCTGCTCAACTCTTGCCTGATTTTCAAGTATTCTTGATGAGGTATTTCTGTCATCCCAAATATCTTCTGACTCATTCTCTCCTCTTAACCAAGTCCATAAGTAAATGGATCTATTTGCATGTAGACAATAATCATTAAACTTCCGTAAATCTGGCGGCAAGGAGTTTTTCTTTTCGCTGATATCAGCTCTATTCAAAAACTTAACCAATGACTCAGAGAAATTTTTCAACAAAGCACTTTTATCCTGAGGTTGCTTATCAAAACGTAAAAGAGAAACAGAAGGCCGTCCGTGCCAGAGATAACTATATGACTTAGTTTTATTATTCTTATATTGTGGAACCAACATGCTGCTAATAACGTTTGAATATATAGAACGACACATTTCAATCGTAGATTCCCATGATTCATTCCCCTCCGTTCCTGCAATCTGATGCAAAATCCATTCTCTATGATTATCGAACGAAAAAGTACAACCTTCTTTCTCAAAAGATTCAGTTAATACTTTCATGCTATTATCTCGCATCTTTTGTTTTAATTTTCTTATTTCTCTTCCATCAAGAAGACTTCCACCAATTGAAAAAACATCTTCAAAGCTATTTTCTAAAACCACTTCACCATCCAGCATTTGAAGTTTCGCATCAACCCATATTTTATCAAAATATCTTTGACTCATGTTTATAATTGATGATAAGAAACTGTTATCATCAATTCCATTCCATTTACCATCAAATTGAAAATAAATGATAGCGATTCCATCACGGTAGATCTTTACTCCTGGATACATAGGGTACTGCTCATTACTTGTCTCCAAAACAAAGGGAGGTAATGATGTTCTTATGTAAGCCTGATTATCATTCACGAGTCTATTTTCATGGAAAAACAACTCGGAAGAAATCATTAAATCAGGAATTATTTCTTTTGGTATGCCATCATCAAAATTTATTTCCCATGAAGAATCCCAACTTCTTCCTTCTGGATGCAAATTACTGTATTTTATTTGATTATTTTCATTAAGATATAAAAAATTAAAATCTGAAAAACAAACACATTTAGAAAAACCTGATTTAAGAAGTTTATTAGCAGTCTTCAGTAAATCTACCGAAGGAACTTCAAAACCTAACGAATAATTGTAAAACACATTTACTTGATTAATAAAAAGACGTTTTTTTTGTTTATTATTAAGCATATTAAAAAGCATAGTCGAACCCACTAATTTTATAAAAATTTTATCTTAATCGAGCAATAAACCATTACATATCAAGGTTCATCCACTCCTCATACTTTCTCGGCGAAAACGGAGTGAGCGTCATTGTTGTTCCAGCAATCCAACCATCAACCATATTCGCCCACTGCTGCAACATGTAAGTTCGCGGTCGCGCGTATTCGGCCTTGTTGTAAATTGCCCTCACCCCTTTTTGCTCATGCGCGAGGCATTTTTCTATCCAGTCCGATGGATACCCTGCCTCATGCAATAACGTGCTAGCCGTCCGCCGCATGTCATGGACAGTAAAGTGCTCCAGTGCCTTCCCTTGCGACTGTGCCACTTTTACGGTTGTAGTGATAACGCCGTTCAGGGCTGCATTAGACAGTGGTTTGTTGATGTTATAGCGCCCTGCAAGTAAGTAAGGACTTCCTCCGGCACACATTTTCAGGCCTGTCAGCAAATCATTAACCTGGCGCGAAAGATAGATGACATGAGTCCGGCCTCCTTTCATACGGCCAGCAGGAATGGTCCACTCGTTGGTTTTGAAATCAACCTCATCCCAGGTCGCTAAAGTGAACTCGCTTTTACGTACCATTGTCAGAAATATAATCTTCAATGCCAGTTTGAGCGTTGGCATCCCTGCAACGGTATCCAGTGTATTGAAGAAAATGCCAACTTCTCGCGGGGAAAGGCTTCTGAGCCTCGGAGTAAACGTTGCGATAGAACTCGCTTTAATATCCTGGGCCGGATTAGAAAAACTGTGCCCTCGATCATTTGCATAACGATAGACACTGCTGATTATCTCGCGAACCTGTACCGCTGTTGCATTACCTCCTCGATCTATTATCCGATCGCAAAGGTCGCGCACCATTGCCGTAGTAATTTCGGTCATTAATTTGTTGCCCAGCACAGGCAGGATATCTCGCTCAATAACCGCTTCTTTCATCGCTCTGGTACTGTCCGCCAGTGTTACATGCTTCATGTAATTGTCGGTATATACCGTCAGCGTCTCACTCTCCCGGAGCTTATTTTTACCGTAACGCTTGTCTACAGCAGGTGATATGCCTGACTTGAGCAGCTTTTTCGCGGTATGGAGTTTTTCCCTTGCTTCAGCCAGAGAAATACCGTCAATACCATACTTTCCTAATGTCAGTGTTTCTCGTCTTCCGTTGATGCTGTAATCGTAGCGAAACGAGACTGTGCCTGACGTCAGCACTGCAACATACAAACCATCCCGGTCAGTAACTTTATAAAGTTTGTCCTTTGGCTTGAGGTTTTTCAGTTTGATATCAGTCAGCATAAAATCACCATTTTGGCATCATTTTTACAACGGTATCAGACAGAGAGAAGAATACACCTCTAAGGCGATACCGTGAGAAATACCGCTAAAAAGTGTGAACTGGAGTGAGGAAACATGAATGCACATAAATAAAAACCCTCTGTAAAAACAGAGGGTTGATTGCATTTTTACCTGTTCATGAAAACTCAGGAAGGGTTATCGGCTTATTCCCACTCAATTGTAAATTAACTAAAAACACCCGTACAAATCAACACCTTGAAACCATGTCTATTTGTTGAACCATGAAAAATACCATGCTCAAATCAGAGAGGTAGAGCGCGCTCTGTATCGGTGTCATCCGACCTCTCATCACCTGCCGAGGCCGTGACCATCTGCCGCAACAGAATGGCTAGCTCAGCAGGGTTGCCTTCGCGGCAGACTTCAGCAAGCAGCTCCGCTGCATACGTCGGATGGGCGCGGAAGTGCTCGGCCATCGCCACGTTATGCGGTCTATCTTTCATTTCGTGTATCCTTTTCGATAAGTTAGCAAATAGCCCATATCAGCTCAGACTAAATCGTAACTCAATCGTTGGTCCGCGACTGTCGACGCATGTTCTCTACGGCAGCAATCAAATCAACGTCGGCCTTTGGCTTATCCCAGCGCGTCCAGAACGGAATAGTTGCGCTACGAGGCTCATGCTTGGGCTTAGACATTTTAATCCGTGTGGGTAGCAATGTTGCATCTCCCACAACGACAGCTTCACCTACGTCCAGCGTCGGCAGCACCTCCATCAACCCCTCCAAGCTCTCGGGCAAAAGTTGCTTAACTACAGATTGGTCTGTCTTATTAGCGAGACGCAAACTTATAATGTTGCTACATTGACTCAAAATGGTTGTACTCACATCAGAAGGCCTCTGGCTAACCACCATTAAACCAACACCGTATTTACGTCCCTCCTTCGCGATGCGCTCGTAGTTCTCCAAAGCCCGCTTTTCTAATGGTCCAGTAGAGGCTGCACTGCTGGGAAGGTACAAGTGTGCCTCATCACAAACGATCACTACTGGATGACGTCCATCACCATCTTTACCCGGATCGCTCCAGAACTGAATTTGATAGATCAACCTCCCAACCAAACCTACTACAACAGGCAAAATATCTGAGGGAACTTCTGAAAAGTCGATAATTTTGATACCTGGATTTACACCATCTGCAACATTTCCCGTACCGAGCAACTTACTCGCTAGTTCGTGCAATGCTTCATAAGTTTCGTATTCCTTGGGAGATTGATACATGAAGGCATAACGTCGATCATTCATTTTTGTCTTCAACCGAATGAGGAATCGAGAGAGTTTGCCGTTCAATGGACCTTTTTCAGTCTTAGGCTGCCCCTTCTTCGCCCCAGTGACGTATTCTTCCCCAGTTGGAATAACTTCTTCATTTTTCTTATCAAGGGATTTAACCAAGTCATCTAAATTGTAAGGTACTGGCGTATCGACCGTAAAACCTTCAAGTAATTCATGTTTGCCAAGCGCCGCTATGGCAGCACGCTTCATCTCTACCACGGAATCCATAAGGGCCAGAGCCTGATTAGGTGCATTATCTCCCGAACGATCAACAAATACCGATTGCATCTCATCATAGGTCAGCAACCAGAACGGCAGAAAAATTGCACCATCCCCCTTCGACTTAATATCGCTAATGCCCGCGATACGATAATGGGAAGCGAACTTCATACTGGAATATTCGCCATGTAAGTCAAGAACAACAATATTGGCGTGAGCTAGCTGCGCAGACTGTTCAAGTATGGAAGCAACAGTGAAAGATTTCCCTGAACCGGTGCTCCCCAATAACGCCGCATGACGTTGAAAAAGTTTATCACCGTCAATATAAGCACTAGCTTTGCCATCTAAAGTATAAGTACCCACTTTGAGCGGCGCGACTGCATCAGCTTTAGATGACGCGCTTAATATGCCCATAAAATCTTCGAGTGACTTTTCCTCAATAGGGAACACTGACCTATTAATCTCTGGCAATATAAATACTGCACGCGTAAATACATCCTTTCGCAGGCCATCACGAGAACGATAAGTTCCTACCAAACTTATAGAAATTCCATTTTCTTCTTGCGGCACTGCTGACAAATCAATTGTTTCATCTACTTCTGGAAACGAAGGCAACTCTACTGGATGTCGCCAAACTCTTTCGATAATTCCAATTAACCATTCATCTCCTACAGATTGAATAGCTACTAATCTTCCAACTCGTGCTTTCTGTAAACGCTGGCCGTCAGTCACTCGCACAGTTATTCTTGAGGTTTCAACACTGCGAACTTCTCCCAAGGATTGCTCTTCTGAAAAATTAAAAATACTCATCGCGCTCTCACTCCAGAAATTTTTTGAGGAAATCGTCAAGTTGCCAAAGAGGCTCGGACACTCTGAACTGCTCACCATTCCAATGACAAATAGCTCCATCACCATCCTTAAACAAAGCGATCACGTGAGGATGTTCACCGAGCAACCGATCAATGCTGGAGGTTGAATCACGAGTGACTATGATTGCAGGCATTCCAGCCGCCAAACGGTGTTTGATAACGCCTTGTAAATGATCATCGTTGAACCCGAAACCTATACACAGGAGAGCTTGAGCCTCCGCAAGTACCTGATTCATCTCAGTACGCATTGCGTCAAATAGGGTGTTGACTAATGCGTCTTGGTACTTCGAAGGGCCCGGCACAACAATAGCTCGCTCAGCAACAGATACGTCATTTAGTACTTCAATTGGTCCATCTTTTGTTGTCAACCAACTGATAGAACCGTGCGGTTTGTATAATCGCACCGTTTTACATAGACGGTGATCGACCTGCTGTTGGCGCTTTTCGGCTACTAACACTCGGCTGTATTGAGTTTGAAAAAGCGGATGAGGTCGCGGCCTACGCCGTCGAAACCCCATAAATCCAGTGTCTAACGGCAACTCTGCCAGATCGCAAAAGAGCTCTAGCAGGGTATCGTAATTTGTCGTGATGACATGAATGCTTTCCGCATTCTGAGGAGATCCTAAAAATAGACGCTTCAGAAGGCGTGAGGGGGCATGGTGGTCCGCTATTTTTTCGACAAGAATTTGCGCCTCTGCCGCTATTGTTTTATCAAGAATTAGCTTCGCTGTTTCCCCACGGATTGCCGACAAAATCTCATCCCACCCCGCCATTCCAAGTGGAATATTATTTAAGCCTGTCTCCAAATTCTCCTTTATCGCATTAATTGATTGGGTCCAAGCATTCCGTGCCGAATCCGTCGAGAGTGCGTCATAAACGTTATTAGCCAGATGCTCAGCCAACGCCCCCATCCCTGGCAGGCCATAACCACATGAGAATCCCGACCCAATAAGTAAAACAGGTGTTTTGCGGAAAACCCCTTGTATATTTGCAAAAAAATCCTCTGGTAGCTCGACTGCCGTCATACCCACCTACTTCAACAGCCCTCGAAGTGCGGAGGCACTTCGAGCAGCGAAGGTTAATTACAGAAAATCCTTATCCGCAATCATCACGAAGCTATAAGCGTCGTGCATCTGCAACAGCAAGAATCTGAACGGACAGAATCCCCCCCAACAAATTGTCATTACTGCATATTCATCATACACGCAGCAACTAATAAAAAAAGACAGCTTATTGCACATAGGTAAATTGAAAATGGGCCATACCAACAACTGTGAGAAATGACTCCATTCGGTGCCCGTGGCTCCTTTGTCGCGGCAGCGACCGTTAGCCTCGCAGAGCAGGATGCCGTCGAACCGTAGGTGAGTAAGGGGCGGTGTTGGACTGGTGCGGGCTTGCCCGTACCGGTACAACACACATCCTGCCGTACTGCTTCATGCGATTCTATGCGACTGGAGCAGAATGGCCAGTAAAATATGGCGTAATCGCGTACATTCGCGTTAATTCGCATACATTCGCATAGCATCGCATTAATCAATTCTTCTAATCGCATAGAATCGCATACATTCGCATAAAAACGCGTTTCCGACTGAGTTCATGAGCATCAGGGACGGACTGACACCAAAAGGAGGGGGCTTTGAGAGGCCATCAGCTAGGCCAGCCAAATCTAAGTCTTGTAAATTGCTCGACTCGGGTGAGAACATAGCCTCCGTTTACGCGCTTTTTTTCGAAACTCGATCATCAAGAAACAACGGAGTAATCATGGCACGAAAAACCCTCGCAGAGCGCCGTTCTGATGCCCTTTCAGAGCTTGAAATGGCGAAAGCCAGATTGGCAAAACTCGACAATGAGGCAGCAGAAAGAATAGGAAGAATTGCAATAAAGTCAGGATTGGTTAATCTTGAGCTTACGGACGATCAGGTCCGGGAAGAATTCGACAGAATCGTGGAAAGGATCAGCAAGGGGAATTGATCATGAAGACAGCTCACCGCATCAGCGCATTGGCCAATCAACTCAACGAACTGCAAGCCTGCCTCGGTCGAGCCAGTGGGCGGCCTAGCAACAGCGTTATGGAAGCCCAGCGCATAGCGGCCGAGCTGGCTTCTTCACTCGAAGATTGGCACCTTGAAACGCTACACATTCCTGAACCGGAGCGTGACCTCTATCGCGCACAGAATCCCTATTACGCTGCCCACTGACACCGCGCACTGCCCTATCAAAAGCTCACTTCGGTGGGCTTTTTTTGTCCGCAAAACGTATTCCATGTGGATAGGCAATTTTCGCTATCTGCGTCAAATAAAGTGCCAAGAAAAACAAAGAATTGCGAAGGTTTTTGTTTTGAAAGGCGGACAATTTACGGACAATAAGACATTGATTTTATTGAGAAAAAGTTCTCTATACTGCTGGAAATCACCGGCATTGTGGGGCAATAATTAAACCTCGGACGATGACAAAACGAGGTATTCGGTATGGAACTAGAATCGCAAAAAATGTCGGCTTATGCCGCCCGAAAATTCGGTCGAGGCGCGGCGCTCGCTCTTGCAATGGCAAGCGCAGGCCTTGGTGTAAGTCTCTACATGGCACCGGCTCCGGCCTATGCCATCTACTGCTCGAACTGCTCGACGTTCTATCAGCAGATGTACGAGTACGCCGAAGCGGTCAACACGCAACTGAACACGGCCCAGCAGTTGCAGACGCAGATCCAGCAGTACGACAACATGATTAAGCAGGGCATGTCACTGCCCAGCCGCATGTTCAACACCATCACTGGCGACCTTCAGCGCGTGGCCAGCATCTACAACTCGGCGCAGTCGCTCGGCCGCAACATCAGCAATCTGGACGAACAGTTTCGCCAGCAGTTCAAAGGCTATGACAGCTATCTGAACTCGATTGGCCAAGGGCAAAACAACATGCCGCAGCGCTATCGGGACTGGGCACAATCCGGCTTCGATAACGCCCGCACGGCCATGCAGGCCGCTGGCGTAAATACGAGCACATTCGAGGATGAGAACGCGATGCTGGATCAGTTGGTGAGCCGTTCGCAGTCGGCCGTTGGCCGTCAGCAGGCCATTCAAGCCGGGAACGAGATTGCGGCGCAGAACGTGCAGCAGCTCCAGAAACTGCGCGATCTGGTGGCCACGCAAATCACCCTGCAAGGCAACTACATGGCCAAACAAACCGAACAGGAAGCCGTGAAGGACGCGGCCAGTGAAAGGTTCTGGGGAGGTACAGACACTCCCGGCCCATCCAAGGGGTTTTGATTATGACGATTTCTAAGATTCTTCTTTTGGTGTTGTGTCTCGGTTCTGCTGTGGGTGGGGCCGTAATGACTAGCGTCGTCATTTCTTCGGGCGAAGAATGTTCGGCTTCACAGAAGCAAAAAGCGGCGGCTACCAAAAAGTTCTGGGAAGGGAAAGACGAACCCGGCCCGTCGAAGGGGTTTTGATTATGAGTAGACCACTCTTTCTAAGTTGCGTCGGGATAGCCATGCTGTTGATGACCGGGAGTGCAATGGCCGCCGGTTTACAAAGTAATGTGGAGATGAACGGGCTGCTAACAGACATTCATAATGCGTCTGCTCAGTGGGGGCCAAAGTTGCAGGGCTATGCCAGAAACTTGCTGTTCCTGCTCGCTGGGATTCAGTTTGTTTGGACGTTCGGCAACCTGATTTGGCAAAGCGCCGATGTTGGCGAAATGTTCCGCGAGCTGATCAAGTTCGTCATGACGATAGGCTTTTTCCTTGCCTTGCTGACGTACTCCACAGAGTGGAGCACGGCTATCGTGAACAGCTTCCGCGAAGCGGGATCGCAAGCCTCCGGGTTTGCGCAGGAGTTGATGCCCGGTGACGTGTTCACCTTAGCTATCAAATTGGCACAAAAAGTCCTGTCGAACATTTCGTTGTTTGACCTCGAAACTGCGGTTGTGATTGCGCTATCCGGCGTCATCATTTTGCTGTGCTTCGCGTTCATCGCCGCGTTTATGTTCGTTACGCTTGTCGAGTCGTATGTGATTATCAATGCGGCCGTGCTGTTCATCGGTTTCGGCGGCTCACAATGGACACGGGAATTTGCAATAGCCCCGCTTCGCTATGCCGTTGCGGTAGGCGCTAAGCTGTTCGTCCTGACCTTGATTGTCGGCCTGATTATGTCCGTATCGGACAGGTGGTTCGCCAACTACGACGGCACTATTGGGCCAACATTGACACTATTGGGCCTGTCCTTGGTGTGCGCCTATCTGTCTCGGTCTATCCCGGAGCTGATTGCGGGCATGATCACCGGCTCATCATTTGGGGGAGGCAGTGCGATCGGCGGCATGGCAATGGCGGCCGCTGCGGCGGCTACTGGCTTGGCGGCAGGCACCATGATGGCGGGCGGCGCAAACGCGGCCGGTGGTGCTGCGGGTGCTTTGGGCGGCGGTTCTGGTGGTGGCGCTGGCAGTGGACTGGCCGACAGCATCAATGCCAGCATGGCCGGTGGCCAGCAGAACCCCGCAGCGTCCGCCATGCCGTCCATGAACAGTGCGGCGACCACAAGAACGGCAACGGGCGGTAGCGCAGCAGCTCAGTCAGCCGGTTCTCGCGTCGGTGGCTCGCAGGCGGGCAAATCGCCGTCAGGTAGCGGCATCAACAGCCAGAGCGACACTCCGCGCAGCAGTGGTCTGAGTGGGCCGCAGCAGGCGGCGCAAACACTGAAAAAAGCGGCCTCCGGCGCGAACAACTTGGCTAGTGTGGCCGCCCGCGGCCTCGGGACGCTCGCCGCTATCTCTGTGCCGGGTATGGAAGGCGCGGCGAGCATGGGCGGCGGCCCCCCACCGCAAATGCCTGACAGCGATGAGGGTGACGAAAAACGTCCAGCTAACAGCGGTGTATCCGCGGATGTTGCCGAAGAAACAAACGTTATTCGTCCCGCACAAGAACCGTCCGCCGCCCCGGCTCAACCGAACGGCGTGGAGAAATCCAACAACCCGAAACAGGAAAGTGAGGCATGAACCCGTATAGCAAACCAATCCCCGGCACCCTTGCTCGCATGAAGGTGCCCGGCATGTCAGCGGAAGCGGTGGCTAAGGCTGACGCGCCAATAGCGGTTGGGAACCGCCAGAGCGATGAAACCCAATCAACTGCTGCCAAGGCGGCCAATGCACCGGAGACTGACCAATGATTGAATATCTGATTTTTTGCGTGGTGGCCTTCGCTGCCGCCTTCGGCATGTACTTGCTGCGCGAATACCTGCGCTCGCGGGGCTATGGGCCGCAACTCGATGCGTTTGCGCGGTGGCTGGAACCACGAGAGCAACGCATGAACCGTTATCGCTTTAAGGCTGCTAATGGCCTGTTTGGGGCGGCGCAGTCCATCAACCGCCTGCCCCTGTTCGGAAGCAAACATCAGGTGGTAATGATAGAGCAACTGCGCATGGCCATCATGTCCGAACAAGCACTAAGGGAGCGCCAGCAGCGCCGCAAATGATCTCGCCCGCCCTGCCAAGTGCAGGGCTTTTTTATGGGCACCAAAAGAAAGGCTCCGGCCGATCCGGCCCTACGTCTCGCAAATCGGCTGTAATGACAGCGTAAGCGCTTTTATGGTCCTCCCCGCCACACAACTCTAGCCCCCTCTGAAAACGGCTCTCCGGGCCGCCTGCGAAGCCTGACACTCGTTTCAAAGTAGGGGCAGCCGCCCCTGTGAAGATAACCCCGATACACGGGGCACAGGGTCAGTGCGGGCAGCCGTCTATTACACACCGCAAAAACGGCGTGTATCGCGCTGTGAGAAGTTTTCACACATGATAGCCATAACCCCATTCCGACACTGAAAAAACGCCGCCACGACCCATACGGGAGGGATTCTGGAACGCTTTCGCAGGCCGTTAGAGGCCTTATGTGGGTTTTGGCCCTGCCCTTCCCTTTTTGGTGCCTGATGTCTTTTTGCCGGTTTCAACGGCTCGACCAGGTGCTGCGACCGGTGGGTAATCCACGGAACTAACCGCGTCGACGACGGCAGGCCCGCCCTACCTTTTTTTGGTGCCCAACGGCCGTAGGCCGACCAAGAGCAGCAAGCGATGAGCTGCGCCATCAAGGCGCGGCGCTTAGCGCGCATGCTGGAGATTCTTAGAGAATCTTGGATGGAATTTGCGAACGGCCCGCAAAGGCCCGCCGTTGCTGGGTTTTCAGAAACTGGCCGGGTGCCGTTAAGCAGGGGGTTGGGTACTGTTAAACAGAGGGTGAGGTGCCATTAAACAGGGGGAGCAGCGTTACGGTCGGATGCCTTGGGTCGCCCGTTTCCCATTTGCCCTTAGCGTACTCGTCCAGCCTCCAACCCACGGCAGCAAGCTCGGCCAGCGCGTTGGGGCGGAGCGAACGCCTTTCATGAGGGAGGGGAGCTGCCGCGAAGCGGTGGGAACCCCGCAGGGGCCACGCTTTTGGATCGTGGCGCGATTTCGCACCAATAGGAGTTCCGAACTAACGGATGGGGGCCATCGACTTATGCACAGGCAAAAGGGTTTTAAACAGTTTTATATATAGTTTTAAAAGATTTAGCGTAAAAAGAAGGAAATTTACTTTTTTAATTCAATGAATTACGCGCAACACCGGTTCCTAATAGACGGATACCGGTTCCTAATAGACGGCGAAACGGTTCCTAATAGACGGTTTCAGGTTCCTAATAGACACTCTATCCACAGCGTGGCGGGTTGTTCCCACTTTGTCCGTAAACTGTCCGTCAATCAAAATGAAAAAAGCCCGCAACGGGGCTCTTTTGCGATCTCACTCACCGTCTATTAGGAACCGCCCAGCGGTTCCGACGAGGAATTGCGGTGCCTCATGACCAGTAGAGGGCCATCCTTCCCCGCTTCTTCGCACAAGGCATATTCAGGCAGGTCATCGGCTTTGATGATCCCGCGAAGGAAGAAACAGAATTTTTTG
The DNA here is from genome assembly GCF_030333435.1 of Citrobacter sp. CK191. Lineage (NCBI taxonomy): Bacteria > Pseudomonadati > Pseudomonadota > Gammaproteobacteria > Enterobacterales > Enterobacteriaceae > Citrobacter > Citrobacter sp. CK191. The sequence goes on along the minus strand of NZ_JAOWFX010000029.1, from coordinate 90,012 downwards.
AACGAGCCACCGCTTCCACTGCGTTCGTAAAGGGTCTTGAAAGCCCATTTAGCGCTATCCCTGCCTGCGGCACGGCGAGCCAGTCGGTAGATAAAGCGTCCTATGCCCGGCTCGATCAGAAAGTAGTCCCGGTGTACTGTAAGTACCTCCGGCCGCTTGCCCTCGGTGACTTCTCGATAAATCCACTCCGGGGCTTCAATCTCGACAGAACTTATCTTCTTGGTGTCCGTGCGTGACAGAACACGATAGCGCGCGATCAGCCCCTCGGCTTCGGTTGTCCGGAACTTGCCGCTTTCGCGCACTGTCTTGATGGTAGTACCCCGCAACCGATCTAGCGCGGCTTCCACTCCCTTAACCTGACTACTACCGTTACCACGTCGGGCAAATCTGAGGATGTCGCTAACATGCAGCCGAAACACTCTCCCCGGCTTGCCACCCTTTCCTTCTCGATAGCGGTTCATAGCTTCGGTCAAGTGAGACACCATCATCAGCACAATGTCGTAGTCCCAAACAGAGGCCATTCCGTGCGCTCCTGCGGACACTTCCACGTATCCATCCGGCAGGTCGTAGCGGATCAGTTCTCCGGCTCGCTTGTCCTTCTTGGATAAACGGAACACGGCCACATCCATGACGCTGCGATTGTCGCGGCCGCCCACGTCATAAAGGCTGGGCGCAAAAAAATCTGGCTGAGCGTCGCCTTGTGGAGGCTTGCGGACAAGTGACAACGCTTTGTCCCGCTCTTTTGCCCTTTCCATCTGTTCATGCACGGTCGAGACGTTAGACGGTCTACCGCGTTCAGCAGCCGGAGTTCGGTCACTGTTCCGCTTCCTGATATTTTCAAGGCGTTCCAGTAGCCCGCCAGAGTCGCCTATTACCGCGCCTATGGGCTTAAGACCGCTGTTTCGGCTACTCATGCACGGCCCAACCGGAGCTGTATTAAGCCCAGTACAAGCGGTCTACTCGTAAATGTTGCCTGCAAGTTGGCCGCCACAATTCAGGCCCCCATTCCGGGACGAGGGGCCGAGCCGGAATGTTTGCACGCATCAATCCATGCCTCGACCTCGGCTAAATCCCACACGACCTTGCGACTACTAAGTGCGATGCGCTTAGGGAATTTTCCCTGCTTTTCAAAGTTGTAGATCGTGCGCTCGCACAGTGGAATCATCTCCAGCAGCTGCTTTTTGCTAATGAGAACTTTACTCACTCTCCTTAATTCTCTTTCCACACCGAATACCTCGTTTTGTCATCGCCCGAGGTTTAATTATTGCCCCACAATGCCGGTGATTTCCAGCAGTATAGAGAACTTTTTCTCAATAAAATCAATGTCTTAGCGTCCGTAAATTGTCCACCTTTCAAAACAAAAACCTTCGCAATTCTTTGTTTTCTTGGCACTTTATTTGACGCAGATAGCGAAAATTGCCTGTCCATATGGAATACGTTTTACGGACAAAAAAAAGCCCACCGAAGTGGGCATTTCGCTACAAAATGCAGGTCTCAAGACTCCGAATCAGTCCTTGAGGCGGGGCTTCCTGATTGTCCACTCGTCAATCATGTCCGCCCAATCCTGTAGCATTGCCCGCCGCTGATCGCGGTACTCGGCCTTGTTGTAGATGGCTCGAACGCCCTTCTGTTCGTGCGCAAGGCACTTCTCGATCCAGTCAGTGTTATAGCCTGCCTCATGCAGCAGCGTGCTGGCTGTACGCCGCAAGTCGTGCGGTCCGAACTTGCCAAGCGACTGCCCTTCCTTCTGGGCCAGACGATAGGTCAGCGTGAGCACCTGATTGAGCGTGGCGCTGCTCATCGGCAAGTCCGAGTCATAGCGCGATGGCAGCACGTACTCCGAGCCGCCCGCGAAGGTTTTCAGAGCTATGAAAATGTCGAGCGCCTGCCTCGACAGGAACACCAGATGGGGATTGCGGCGCTTCATCCGCTCCTTGGGGATTGTCCAGAGCGCTTCGGTGAAATTGATTTCGCTCCACGTTGCGTTGGTCAGTTCGCTTTTGCGTACCATCGTCAGCAACAGCAACTTGGCGGCCGCGCGGATCGAAGGTGTGGTGCCAATGCGCTCCATGTACTGGTACATCAAGCCGATTTCATCGGGCGTAAGTGCTCGATCTCGCGGCTCAAACTTTGCAATAGTCGACGGGCGCACCAGATCGGCCGGGTTCTCAACCTTCTGGCCACGTTCTATAGCCCAACGGAAGACCTGCATCACAATTTCGCGGCAAAGCACGGCCGTTGCCGGTGCCCCGCGCTCCACAATCGCATCAGTCAGCGCCCGTAAATCCTCATGGGTGATTTCTGTCAGCTTCTGGTTACCGAACTTCGGCTTAAGCTCGCGCTCGAAGGTAGCTCGACGCATATCGCGGGTAACGTCCGCCATTTGATAGCCGCGTAGCCATTTTTCGCCCCAAGCACCAAAGTTTTCAGCGTCCTTAACGCGGGCTTTGTCCCGCGCCTTCTCTTTGGCTGGAGATTTCCCTGCGGCGATCATCTTCTTGGCTTCGCCCAGCCGTTCGCGAGCTTCCGCTAGCGTGATCCCTCCGACACCGTAGCGGCCGAAGGTGATGGTCTCCTGCCTACCGTGGATCGAGTAGTTGTAGCGGAATGAAATCGAACCCGCTGGCGTGATGGCCACGTAGAGGCCGTCACGGTCATTCACTTTGTAGAGCTTGTCCTTTGGCTTGAGGTTGCGCAGCTTGGTATCGGTCAGCATGGTCGGGTTAGGTTTCCTCTCAAAAATACCATGCTCAAAAAGCCCCACAAATTCTCAAAAAACATCTTTAAGAACAATGTGTTACCTAAATTCAGTACCATGAACACCCCATCAGGGGCGGCATGGTATCGAGTGCCGAACATGGCATCAGGTTCAAATTGTACCATCTACCATGCCATAGAAACGGGGTGCTTGGCGATGCGAAAATTTGCCAGACATTGCTACGCCAAGAACGAAAAAAGCCCGCAATTATGCGGGCTTATGGGTGTTTTAATGCTCTTTGGTGCCAGTCTATGCCGGACGTGGGATCACTCCCACTCAATGGTTGCTGGCGGCTTACCGCTGATGTCATACACCACGCGGGAGATGCCGTTGACTTCGTTGATGATGCGGTTAGAGACGCGGCCGAGGAAATCATACGGCAGGTGCGCCCAGTGCGCGGTCATAAAGTCGATGGTTTCTACCGCACGCAGGGAGACAACCCAGTCGTATTTACGGCCATCGCCCATTACGCCAACGGAACGAACCGGCAGGAACACGGTGAACGCCTGGCTCACTTTGTTGTACAGATCCGCTTTGTGCAGCTCTTCGATGAAGATAGCATCCGCACGACGCAGCAGGTCGCAGTACTCTTTCTTCACTTCGCCCAGTACGCGAACACCAAGACCCGGCCCCGGGAACGGGTGACGGTACAGCATGTCGTACGGCAGGCCCAGTTCCAGACCAATCTTGCGCACTTCGTCTTTGAACAGCTCTTTCAGCGGCTCAACCAGACCCATCTTCATCTCTTTCGGCAGGCCGCCCACATTGTGGTGAGATTTGATGACGTGTGCTTTACCGGTGGCGGAAGCGGCGGACTCGATAACGTCAGGATAGATAGTGCCCTGCGCCAGCCATTTCACGTCTTCCAGTCTGAACGCTTCTTCGTCGAAGACTTCAACGAATACGCGACCGATGATCTTACGTTTCGCTTCAGGATCGTTTTCGCCTTTCAGCGCGGTCAGGAAACGTTCTTCCGCCGGAACGTGAATAATGTTGAGACCAAAATGATCGCCGAACATGTCCATTACCTGCTCGGCTTCGTTCAGACGCAGCAGGCCGTTATCAACAAATACGCAGGTCAGGTTTTTACCGATGGCACGGTGCAGCAGCATCGCGGTAACGGAAGAGTCAACGCCGCCAGACAGGCCGAGGATCACTTTGTCGTCGCCAACCTGTTCACGGATGCGATTTACCGCATCGTCGATGATCTTCGCCGGAGTCCACAGCGCTTCACACTGGCAGATATCACGCACAAAGCGTTCCAGCATGCGCATACCCTGACGGGTATGCGTGACTTCCGGGTGGAACTGCACGCCGTAAAAACGTTTTTCCTCGTTAGCCATAATGGCGAACGGGCAGGTTTCGGTGCTGGCAACGGTGACAAAGTCAGACGGGATAGCGGTAACTTTATCGCCGTGGCTCATCCACACGTCCAGTAGCGGCTTGCCGTCTGCGGTCAGGGAGTCTTCAATGCCGCGAATCAGCGCGCTGTCGGTTCTCACTTCCACCTGCGCGTAACCGAATTCACGTTCATTGGATGCTTCAACATGGCCGCCCAGTTGCATCGCCATCGTCTGCATGCCGTAGCACACGCCGAATACCGGCACACCAGCTTCAAACACATACTCCGGCGCGCGTGGGCTGTTTTCTTCAGTGGTGCTTTCCGGGCCGCCGGAAAGAATAATACCGCTTGGGTTGAATTCGCGAATTTGTGCTTCCGTAACATCCCACGCCCACAGTTCGCAGTAAACGCCGAGTTCACGCACGCGACGCGCAACCAGCTGAGTGTACTGAGAACCAAAATCCAGGATGAGAATGCGATGTTTATGAATATTTTCCGTCATTGACGCTAATTCCGAGGCAAGTGAAACAGATTAAATAAATCGCCCGACACGAGGTCGGGCGAAGAAAATCAGGAGCCCAGACGGTAGTTCGGGGACTCTTTGGTGATGGTCACGTCATGAACGTGGCTTTCCTGAATACCCGCACCGCTGATGCGTACAAACTCCGCTTTGGTACGCAGCGCGTCGATAGTACCACAGCCGGTCAGACCCATACAGGAGCGCAGGCCGCCCATCTGCTGGTGAATGATCTCTTTCAGGCGGCCTTTATACGCTACGCGGCCTTCGATACCTTCCGGCACCAGTTTGTCTGCCGCGTTATCGCTCTGGAAATAACGGTCAGAGGAGCCTTTGGACATCGCGCCCAGAGAACCCATACCACGGTAGGATTTGTAAGAACGGCCCTGGTACAGTTCGATTTCACCCGGGGATTCTTCAGTACCCGCCAGCATGGAACCGACCATTACCGCGCTTGCGCCTGCGGCGATCGCTTTGGCGATATCGCCGGAGAAACGAATACCACCATCGGCGATAACCGGAATGCCCAGACCTTCCAGCGCTTCAACTGCGTCAGAAACCGCGGTGATCTGCGGAACGCCTACGCCAGTGACGATACGGGTCGTACAGATAGAGCCTGGACCGATACCCACTTTCACCGCGCTGACGCCAGCGTCTGCCAGCGCGCGCGCGCCTGCGCCGGTTGCTACGTTGCCGCCGATGATTTGCAGATCCGGGTATTTGGCGCGGGTTTCACGAATGCGTTGCAGAACGCCTTCGGAGTGGCCGTGAGAGGAGTCGATCAGCAGTACGTCAACGCCTGCGGCAACCAGCGCGTCAACGCGCTCTTCGTTGCCCGCACCCGCGCCGACTGCCGCGCCAACGCGCAGACGACCCTGCTCATCTTTACAGGCGTTCGGTTTACGTTCCGCTTTCTGGAAATCTTTTACGGTGATCATGCCGATCAGATGGAAGCTGTCATCCACAACCAGCGCTTTCTCAACGCGTTTTTCGTGCATTTTGGCAAAAACCACTTCACGCGCTTCACCTTCGCGCACCGTGACCAGGCGCTCTTTCGGCGTCATATACACGCTGACAGGCTGGCTCAGGTCGGTGACAAAACGCACATCACGACCGGTAATGATACCGACCAGCTCGTTATCTTCGGTGACAACCGGATAGCCAGCAAAACCGTTACGTTCGGTCAGTTCTTTCACTTCACGCAGCGTGGTGGTTGGCAGAACGGTTTGCGGGTCGGTAACCACGCCGGATTCATGTTTCTTCACGCGGCGAACTTCTTCCGCCTGACGCTCGATAGACATGTTTTTGTGGATAAAACCGATGCCGCCTTCCTGTGCCAGGGCGATTGCAAGGCGCGCTTCCGTCACGGTATCCATTGCTGCGGAGAGCATAGGGATGTTCAGACGAATGGTTTTCGTCAACTGCGTGCTGAGGTCGGCAGTATTCGGCAGAACGGTGGAGTGAGCGGGAACGAGGAGGACGTCGTCAAACGTCAGAGCTTCTTTAGCAATACGTAGCATGGGCAATATCTCTAACCTGGGGGTGGATAAATATTGCCGTGGCATTATACAGAGCGAAACCGATTGCATCCACACTTTTTTGCAAATAATGCTTGCGATCCCCTGTGGGCGGGTTACTATCGATTGAATAACTTGCTGATTTAGAATTTGATCCCGCTCACATGTTATCCTCTCAGACCTCCTCAATCTTTACCGTAAGCCGCCTTAATCAGACGGTTCGTCTGCTGCTTGAGCAGGAAATGGGGCAAGTATGGATCAGCGGTGAAATATCTAATTTCACGCAGCCCGCCTCCGGTCACTGGTATTTTACGCTAAAGGATGACACCGCCCAGGTACGCTGCGCGATGTTCCGTAACAGCAACCGCCGCGTCACTTTTCGCCCGCAGCACGGGCAACAGGTGCTGGTTCGCGCCAATATCACCCTGTATGAGCCGCGCGGCGACTATCAGATCATCGTTGAAAGCATGCAGCCTGCGGGTGAGGGCCTGCTCCAGCAGAAGTATGAATTACTGAAAGCAAAATTGCAGGCTGAAGGGCTGTTCGATCAGCAGTATAAACAACCGCTCCCCTCGCCCGCTCACTGCGTCGGGGTGATCACCTCAAAAACCGGTGCCGCTTTACATGACATTCTTCATGTCCTGAAGCGCCGCGATCCCTCCCTGCCGGTTATCATCTACCCGACCGCTGTTCAGGGTGATGACGCGCCGGGCCAGATTGTTCGCGCCATTGAACGGGCTAACGCCCGAAATGAATGCGACGTGCTGATCGTCGGGCGCGGCGGCGGTTCACTGGAAGATCTGTGGAGTTTTAACGATGAACGCGTCGCGCGGGCGATTTTCGCCAGCCGCATTCCGGTCGTTAGCGCCGTCGGCCATGAAACCGACGTCACCATCGCCGATTTTGTTGCCGACCTGCGTGCGCCGACGCCTTCCGCAGCCGCCGAGATAGTCAGCCGTAATCAGCAGGAGTTGCTGCGCCAGATTCAGTCCGCGCAACAACGCCTCGGGATGGCGATGGATTACTATCTGGCAAACCGCAACCGCCGTTTTACGCAGCTTTTCCACCGGTTACAGCAGCAACACCCGCAACTGCGCCTGGCGCGCCAGCAGACGATGCTGGAAAGATTGCGCCAGCGGATGAACTTCGCGCTGGATAATCAACTCAAGCGCGTGGCCTCGCGCCAGCAACGTGTCCTCCAGCGTTTAAACCAGCAAAACCCGCAGCCGCGAATTTATCGCGCGCAAACGCGTATTCAGCAGTTGGAGTATCGTCTGGCCGAGAACGTGCGCGCACGTCTGAGCGCCACACGCGAACGCTTTGGCAATGCGGTAACGCATCTTGAAGCTGTCAGCCCGCTCTCCACGCTGGCGCGCGGTTATAGCGTAACCACGGCGACGGACGGCAAGGTGCTGAAGCAAACCAGACAGGTGAAAGCCGGTGATGTGCTCACCACCCGGCTGTCAGACGGCTGGGTGGAAAGCGAAGTGAAAGGCGTGACGACCGCGAAGAAAACGCGCAGGAAAAAGACGGATTAAAGCGGCACAAACTCCACGCGCTTTTTAGAGATCAGCCCATGACCATTCTGGCAGAAATAATCCACCGCGCCGCAGGCTTTTAACACCTGGAGCGGCTTATGGCAATCCGGGCAGCGCGCTTCAAGTTCAATATCTTTATTGCAGCTGTCGCAATGCGCCGCACCGTTTTGCGGTTCCAGTTCTGCATGGCAATCCGGGCAGGTAATCGACACGGTAACTCCTTTGATATGTTGCGGGCTGAGCATCAAAACCCATGACCAATAAATCCCTGAACGCCTGTTCCCGTCTCGTTCGTTGAACTGCCGGGGCGTCACTCACGTCCCGGCCAGGTCGGATGTTGCATCAGGCGTTAGTGACCGGCTTCTGCTCATTTTTAGTCTGTGTATTTTCCAGCATACGACGAACCGGAACAATAAGCACGATCAGCACCGCAGCGCAAATCAGCAGGGCGACGGAGCAACGCGCGAAGAGGTCCGGCAGCATATCGAGCTGATCGGCCTTCACATGGCCGCCAATCAGGCCCGCAGCCAGGTTACCCAGCGCGCTCGCACAGAACCACAGCCCCATCATCTGACCGCGCATTCTTTCCGGCGCCAGCAACGTCATGGTCGCCAGACCAATCGGGCTCAGGCACAGCTCGCCCAGCGTCAGCATCAGAATGCTGCCTACCAGCCAGAACGGTGATACGCCCGCCCCGCCGTTATTCAGCACGTTCTGCGCCGCCAGCATCATCAGGCCAAAGCCCGCCGCCGCACACAGAATACCGATAACAAACTTGGTGATGCTGCTCGGGCGAATGTTCATGCTCGCCAGCTTTGGCCATGCCCAGCTGAACACCGGCGCCAGCAGGATGATAAACAGGGCGTTGATCGACTGGAACCATACGGCCGGGATCTCAAAATCGCCGATCATGCGGTTAGTGTAGTCGTTGGCGAACAGGTTGAATGAGGTCGGCTTTTGCTCAAACGCAGACCAGAAGAATGCGGCTGAAACCAGCAGGATAAAGCAGACCAGCAGTCGTGCGCGCTCTTTACGGTTCAGGCCCGCAAAAACAAACAGGTAGATAAAGTAGAGCGCAACAGACGCCGCAATCACGTACACCAGCATGCTGGCTACCGCGACCGGGTTAATCACAATCACGCCCTGAGCGATCAGCGCAACGATAACCACCACGCCTACTGCCAGCGCCAGCAGCCATGCGCCCACGCCGTTTCTCTTCACTACCGGGCTGTTCCAGGTGGAGTCCAGCCCCACTTCGCTGTCGTAGCGTTTCATTGCCGGAACGGCAAACACGCGGAAGATGATCAACGCCACCAGCATCCCGATGCCGCCGATACCAAAGCCCCAGTGCCAGCCGTGGCTTTTAATCAGCCAGCCGGAGATCAGCGGCGCAATGAACGACCCCATATTGATGCCCATATAGAACAGCGAGAAACCGCCGTCACGACGCGCATCGCCTTTTTTATACAGCGTCCCTACCATGACCGAGATACAGGTCTTGAACAGGCCAGAACCGAGCACGATAAACATCAGGCCGATAAAGAACAGGTTGTCGCCCATCACGGCAGAGAGCGCAATCGACAGGTGGCCGAGCGCAATCAGAATCGAGCCGTACCAGACCGCTTTCTGCTGGCCGAGCCAGTTATCCGCCAGCCAGCCGCCAGGCAACGCCGCGAGATACATCGTACCGGCAAAGATACCAACAATCGCGGAGGCGTTTTCACGCGCCAGTCCCATGCCCCCGTCATAGACGGTCGCAGCCATAAACAGGATCAGTAACGGACGGATGCCGTAAAACGAGAAACGTTCCCACATCTCGGTGAAGAACAGCGAACCGAGCGGATAAGGATGGCCGAAGAACGTTCGGCTTTCTTTTTGATTAACAGAGGATTGCATAATTCTCCCGAAAAGGTATGTCGTTGTGCTTATAAACACCGCAATGCACGCCGACCAGTTACGTATCTGGCCGATTTTTTTACATGCGGCGAAGGGTTATTTAACCATTTGATAACCTGGAGCCAGTTTTGTCTAGTACCAACCCCTGGACTTTAAGATGAAAATTCGACAATTGTCTACTTTCTTAGATTTAAAGTTGGAAGAAAACGAATAGTCATTGACATCACACAGGGAAACCATCGGCTGGAGCAAAACAAAAAAACCCGCGACAGGCGCGGGTTTTATCAACGTCAGCGACGATTATTTGCTTTTCTTAATGTGCTTAATCAGACGTTTACGCTTACGCATCTGAGTCGGGGTCAGCGTATTGCGCTTATTCGCATACGGGTTTTCCCCTTCTTTAAACTGAATACGGATAGGCGTTCCCATCACGTCCAGCGATTTGCGGAAGTAGTTCATCAGATAGCGCTTGTAAGAGTCCGGCAGGTCTTTCACCTGGTTGCCGTGAATCACCACGATTGGCGGGTTATATCCCCCGGCGTGGGCATATTTCAGCTTCACGCGGCGACCGCGAACCAGCGGCGGCTGGTGATCTTCAACCGCCATAGTCATGATGCGGGTCAGCATGGCGGTGCTGACGCGACGGGTTGAACTGTCATACGCTTCACGTACGGACTCAAACAGGTTGCCCACGCCGCTGCCATGCAGCGCAGAGATAAAGTGTACGCGCGCAAAGTCGATAAAGCCCAGACGGAAGTCCAGCGTCTCTTTCACCTGCTCTTTCACTTCCTGGGTCAGACCGTCCCATTTGTTCACGACGATGACAAGTGAGCGCCCACTATTAAGGATAAAGCCCAGCAGTGACAGGTCCTGATCGGAAATCCCTTCGCGCGCATCGATAACCAGCATCACCACGTTGGCATCTTCAATCGCCTGCAACGTTTTAATGACGGAGAATTTTTCTACAGCATCGGTGACTTTCCCACGCTTACGTACGCCTGCGGTATCAATCAGCACGTATTCACGCTCGTCGCGTTCCATCGGAATATAGATACTGTCGCGCGTCGTTCCCGGCATGTCATAGACCACTACGCGGTCTTCACCCAGAATACGGTTAGTCAGTGTGGACTTACCTACGTTCGGACGACCGACAATCGCCAGTTTGATTGGCAGATCCTGAGGGTTGAAGTCATCTTCCGGCTCCTCTTCCCCGTTCTCTTCCGCTGCCAGTTTCGCCCAGTATTCGGCGTCTTCATCCACCTCTTCCTGCGGGGCGACGTCGTCCATCCACGGCAGCAGAACATGCTCCAGCAGGCTGAGCACGCCACGACCGTGAGAAGCTGCAATCGGGTGAATTTCACCTAAACCCAGTGCATAGAAGTCGACAACCGCCTGATCGGGATCGAGCCCGTCAGTTTTGTTTGCCACAAGGAACGTGGGTTTTTCGCGGGAGCGCAGATGTTTGGCGATCGCTTCATCCGCTGGCATCAGGCCAGCACGCGCATCCACCATGAACAGCACAACATCAGCCTCTTCAATCGCCAGCAGCGACTGTTCCGCCATGCGGGTTTCCACACCGTCTTCGGTGCCATCAATACCGCCGGTATCAATACAGATAAACTCGCGGCCTTCAATCTCCGCACGACCGTACTTACGGTCACGAGTCAGACCCGGGAAATCCGCAACCAGCGCATCTCGGGTGCGAGTTAGACGGTTAAATAACGTGGATTTTCCGACGTTAGGGCGCCCGACAAGCGCGACCACAGGTACCATGTTTAAAGCCTCATTTAAAAAATCATCAAACAACGCGCGCGATTTTTGCGCCGTTGTTAAAAACAGTAAAACGGCCCCTGCACCAGGAGCCGTTTTTCAAAGCGTGCGGCCGTGACGATTAACGCGTAATAGAATACAGCGTACCGTCTTTCGCCTGGATCAGCAGTTTGCCATCGGCAGAGACCGGTTCGGTCAGGAAGCCGGAGCTATCCACTTTTTGCTGAGCCACAAAACGACCGTCCTCAACGTTAATCCAGTGCATATAGCCTTCGCTATCGCCTACCACCAGATTGCCATTATACAGCGCAGGCGATGTCAGCAGGCGGTGCAGCAGATCGCTTTGCGTCCACAGCGTCACGCCGCCGTCGGTGGTCAATGCCAGAATACGGTCATTCTGATCCACCAGGTAGATACGATCGCCGTCAACGATGAAATCATTCACCGAGCCCAGCTCACGTTTCCACATAATCTGACCACTGCGCAGATCCAGCGCCGTCAGGTTACCATTATAAGCCAGCGCGTAAACGACGCCATTGACGATAACCGGCGTGGTATCGACATCGCTCAGACGGTCGATTTCAGTCGAACCGGTCGCCTGGGAAATACGCTGTTGCCAAATCATCTGGCCCTGCTGCATCAGCACGGCGCTGACGCGACCGTTATCACCACCCACAATGGCGGCGCCATACGCGGTAGCCGGAGCGGACTCACCGCGCAGCGAAAGCGACGGCATGTCGAGGTTCACGGTCCATTTGATCGCGCCGTCCGCCTCATTCAGCGCCTGCAACTGACCGTTGCTGGTATGAATAAGCACCAGGCCATCGCTGACAACCGGGCGAGATAACGCTTCACCGGCGACTTTCGTCTGCCACGCCGTCGTACCGTCAGCCGCGTTCAACGCATAAACCTGCGCTTTTTCGCTGCCAATATAGACATGGCCGCCGGAGACCGTTACGCCGCCAGACAGCAACGCAGGCGCTCTGGAGAACCAGCCGTCTTTCTCCGCCAGGTTCACGGACCAGACTTCTTTCCCGTCATCCGCGTTTACCGCTTTTACGGTGCCTTTACGGTCAGCCGCGTAGACCACGTTATCGGCATACGCCGGGTGCAGGTTGGAATAAAACTCACCGATACCGCTACCTACAGACGTACTCCATGCGGTAGACGGCGTAAACTGGTTTTCCACCGTCGGCAACGGGGACATTTTGACAACATCTTCTTCGCCACTAAACAGTGAACAACCGCTCAATAACGTAACAGAAAGCAGTCCTGGCAGAAGTAATTTACGCAATTGCATCGGGTCCCTCTCAGATGGACAAATTATTGATTTTCATCTGCATCATTTCACTCAGCGCCGGGCTGGCATCACTTTTCACGCCTGCTTCCCATGCGCTGCGCGCGCCTTGTTTATCGCCTTTGCTCAACAACGCTTCGCCACGCAGATCGGCGACAATCGCAGCCCATCCTTCACCTTTTACGGTATCGAGCGTTTTCAGCGCGGTATCGGCCTGCTTGAGCTGCACCTGAACGCGGGCAAGACGCAGATTAATCACCGCTTTGAGGTTCTCATCGCTGGTGGCCGCCAGTCCTTGCTGTAGCTGGGCTGCGGCTTTCTCAAGTTCATTTTGATCAACAAACTGCTGCGCCAGTTCCATAGAAGCTAACGCGCCGTAGGTATTTTTATTCTCCGTGGCGAATTTCTCCGCAGCGGAGATGCTATCCGGTTTGCCCGCGCTCACCGCGGTCACCGCATTTTGATATGCCAGAGAAGCAGAGCGTGCGGACTCCGTCTGATGACTGGTCCAGTAGCGCCAACCGAGCAGCGCGCCAACCCCTAAAATCACCCCAACAGCCAGCGCTTTGCCATTTTCAGCAAAGAAGCGTTTAATCGCATCAACCTGGTCGTTTTCGTTCTCGTAAATTTCCACGCTGTCCTTCTCCTTAACCCAATAACGTGCGCAAATGTGCGGTCACACTATCCTGTGCGACTGCCGTTTGCTCACCAGAGCGCAAATCCTTCACTACAACGGTGCCGTCAGCCACTTCGGACTCACCCAGCACCAGTGCAACGCGGGCGCCCCATTTATCGGCACGGGCAAACTGTTTCTTAAAGTTGCCGCCGCCGTGGTTAGTCATCAGTTTTACGCCCGGATTTTCATCACGCAGGCGCTCCGCCAGTGTCATCGCCGCAGACTGCGTATCCGCGCCTGAGGCTACCAGGTATATATCGACAACAGGATCGGCATTAAATTCCAGATTAACTGCCTGAACTAACAAAACAAGTCGTTCCAGACCCATCGCAAAGCCCACCGCCGGGGTTGCGCGACCGCCAAGTTGCTCCACCAGACCGTCATAACGACCACCGGCGCACACTGTGCCCTGAGAACCCAGACTGTTGGTTACCCATTCAAATACGGTGCGGTTGTAGTAATCAAGGCCGCGAACCAGACGCTGGTTGACGGTGTAAGCGATACCCGCCGCTTCCAGCAGTTTGCACAGACCGGCAAAGTGCTCGCGGGAGTCGTCATCCAGATAGTCGCCCAGAGCAGGCGCATCGTTGAGCAGCGCCTGAACGTCCGGGTTCTTGGAATCCAGCACGCGCAGCGGGTTGGTGTACATGCGGCGTTTACAGTCTTCGTCCAGCTTCTCTTTATGCTGTTCAAGGTATGCCACCAGCGCATCACGATAGTTGGCGCGCGCGTCAAGCGAACCGATGGAGTTCAGCTCCAGATTCACATGTTCAGCAATACCCAGCGCACGCCACCAGCGCGCGGTCAGCAGAATCAGCTCCGCATCAATATCCGGCCCTTGCAGACCGAAAGCTTCGACACCCAACTGATGGAACTGACGATAACGCCCTTTCTGCGGACGCTCATGGCGGAACATCGGCCCGATATACCACAAGCGCTGTTCCTGATTGTACAGGAGACCATGTTCGATACCGGCGCGTACGCAACCCGCCGTCCCTTCAGGACGCAACGTCAGGCTGTCGCCATTACGATCCTCAAAGGTGTACATCTCTTTTTCAACCACGTCAGTGACTTCACCGATAGCGCGTTTGAATAACGGGGTCTGCTCTACAATCGGCAAACGGATTTCACTGTAACCGTAGCTGCCGAGCACGTTTTTGAGTGTGCCTTCAATGCGCTGCCAGATGGCGGTTTCGCCAGGCAGATAATCGTTCATGCCGCGAATGGCTTGAATGTTTTTTGCCACGTTTATTCTCTTTCTGAATATAAAAATGAACCCTCAGCGCTTCCCAAACGATACGGGAGCCATGCGGGTTCAATCATACACGGGAAGCGCGCCGCTTCCCATCGCGTTATTATTTTTCAACCTGCTGCACGTCGATTCGACGCGCTTCGTCCATAATGCTGGCCTTCGCGCGGATACGGGCTTCAAGCTGCGTAATCATATCATCGTTGTCGAGTCTGTCTTTACGCACACCGTCTTCATACAGGCCGCTTTTCTTGTTGCCGCCCGTTACGCCCAGCGTCGAAACCAGCGCTTCGCCCGGCCCGTTCACCACACAGCCGATGATGGAAACGTCCATTGGCGTGATGATGTCTTCAAGGCGTTGTTCCAGCGCGTTGACCGTGCCGATGACGTCGAACTCCTGACGGGAACAGGTTGGGCAAGCGATAAAGTTGATCCCACGCGCACGAATGCGCAGCGATTTCAGAATATCGAAGCCCACTTTAATTTCTTCTACCGGATCGGCCGCCAGAGAGACGCGCAGCGTATCGCCAATGCCTTCCGACAGCAGTAAACCGAGGCCAATCGCCGATTTCACCGCGCCGCTGCGCGCGCCGCCCGCTTCGGTGATCCCAAGATGCAACGGTTGTTCGATCTGTTTCGCCAACAGACGATAGGATTCTACCGCGAGGAAAACATCCGAGGCTTTCACGCTGACTTTAAACTGATCGAAGTTCAGGCGATCGAGATGATCCACATGGCGCATCGCCGATTCCAGCAGCGCCTGCGGCGTCGGCTCACCGTATTTTTCCTGTAGATCTTTTTCCAGCGATCCGGCGTTTACGCCGATACGGATAGGAATATTTTTATCGCGAGCGCAGTCGACAACGGTACGAATACGCTCTTCGTTACCGATGTTGCCTGGGTTGATTCGCAGGCAATCCACGCCATATTCCGCCACTTTCAGCGCAATGCGATAGTCGAAGTGGATATCAGCAACCAGCGGGACATTAACCTGCTGCTTGATCAGCTTAAACGCCTCTGCGGCATCCATTGTCGGCACGGAGACGCGGACGATATCCGCGCCAACACGTTCCAGCGCTTTAATTTGATTGACCGTCGCTTCCACATCCGTCGTGCGCGTATTGGTCATTGACTGTACGGCGATGGGGGCGCCATCGCCAATCGGCACATTCCCAACGTAAATACGTTTCGATTTTCTACGTTGAATTGGAGCCTGGTTATGCATGAAAAATCTCCCGCGTTGCCCGTCTGTTACTGCGCCGGTGATTGTTCGGCATTAAGGGTCAGACGCGCAACCTGGTTAGTTCTGATAAAACGGCTCAGATCGACAGGTTTTCCTTGATACTGGATCTGTACCGCAGCCGGGGCGCCAATTTTAAGCTTATAAGGCGCCTGACCGGTTAGGTTTAAATTGCCATCTTTACGCTGCATTCCGCTAAACAGTTTTTTACCTGTCGCATCGGTGACTTCCAGCCAGCAATCGGCGGTAAAGTTCATCACCAGCGCGTTCTGATCGACCGCTGACGTAGCCACGCCCGCCTGATCGGTCGGCAATGACGCCGCATCACCCGTCGCGGCAGGCGCCGTGGTTGCGGTATCCACATTCGCCTGAGAAGGCGCAACGACCGCATTCTGCTGAGCGTCTGCGGCTGGTGCCGTGGTCGTCGCGGACGCATCCGGCGTCTGCGGCACGGTGTTTGTCGCCGTAGAGTCAACAGGCGCAGTTGGCGCTGGCGTCGAATCCTGGCTTGCGGCTTCGCTGGTGTCCAGCGGTACGCTCTGGGCGCTATCGCCGCCGGCATTCAGTTCAGCAGAGGATTGATCGACCATCGTGGTGAGTTCTTCCTGCTGCGCCTTATGGTTTTGCCACCACCAGGCCCCCGTCAGGCCAACCACCACAAACAGCACCAGCCAGGTGAACGTCATCAACCAGCCATCGCGCTTTTTACGACGCTTACCTAAAGAGAAACTCTGCATTGGCGCGACTTTGGAAGGACGAACCGGCGCCTGTTTTTCCAGACCGGGCAGCAGTTCTTCTTCAGGGATGTGCACCAGACGCGCATAAGAGCGGATATACCCGCGCAGAAACGTTGAAGCGAGATCGGCCGGGGCCTTATCTTCTTCAATATCGCGTACCGTGGAAACCTTCAGGCAAAGTCGCTCTGCAACCGCCTGCTGGCTGAGTCCGAGTTGTTCACGGGCATTGCGCAGACGAACGCCGGTGGATTGTGCTTCATTTTGGTCGTGCGTGGCTTCAGTATTCATTCGCTACAGCTGCTGGTACGTAAATTGGGGTTCAGGCGCCGGTGAGACACAATGCCCACCCGCACCGCGAAACATCTGGTCAGTTAACCTTAGTTGGACAGTATAAGACTGTCAGGCTACTTATGACAAAACAGCTTAATCCTTAAGGCTAAACTATTGTTGCACCGCTACATACTGCCCTAAAGTTGACAAAAACGCACCGTTAATATTGACCAGATAAGTACAACTTGAGGCATCATTCAACCAACATTGCGCCACTGTACACAAAACACACAATGGCGCAAGCCGTATCAGACCGCCTTAATGTCGATAGCCTCACCTTGCATACGCTTACGCAGAGTACGTTTGGTACGGTCAATCACATCCCCGGCAAGCTGACCACAAGCGGCATCAATATCGTCGCCGCGTGTTTTACGCACAATGGTCGTGAAACCATAGCTCATCAACACCTTAGAAAAACGATCGATGCGGCTGTTGGAACTCCGGCCATACGGCGCGCCCGGGAACGGGTTCCACGGAATCAGGTTAATCTTACACGGCGTATCTTTCAGCAGTTCCGCCAGCTGATGCGCATGTTCCGTTCCATCGTTAATGTGGTCCAGCATGACGTATTCAATTGTGACGCGTCCCTGATTCGCATTGGATTTCTGCAAATAACGGCGAACCGCGTCGAGGAACGTTTCGATGTTGTACTTTCTGTTGATCGGTACAATTTCATCGCGAATTTCATCGTTCGGCGCATGCAAAGAGATCGCCAGCGCAACGTCAATCATGTCGCCCAGTTTATCCAGAGCCGGAACAACGCC
Source organism: Citrobacter sp. CK191 (assembly GCF_030333435.1). NCBI lineage: Bacteria > Pseudomonadati > Pseudomonadota > Gammaproteobacteria > Enterobacterales > Enterobacteriaceae > Citrobacter > Citrobacter sp. CK191. Next base: position 72,381 of record NZ_JAOWFX010000029.1, on the reverse strand, counting down.
TGACGTCGACAGCGTGACGCGGCGTTTAGACAGACCGAAACCGAAATCATCCAGCATGATTTCCATCGCCGGTACGACGTTGGTCAGGTTCAGCAGCGGTTCACCCATGCCCATCATCACCACGTTGGTGATCGGACGTTGCCCGGTGACTTTCGCCGCGCCGACGATTTTCGCCGCACGCCACACCTGGCCGATAATTTCAGAGACGCGCAGGTTACGGTTAAAGCCCTGCTGCGCAGTTGAGCAGAATTTACACTCCAGCGCGCAACCAACCTGTGAAGAGACGCACAGCGTGGCGCGATCGTCTTCCGGGATGTAGACCGTTTCCACGCGCTGATCGCCAACGGCAATCGCCCATTTGATGGTGCCATCTGAAGAACGCTGTTCTTCCACCACCTCTGGCGCGCGGATTTCCGCCACCTCTTTCAGTTTGCCACGTAACACTTTGTTGATGTCGGTCATCTCATCAAAGTTATCGCTGCAATAGTGGTACATCCACTTCATCACCTGATCGGCGCGGAAGGGTTTTTCACCTAATTCTTTAAAAAACTCCCGCATCTGCTGACGGTTCAGATCCAGCAGGTTAATTTTTCCATTTTTATCAGGAACAACCGGGGTGATGATTTCAGACGTGACAATTTGTTCAGACATATTCTATTCCGGCCTCGTTATTACACGTTATGGCCCCTGGAGGGTTGAAAAAAGAAGCGCCCCAGTGAGCGGTGCTCGTCCTGGGGCGCTGCATTGTACAAATTCTATCGCAAGGATGCCACGCCTGCGCGGGACATTAGCGAAAATAATGTGTAAAGGCAGAGCAGCGTCGTAGACCTGATAAGTCGTAGGCCGGATAAGCATCAGCGCCATCCGGCATTGTGCGACTGCCTGATAACGACGCAGATGCGTCTTATCAGGCCTACATACTACATCACTGATTTATTAACGAGTGCGCGGGCACACTTCGCCTTCACCAAAGAAATAGGCGATTTCACGCTGAGCGGATTCCAGAGAATCTGAACCGTGGGTGCCGTTTTCGGTGAAGCTGTCCGCGTAGTCGGCACGCAGGGTGCCCGCCAGCGCGTTAGCCGGGTTGGTTGCGCCCAGCAGGTCGCGGTGACGCTGCACGGCATTTTCGCTTTCCAGTACGGAAACCACGATCGGGCCAGAGGTCATGAACTCGACCAGGCCGTCGAAGAACGGCTTACCATCGTGCTCGGCATAGAAACCGCGCGCCTGCTCAACGGTCAGGTGCAGCATTTTCGTACCGACAATTTTGAACCCTGCTGCTTCAAAGCGCGCAAAGATGTTGCCAATAACGTTTTTTGCCACCGCATTTGGTTTGATGATGGAAAAAGTACGTTCAATCGCCATGATTACCTCTGTAATGTGTTCTGCTGTTGTATATATGCTTGTACGACCTGGCGCGGATTATAAAGAGCATCCGGGTTATTGCCTATGGATGAAGGTAACATTTTTTTAAAATAAGATGAGTATTAGCAACAAACTGTTGCTATCAGGTCTATTGCAGAGTAAATCGCAGCGCAGAAATCTGTCCAGCGGCATCCATAACCAGTAATTGATACTCGCCTTTTTCGGCAAGATGTAACGTAATATTCCGCTCGCGTTCTCCCAACGGCTCACCATTGAGGAACCACCAGCGCGCCCCCGCGCCACCACTGCTCTGAATCGATAAATCCACCCCGGAAGCGCCGGGTAACCGTTTCACTATCGCGCCATCACGCACGCCCGTTAACTGTAGAGGTAAAGGCGCATCCTGCCCCAGCGGCGGGCAGGTCGTCGAAGCCGTCGGTAGTCGCGCAGCGCGGCGTTCAGCAGCGGGCAACCAGGGCTCCAGCGGCAACGGCCAGACAATCAACGTCTGCTCCCGCGCCTGAGCGCAATCGGCGGCGACGCGTTTTCCGTCATTATCCAGCCAGACAGGAAAACGAATGCCGCTAATCCCTTCCTGTTCAGGTAACAGCAGCGTCGGTGGTTGGCTGTTTTCCAGCAGCCAGGTCGCCAGTCGACGGCGGCAGTTACTGTCTCCCGCCGAAAGAGCCTGTCCGCCCGGCCAGCAGATAACGCCCCGGCTCACCGACGCCGGACGCGGATCTTCAGGCTGCGTCGCGGCGTGCGCCATCAGCATATTATTCACCTGATTAAGCAGCGGCACCGCGCTGGCAAAACCAAACTGTCCGGCAACGGGTGTGCCGTCGGGCCTGCCCGTCCAGATGCCAGTCACGTAGCGGGAGCTAACACCTATCGCCCACGCGTCGCGATAGCCATAGCTGGTGCCAGTTTTCCAGGCGAGCGGCACTACGCGCGGCAGGGCGCTATCCGGCAACGGCTGCGCTTCATCGGCCATCACCCGCCGGATGATCCACGCCGCACCCGGCGACATCAGCGGACGCTCCTGCAACGAATCCCCTGGCTGCAAGCGCAATGTTGCCGCCTTGCCATGACGGGCGAACGCACTGTATGCCGCCACCATCTCGTCCAGCCTTGCGCCCGCGCCGCCCAGAATCAGGGAAAGATTAGGGGCCGCGCCCGCAGGCAGATACAGCGACAGGCCAACGTTACGCAGTTTTGCCGCAAAACGTTTTGGGCCATATGCTTCCAGCACCTGTACCGCAGGCAAATTTAACGAACGCACCAGCGCTTCGCTCATGCTGACGGGGCCATGAAACCCGCTGTCAAAGTTTCCCGGACGATAATCGCCGGTACGGCGCGGCACATCCTGTAACAGCGAGGCGGGATGGATCAACCCGTCATCCAGCGCCAGCCCATAAACAAAGGGTTTAAGCACCGATCCCGGCGATCGGATCGCAGTGACCATATCCACATGACCAAAACGACTGTCATCATTCATATCCACCGATCCAACCCAACCACGCACGCTCATATCGGTATGATCGACAACGATCATCGCCAGCGAACTGCGCGCCGGAAGCCGTCCCTTCCAGTTTTGCGCCAGCTCTTCAAGCTGACGCTGCAACCCGGCATCCAGCGTGGTGACGATTTTGTCACTGTTGCTTTTACCCAGCATCATGCGTGAGAACAGCGGCGCCAGTTGCGGCATTTGTCGGGGCGCCAGCCAGACGGGTTCTTCGCGGGCCTCCTGAACATGCCGGGCCGACCATACGCCCTGCGCCGCCATCCGCTCCAGCACTTTATTGCGCGCCGCTTGCGCGCGTTCCGGCCAGCGATCGGGACGCAAGCGGCTCGGCGCCTGCGGTAAAACCGCCAGCAACGCCGCTTCCGAATAGCTCAGTTGCACCGGTGGTTTACCCAGATAAGCCCAACTGGCGGCGCCGATGCCCTGCAACGTTCCGCCAAACGGCGCACGGTTCAGATACAGCGTCAGAATATCGCGCTTGGACAGGTGCCACTCCAGCTGGAGCGCGCGCCAGAGCTGGCGAAATTTACCACCAAAGGTTCGCGGATGCGGATCCAGCAGTCGCGCCACCTGCATGGTCAACGTACTGCCGCCGGAAATCACGCGTCCTGACGACAGATCCTGCCAGGCGGCACGTAGTACCGAAAACGGATTCACGCCCGGATGCTGCCAGAACCAGCGGTCCTCGTAATTGATTAACGCGTCAAGATAGCGGGGAGAAACGTCTTCAATCGTCACGGGATAGCGCCAGATCCCCTCCGCATCGGCAAAGCGCCACAGCGGTGTGCCGTCATGCGCCACCACCACCCGTGCCGGATTGACCTCGTGCAGCGGCAGCGGCCAGATTTTGTCCGCCGCCCAGACTGTCAGAATCATCAGAAATGGAGCGATGGCCAGCCAGCGCCAGCCACCGCGTAGACTGCGCAGGACGATCATTTATGGCGTGACAATCAAAAGCCCCTCGGTTGATCCCATCGCCCGCCACTGTGGAACATACATTGACTCCACCTGCGGGACAGGAACCTGATAGGTTCCCGGCGTCACCGCGCGCGCCAGATACACCAGCGTCACCGGCTGCCCCTGGTTAACCGCCACCGCCGCGACAAAGCGATCGTCACGGAATTCCATATGCTGAATATCCGCCTGCTGCATCTGATTTAACAGGTTTTGCACTTCACTGCCGCTGTCCTGCAGGCTGGCGCTGCTGTTTGCCAGGTTCTGGTTTTCCAGCTCCAGACCGGCAGGCAGCAGGTCGACCACCAGCGCGTCTGGCACGTTTTGACTCGCTTTCACTTCGAGCCAGACCAGCACCAGTTCACCGCTGCGCAGGGAACTGAGCGATTTACTCTGACCATCGGTTCCCAGAATCTGGCGCTCGATGTGCAACACATTGCTGGCAGGTACGGGCGCCGTTTGCGGGTATCCGCTGCTGTCCAGACGCAGCCACAGCGGTTGGTCGCCGCTGTTGGTCACCTGCAACGCGGAAAGCCGATCGGCATCCAGATTACGCGTTTGCGCTTTATCGCCCGTCAACGGCTGGTCAGCGAGCGAGGTCTGCGCCTGCCATGTCCCCGGCAGATCCTGTAGTGTGCGCGCAGCAAGGAACAGCGCATTACTCTCCTGCGTCGAAAGCCAGCGCTGACCAAATGCCTGTTCAGAAAGCGTCGTCAGCAGCGTATTTTGCGCCTCGGGTTGCAGTTTATTTTCCTCCAGCAGCGACAGCATGAGCGCGTTATCACGCAACGGGCTACCGTAATCCGCCATCCATTGCTGCGCGTCACGGCGCGGCGTGTTCAGCGCCAGCGTCAGCGCCTGTTCACTGCGGCCGGCATCGCCCATATTTTTCAGCGCAATGCCCAGTTGCAGAAGCGGCAAGCCCGACGCGGCCTGACTCCGGCGTTCCCAGATTTCACGCAGCGCGCCAAGCGGCGCTTTTTGCTGACGCGCCAGCACCAGTCCCGCATACGCCTGAACGGCAAATTTGCTGGCCTGGGTATCGTCGCTATAGCGCACCGACATCATGCCCGGGTCCTGCAAATAGCGCAGCAGGCGTTCATTTCCCCGGTTAATCGCATCGGCCGGAACGCTGTACCCTTGCTCGCCAGCGCGCACGAGGAAATCCATCGCATATGCGGTAAGCCAGTATTCTTCCGGCCCGTTGTTATCCCACAGGGCAAAACCGCCGTTATCACGCTGCATTTGCAGCATCCGGGAGATCCCCGTGTCGACTGCCGCACGGCGTTTTTCATCGGTATCGCCCGCGATCCCCAACGCCTTCAGTTGCGCCGCGTTGGTATAGAGCGACGGGAACAGGCCGCTGGCGGTTTGCTCCAGACAACCATACGGATAAGCCTTCAGCTCCCGAATATAGCGCGCCAGGTTCAGCGGCGGTTTGCCGCTAAGCAACAACTGCCCCTGCAACGTTACCGGCGAGAAGTTCTCCAGATTTTGGGCGGGCGCATGCCAGGTTTCCCCCGCCTGAAGCACCGTTCCGCTATTTACCGTCTGCGCAGGCCAGGCCGGACGGACGCCAATTTTCCACTGCTTATGCTGAGCGGGAAGCGTCTCGCCAGGCAGGTTCAGGCCGGTCAGCGTGGCCTGCAATTCTCCCTCGCCAAACCCTTCTTTTGCGCGTACCGGGATAAACAAGGTCGTACGCACGCCCGGCGCCAGGTTTACCGGAGCAGGTTGCTGACTCACCAGTTCCAGTAACCCACTGGCGGCGAGTTCAATCGTCAACGTCTGCGGTTTGTCTGTCAGGTTAGTGACATCCAGCGTCAGGCGCGAAGTATCGCCGCCCGCCATAAAGCGCGGCTGATTCAGTTCCGCAATAACCGGAGCGGCAACAATCACCTTGCTTTCACTGCTGCCGAAGTCCTCTGCCGTCCATGCCTGGGCCATAACGCGTAACTCGCCGTTAAAATCACCAATCGGCAACGTAACGGAACCTTCGCCCTGCTCATTAAGCGTGACCGGCAGCGCCTGCTGCGCCACGATGTTGACATGGTTGACCGGCGGTTTGCCGCCGCGTTTGAGTTCATCGCCGTCGCCGCCAAAACGCAGCGTCGCCAGACGTCCCTGCCCTTCAATCACCTGACCGTAGATATCATAAATATCCGCGCCATAGCGTTTTTGCCCGAAGAATGCCTGCCACGGATCTGGCGTAACGTAATCGGTGATATTCAACACTCCACTGTCCACCGCAGAGAGCAGTACGTTGATCTGTTTTGGCGTTTCGCCATGTTTAGCGCTGGCTTTGACGTTCACCGTCAGCGGCTGGTTTGGACGCATTTTAGCCGGGCTTTCCAGCGTCAGATCCAGACGACGATTTTCATCCCCCAACGGCAGGTGCAGCAGCCCAACCGCGCGTTTCGGCGTCGCTGAACGCGACTTATCGCCCGGACGCACAACCAGCGCGCTCAGGTAGAGATCGTGTCGATTCCAGGCTTTATCGACGGGAATCGACAGGTCGAGACCCTCGGCAGGTACATCTATTTCCTGCCACCAGAGCGGGCCGTCGCTTGATTCCACCATCGCGTAGCCTTTACCCGCCACCGGCGCGGCGACATGCAGTTTGATGGTGTCCCCAGGACGATAGGTGGGTTTATCCAGCTTCAGGGTGACGCGATCCGGGCGCGCCGCGCCGCTGCCGTCGCTGTTATCCTGCCAGCTGTAACCTGCCCAGAAGCGCACGCTGCTGATCGCATCGTTCGGGGCTTTCACTTCGAGACGATACGATCCCCAGTCAACCGGGAAGCTCACCTTGCCCGTTTCATCGGCGCTGAGATCCAGCGTCTGCTCCCCTTCAACCAGATCTTTTTGATCAAACTGCGACTGCCAGCCTTCGCTTTCCGACCAGTTCCAGTAGTAATCGCGCCGTTCACGGATCAAACGAACCTGCAAACCCGAAGCAGCTTTTTTATTGCCTTGCGCATCGGCGTAGACAATATCAAAGGCGGCGTTACCGCCCTCATCCACGATGGGTTGGTTAACCGTGGCGTCAGTACGATAGTCATACACCGCTTTAGAGGCGAATTGCGGACGAATACCCGGCAAGGTATCGGCAGGCCAGATAGCCTGTTCCGCACGGCGAGTGACCGGGCGACCACCTGATTCCAGCAGGCTTGCCTGTAGGATCACCTGTAACGGCGAATGCGCTTCCTGCCACTGGCTGTTGGCGGAGACGTCGCCACGGCCATTTTCATCCAGCGTAAGCTGGACTTCGTCCAGACTGCGGGAAAGGTTTTCTTCCGCAATATCGCCAAACTGGAAGCCCGGCAACGCCTGTACCGCTTCACGCTGCGGGCGCAGGAAGAGTTGCCCCTGTAACGTGTTGCCATTGGCAGGCGCTCCGTACAGGTAGTAACCAACAACGGAGAACGTCACCTCTTCCGACGGGGCTAACGGCGTTTTCTGCGCGCTGAGATTAAGCGCCATTCGCTCCGGCATAAAATCTTCGACATGGAAATCCCACATCCGGGGCTGGTTATCGCCCGTGTTCGCGCGGATGTGCCACATGCCGGTTGGTGCACCGCTATCCAGCGGATACGTAAAGCGGTATAACCCGTTTTCAGGCTGGCTGACAACGGTGCGCAGTACCTGACCGTCCGGCTTTACCACTTCCAGTTTGACGGGCTGATCGGGCAAGGTTTTACCGTCGCTGTCGCGCAGCAGTCCGTTGAGGATCACCGTTTCCCCAGGACGATACAGATCGCGCGGGCCGAACATAAAGAACTGCTTGCTGTAGCCCGGCGCGCCCGCAATCGCGAACTCCGCCAGATCCAGCGCGGGCAGTTTCAGATCCAACAGCGTGGTTTGCCCGTCTTTTCGCGCCAGCAACAGCGCCGCCTGCTGACTATTTTCCAGCTGTACATGCCCCTGCGCATCGCTGGCGGCTTGCGCCAGCGTCTGACCTTTCTCATCAAGCAGAGCAACCTCAACCCCCTGCTGCGCTGCGCCGTTTTCCAGACTCTGCGTAAAGATATCAAGACGATTGTGATAACGGTGGGCGGAAACGCCAATGTCGCTGAGGGTAAAGAGCGTGGCAGGATTACTGTAGTTGTAATGTCCGGCCTGATTCATTACCGCAATGTACACGCCCGCCTGTTGCAGGGGCTTAATGTCACCCAGCGGCAGCAGGCGTTTTTCACGCGTATTACGCGCAGGATTGAGATCAAAACGCCCGGTATAGACCAGATCCGCCATTTTGAGCAGGTTGTCAGATTCCCAGTTCGAAAGAGCATTGCGGTATTCCCACTGGCTGACGAATGCCGCCAGCGACTCAGGCTTCACGCGAAAGAAGTTTACATCCACGTCGTTCACGTTCAGCGCCATGACCGGCAAACCTTCCACCACTTTTCCCGGCAGCAGCGAGCCACGGCTGGCAAAGCCGACGCTCGGCTGAACGTCCCGCGTGGTAATGGTTTTTTCATACGCGCGGCCAAAAGCGGTTTTATTCAGCGCCGTTAAATCACGTTCAACGGACACCACCAGATCGCGGTTGGGTTCCAGGTGGCGCAAGCGCAGCTCTTTCAGATTCGGCGACAGCTCCCAGGCGCCATCAACCTTGCCGCTTTTTTTATCGACCACATGCACGGTGCGGGCAAAATCTTGTTCAGGATCTAACGGAATGGAGAACGTCAGCACCAGCGTCGCCGCGCCGTCCAACTGGACTTCGGAGGCGTCCAGCAGCGTCAGTTCTTTACCTTCGCTCTGTTGCGCCAGCTTTTGCAGTTGTGCCGGATCTTTCGTCGGAGCGGATTGCGCGGCGGGCGTCTCATCATTTTTCACCGCCGTTGGCGCGTTATCGTTGTTATCGCACCCCGCCAACGCCAGCATAAGCATGCAAGCGGCTACGCGTATGTGTTTCATTCTTTCATCCCTGGCCACAGTGGCCCGTTAGCAACGTAGAGTAACTATTATGCGTGAGATTTCCCGTTGTGAAAGCCAGTATTCGTTATATAAGTTCTGATTTTTTCATCAGAAATGTGGTTTCACCAGCCAAATCAGCCTCTTTTACTTGTCCCTTTGCGGTAAACGTCCGACAATTTGGCATTATTATGGCAAAAGATGGAGACGCCTATGTCCACCTCCTGGTTTGTCGCCGCCGACTGGCTGGCAGAGCATATCGACGATCCGCAAATTCAAATTATCGACGCCCGCATGGCGCCTCCCGGACAGGAAGACAGGGATGTTGCGGGTGAATATCGTTCAGGCCACATCCCCGGAGCACTCTTTTTCGATATTGAAGCGCTCTCCGATCACACCTCGCCGCTGCCGCACATGATGCCGCGCCCGGAAGCCTTCGCCGTGGCGATGCGTGAACTGGGCGTACACCAGGACAGACATCTGGTGGTCTACGATGAAGGCAACCTGTTTTCCGCCCCGCGCGCGTGGTGGATGCTGCGAACGTTTGGCGTAGAAAACGTCTCAATTCTTGCCGGTGGTCTGGCGGGCTGGCAGCGCGATGAGCTGCCGCTTCAGGAAGGCGAAGTGGAACTCCCGGAAGGGGAATTTGACGTTAAATTCACGGCGGAGAAGGTTGTGCGTCTGACCGATGTACTCCTGGCGAGCCATGAAAGAACCGCGCAAATCGTTGATGCCCGACCGGCGCCACGGTTTAATGCCGAAGCCGATGAACCGCGTCCGGGTCTGAAGCGTGGCCATATTCCCGGCGCGTTGAACGTGCCCTGGACAGAGCTGGTGCGTGAAGGGGAATTAAAAACGACCGATGAACTGGACGTCATTTTCTTCAGTCACGGCGTCAGTTTTGACAGACCGATTATCGCCAGCTGCGGTTCAGGTGTCACCGCAGCGGTCGTGGTGCTGGCGCTCGCCACGCTGGATGTGCCCAATGTCGCGTTGTATGACGGCGCATGGAGCGAATGGGGCGCGCGTAATGATTTACCGGTAGAGCCGGCCTGACGTTTTGTAATGTGCCGGATGGCGCTTGCGCTTATCCGGCCTACAGTGCGGGTTGTCCCGGATGACGTTAACGCCATCCGGCTACCGGGATCAGATAATCCGATTCTGTTTGAAATCGCGCAGGAACCCGCCCCAGCGGCGCTCGTAGAACGGCGCGATGTGCTCGGTAATAAAGTGGCTGATGCCCTGCTCACCTTTTTTCACCTGACAGATATCAATCGGTTCATCGCCGGGCAAGGTATCAGTCGCCACGCTGCCCGCCGCATGAATGATCTCTTCGATGTCGCCATCCGCTTCAATGCCAATCAACAGATTCGGCTGGGCGTCATTGCTCTCTTTAATGGTGCAAAGAAAGGCGCGCTTAACCAGTTTGATGGTTTTAAACAGCGTGGTCAGGGAGTCGATCATCTGCGCAGGTGGTTCTGCTACCTCAGACAGAATCAGCGATTCACCACCTTCCAGCACTTCCTGTGTACTCAGCGGATTGCCCTCTTCACCGATCAGATGGCTGATCTCACGCGGCATAAACTCTTTGCCGGTAGGCAGTTTTGCGTTCAGGAAGAGCGTTTCGCCGAGCGTCATTTCAAATAACGTGCGCACCGGCATCACCACGAATGCCTGCTCGTCTTCTACCGCCTGCTGCAAGGCTTCCAGAGAGGTAAAAAACGGGATGACCGTCGTGCCGTCTTCTTTTTCCCAGTGCTGCAAATCCAGCGCGCTATCGTCAACAATCGCTTCGCCTTCAGCCGCTGTGCCTGGCACCCAAACGGTGGACTCCAGTAAGGTACGGAAAAATGCCGGACGATGCGCGGGTTCAGTCGCCGCCTTCTCCAGCAGGGTTTCTAATTCGTTTTTTGTTTCGGACATAAGGATCACAATAGAGATGCGTGTAGGGCGGGCAAGCGAAGCGCCCCCGCCGTTATCTTGCCGGATAGCGCTAACGCTTATCCGGCCTACATAATTATGCTGTTAACAGGTTAGCGATGGTGCGCACACCCAAACCGGTCGCCCCTGCCGACCACTGCTCAACCGGCGCTTTACGGTAGGTTGCAGAGCAGTCAATGTGCAGCCAGCCCTGCTGGTAGTTTTCGACAAAGTGCGACAGGAAGCCCGCTGCGGTGCTCGCCCCGGCAGGATACGCCGCGCTACCGGTATTGTTCAGTTCCGCAAAGTTAGAAGGCAACTGATTGCGGTGGAACTCCGCCAGCGGCAGACGCCAGAACGGTTCGTTTTCTTCTGCCGCACTCGCCAGCAGACGCCCCGCCAGCGCGTCATCAAAACTGAACAACGCGTGGTAGTCGTTACCCAGCGCGGTTTTCGCGGCGCCGGTCAGCGTCGCCGCATCGATGATCAGCTCTGGTTTTTGCGCGCTGGCGTCGATCAGGCCATCCGCCAGCACCAGGCGCCCTTCCGCGTCAGTGTTCATCACTTCCACGTTCTTACCGTTGCGATAATGAATAATATCGCCCAGTTTAAACGCGTTGCCGCTGATCAGGTTATCCGCGCAGCACAGGTACAGCTTCACGCGTTTGTTCAGACCACGGGTAATCGCAAATGCCAGCGCGCCCGTTACCGTTGCCGCACCGCCCATATCGGACTTCATCGAGTCCATAAATGCGCTTTGCTTGATGCTGTAACCGCCGGAGTCAAAGGTAATGCCTTTGCCCACCAGACAGGCGTAAACCGGCGCGTCTTTATCGCCGGTTGGGTTGTAATCCAGCGCCAGCAGCACCGGCGCGCGATCGGAACCCCGGCCAACGGTATGCAGCCCCATGTAGTTTTGCTCGCGCAGATCTTCGCCTTTGGTAATGCGGTAAGAGACGTGATCGCACGCGACGCTGCACAGCAGATCAACGGCACGCTGCGCCAGCTGTTCCGGCCCCAGCTCTTCCGCCGGCGCGTTAATGGTGTCGCGCACCCAGTCAATGATCGCCAGACGGTTGTCCAGTTCCTTCTGCTTCTCATCGTCAAGATCTGGCCACTCGACCTTGCGGCTGCCTTTCGGCCCTTTGTAACCCTGCCAGAATGCCCAGCTACGCTCCACATCCCAGCCAGCGCCGGTCAGTTGTACGTGTTTAATGCCCAGGCCGTCGATTTTACGCGCCGCGCGCTGGATTAAACCGGAGTCATCTTTACCGTTCAGGTGCAGGGTAATGCCGTCGTTATTGATGCTGTATGTGGCTTTGTCTCCCCAGCGAGCGTCAGCCGGTTGGGTGGAGAGCGTAATTTTCATCGCTTCAGTCATTGTTCTTTTCCTTCTTCGCGCATACAGGAAAACGGGCCACCCGTGGGCAGCCCGTTTATTTATTCAGCTTCGTCCAGCCAGACCAGCAGGATAGCCTCAAGGATCTTTTCATTTGATGCCTGCGGGTCATCATCAAAATCCTCAAGATCGCAAATCCATTGATGCAGGTCGGTGAAACGAACGGTCTTAGGATCGAGATCGGGGAACGCGTCGTACAGCGCCTCGCCGATTTCGCGGCTATCAGTCCACTTCAGTCCCATACTACCCTCTGTTAATGCTCGCGTGCATGGTTGATTGTGTAACGTGGGATTTCGACCACCAAATCTTCATCGGTGACGCGCGCCTGACAGCCCAAACGACTCTCCGGCTCCAGACCCCAGGCTTTATCCAACATATCGTCTTCGTCTTCCGTGCTTTCCGGCAGGGAATCGAAACCTTCACGCACGATGCAGTGGCAGGTCGTGCAGGCACAGGATTTTTCACAGGCGTGTTCAATCTCGATACCGTTACGCAGGGCAACGTCAAGAATGGTTTCGCCGGTCTCAGCTTCCAGAACTGCGCCATCGGGACAGAGATCCTGATGAGGCAGAATAACAATCTTTGGCATATTAAACCTCGTCCACGGAATGGCCTTGCAGCGCGCGACGAACAGATTTGTCCATGCGACGAGCGGCGAATTCCTGGGTTTGTTTGTCTACGTTTTTAATGGCTTGTTCTATCGCGTCAACATCATCGCTCTGCGCTACCTCGCTCAAGTGCGCGGCGGCATCATCAATGACCTGACGTTCTGCGGCGCTTAGCAGCGCGGCATCAGCAGCGAGCGCGCCGGTCAGGCTTTCCAGCACGCGCGCCGCTTCCACTTTTTGCTCTGCCAGCATACGGGCTTTTACATCCTGCTCGGCAAAGCTCATTGAATCCTGAATCATGGTGGCGATTTCGCTGTCCGTCAGACCGTAAGACGGTTTGACCTGGATAGACGCCTCAACGCCGGTGGATTTCTCCATCGCGGTGACGTTCAGCAGGCCATCGGCATCCACCTGGAAGGTGACGCGGATATGCGCCCCGCCCGCCGGCATCGCCGGGAGCCCGCGTAGCGCGAAGCGCGCCAGCGAACGGCAATCCTGCACCAGCTCGCGCTCGCCCTGCATGACATGGATCGACATCGCGGTCTGACCATCTTTAAAGGTGGTGAAGTCCTGCGCGCGCGCCACCGGAATGGTGGTGTTACGCGGGATCACTTTCTCCACCAGGCCACCCATAGTTTCCAGCCCCAGCGACAGCGGAATCACGTCCAGCAGCAGCATTTCGCTGTCCGGCTTGTTGCCGACGAGGATATCCGCCTGAATCGCCGCGCCAATGGCGACGACCTTATCCGGGTCGATTGCCGTCAGCGGCGGACGACCAAAAAATTCGCCCACGCGTTCGCGCACCAGCGGCACACGAGTGGAGCCGCCGACCATCACCACCTCCAGCACCTCCTGCGCCTCAACGCCCGCATCTTTCAATGCGCGGCGACAGGCCATCAGAGTACGTTTAACTAAAGCGGCGATAAGGTCATTAAACTGTTCACGGGTGATGTCGCCCTGCCAGCCCGCCACATTGACGCTAACGGAATCGGCATCACTCAGCGCGATTTTTGCCGCGATGGCGGCATCCAGCAGTTCACGCTGGACGCGGTTATCGCTGCGATCGGCAATGCCCGCCTGCTCACGGATGTAATCGGCCAGCAGATGGTCGAAGTCGTCGCCGCCGAGCGCGGAATCACCGCCGGTCGCCAGCACTTCAAACACGCCGCGACTCAGGCGCAAAATAGAGATATCGAAGGTGCCGCCGCCGAGGTCGTAAACCGCGATAACGCCTTCTTTGCCGGAGTCCAGACCGTAGGCGATCGCCGCCGCCGTAGGTTCATTGAGCAGACGCAAGACGTGCAGCCCCGCCAGACGCGCCGCGTCTTTCGTTCCCTGGCGCTGTGCATCGTCAAAGTAAGCGGGCACGGTAATGACCACGCCATCCAGCTCGCCCGACAACGCTTCCGTCGCCCGCGCCGCCAGCGCTTTCAGGATATCGGCAGAAATACGTACCGGGTTGAGCAGACCTGCCGCCGTTTCAATCATCGGCAGACCATTTTCACTGGTCTGGAACTGATACGGCAGATGGGGATAGCGCGTCTGAATATCCGCCAGCGAGCGGCCCATCATGCGTTTTACCGAGCTGATGGTGTTAGCCGTGTCCTGCGCCGCGTTCGCGCGCGCCGCGTAACCGACCGTGTGGCCCTGCTGCTGATAGTGAACGACTGACGGCAACAGATGGCGACCGTCGTGATCGGCCAGCGTTTCTGCCTGGCCGCTGCGAACGGTCGCAACCAATGAGTTGGTAGTACCTAAATCGATGCCTGCCGCCAGACGACGCTGGTGCGGCGCAGCGCTCAGACCAGGCTCACTAATTTGTAATAAGGCCATATTCGCTTCCGGGAATTAAAAATCGAGCAGCTTTTCTTCGAGTTGTTCGGCGCTGCTTCGCAGTTTATCGAGAAAACGCAGTTTACGCACGGTGTCCGCCGCCACATCCCACGTCTCGTTGTCCAACTGTTCCACCATCAGCTGATGGCGGGTATCAAACATTGTTTTCACGCGCTTGATGAAACTTTCCAGTCGCGCTTCGTCCTTTGCCTGTTCTATTTCATCAAGCTCTTCACGCAGTTCCAGCTGTTCCATCAAAAACGCGGTATCGCGCACCGTATGCTGCTCGCTGGCCAGATCAAAGCCGTGTAGTGACAGTAAATATTCGGCGCGCGTCAAAGGGTGACGCAGCGTTTGCCAGGCCTGATTAATGGTCGCGGAGTGTTGTACGGCGGCGAGTTGCTCAGCCTGCGTACCGCTGGCGAATTTATCAGGATGATACTGACGTTGAAGATCCTGAAAACGGAGGCTCAGCGCCTGGATATCGAGTTGATAGTGGGCTGACAAGCCAAAGAGGGTGAAGTAGTCCATAACATTCTCAGGGCATCGACTCTCTGATGTTTCAGGGAGTCAGGTAAAACAAACCCCACGCGCAGGTGACCACGGTGGGGTTATCGGTAAGCACGTTACACGTTGAAGCTTTCGCCGCAACCACACTCGTCTTTTACGTTCGGGTTGGTGAATTTAAACCCTTCGTTCAGACCTTCTTTTACGAAGTCTAACTGCGTACCGTCCAGAAATTGCAGGCTCTTACCGTCGATCACGACTTTTACGCCTTTGTCTTCAAACACGGTGTCTTCTGCCGCCGGTTCATCAACAAATTCCAGTACATAAGCCATACCTGAACAGCCGGAGGTTCTCACCCCCAGGCGCAGGCCAAACCCTTTACCACGGTTTGCCAGAAAGGTATTTACTCGCGCTGCAGCACTGTCGCTAAGTGTAATCGACATAACAACCTCAACTCTTCTTATTTTGCTTCACGTTTGCTTTTGTAATCCGCAATAGCGGCTTTAATTGCGTCTTCTGCCAGAATGGAGCAGTGAATTTTCACCGGAGGCAGTTCAAGCTCGTCTGCGATATCGGTATTTTTAATCGCCTGCGCTTCGTCCAGAGACTTCCCTTTCACCCATTCGGTGACCAGGGAGCTGGACGCGATAGCGGAACCGCAGCCGTAAGTCTTGAAACGCGCGTCTTCAATGATACCTTCATTGTTGACTTTAATCTGCAACTTCATCACGTCGCCGCAAGCCGGTGCACCCACCATACCGCTGCCTACGTTTTCGTCGCTGTTGTCAAAGGAACCCACGTTGCGTGGATTCTCGTAATGATCGATTACTTTTTCGCTGTAAGCCATTATAAATTCTCCTGATTCCGATACCGATTAATGATGAGCCCATTCGATGCTGTTCAAATCCACGCCCTGTTTGAACATTTCCCACAGCGGGGAAAGGTCACGCAGACGACCGATGGATTTGCGCACCAGCTCAATGGTGTAGTCGATCTCTTCTTCAGTAGTGAAACGACCTAAAGAGAAACGGATAGAGCTATGCGCCAGCTCGTCATTCATGCCCAGTGCGCGCAGCACATAGGACGGTTCCAGACTTGCAGACGTACAGGCGGAACCTGAAGACACCGCCAGATCTTTCAGCGCCATAATCAGGGATTCGCCTTCAACGTAGTTAAAGCTGACGTTGAGAATGTTCGGCGCGCCCTGTTCCAGGTCACCGTTCAGGTAAACTTCTTCGATATCGTTGATGCCGTTCCACAGACGGTTACGCAGCGTGCGCAGACGCGCCATCTCGGTTTCCATCTCTTCTTTCGCGATACGGTAAGCTTCGCCCATACCGACGATCTGGTGTACAGGCAGCGTACCGGAACGCATACCGCGCTCGTGACCGCCGCCGTGCATCTGCGCTTCGATACGAATACGCGGTTTACGACGCACATACAGCGCGCCAATCCCTTTCGGGCCATAGATTTTGTGGCCGGAGAAGGACATCAGGTCCACTTTCAGCTGGCTCAGGTCGATAGGCAGTTTGCCCACGCTCTGGGTGGCGTCAACGTGGTATATAATGCCACGCGCACGGCACATTTCGCCGATGGTCGCGATATCCTGCACCACGCCGATTTCGTTGTTAACGTGCATGATGGACACAAGAATGGTGTCATCGCGCATCGCCGCTTCGAGTTCTTTCAGATCGATAATGCCGTTGCTCTGCGGCGCCAGGTAAGTAACCTCAAACCCTTCGCGCTCAAGCTGACGGCAGGTATCCAGCACAGCTTTATGCTCGGTTTTGCTGGTGATGATGTGCTTGCCTTTTTTCTGATAAAAGTTGGCCGCACCTTTAATCGCCAGGTTGTCGGATTCAGTCGCACCGGAGGTAAAGACGATTTCACGCGGATCGGCGCCAACCAGTTCTGCGATCTGGTTGCGGGCGATATCTACCGCTTCTTCAGCTTGCCAGCCGAAACGGTGTGAACGAGAGGCCGGGTTACCAAAGGTTCCGTCCAGGGTCAAAAACTGCATCATTTTCTCGGCAACACGCGGGTCCACCGGCGTGGTTGCGGAGTAATCGAGATAGATCGGTAATTTCATTGCTCTATAAACTCCGTACATCGCTTCAATGCAAGGAATCAGGCAACCGGCTGGATGTACGACCGAGTACACGGGGCGAGTAAGCGCCCCGGCCTGATTCTGAAATCTATTATAATTTTTTACCCTAACTGTTTTGCGGTGCAGCAAGGCGACAAGCTTGTGAAGCCCAGGCGCTTACATAAGTAAGTGACTGAGGTGAACAAGCACGGCCAACGCAGCAGCGCCCCGAAACAGGGCGGGTAAATTACGCGCGCAGTTTGACGTCGATTGCGTCTTGCGTGCGGGTGCTACGTGGCGCGTCATGGGTGTGCTGACGATCAGACACATCCAGAACTTCCTGGTTATTCACCAGTTCGCCTAAGGTAATGTTGTTGAGGAAACCGGTCAGACGGTCACTCAAATCACGCCACAGCGCATGCGTCAGGCATTTATCGCCGCCCTGACAGCCGCCTTTGCCCTGACAACGGGTCGCATCTACCGACTCGTCAACAGCGCTAATCACTTCGCCAACCGCGATGCTACCTGCGTCTTTACCCAACAGATAACCACCGCCTGGACCACGTACGCTGGAAACCAGACCATTTTTACGCAAACGTGAAAACAGCTGTTCCAGATAAGAAAGGGAAATTCCCTGACGTTCAGAAATATCAGCCAACGGTACCGGGCCCGCTTCGGAGTTGAGCGCAACGTCCAACATTGCGGTCACGGCATAACGCCCTTTAGATGTCAGTCTCATGTCTTACTTAACCTCAAACTCGCCCCTGCCCGGGGTTTTTTATTGTAAAATGGGGGTATTGCATAGCAGGGTCAAGTCTGACATTCCCGACTAAATCAGTCAACTATTTACTTGACTAATTTAGTCAGGTATTTAACCTTCAGTGCCGTTTCTGTTTGCCGGATGGCGCTTCGCTTATCCGGCCTACAATATTCGGCCTGCAAATCGTGCAGCCATCCGGCATCAACACGCTTACTTGCCTTTATTCTGCTGCTCAATAGAAGCAAGAATGCCGCGCAGGATATTCAGTTCCTGGCTTTCCGGGCGCGCGCGCGTAAACAGACGACGCAGTTTGTTCATGACCTGCCCCGGATGGCCTTCACGGATAAAGCCGGTTGAAAGCAGCGTCTGCTCCAGATGGCCGTAAAAACGTTCCAGGTCGTCCACCAGCGGATATGGCGTCTCTTCATGTTCCGCCGTCTCGTCGTTTTCCTGCGTTGCCAGCCAGGCCATACGCACTTCGTAGGCGATCACCTGTACCGCCATCGCCAGGTTGAGCGAGCTGTATTCCGGGTTTGCGGCAATCGCCACATGGTAATGGCATTTTTGCAGTTCGTCGTTGGTCAGACCAACGCGCTCGCGGCCAAAGACCAGCGCAACCGGCGTATTCGCGGCTTCCGCCACGCTTTTCAGACCGCATTCGCGCGGGTCCAGCATCGGCCACGGCAGCGTGCGGGAACGCGCACTGGTGCCGACCACCAGGCTACACCCTGCCAGCGCGTCATCGAGCGTATCGACGATCTGCGCATTGCCGATCACATCGCTGGCGCCAGCCGCCAGCGCGATAGCCTGGGAGTCCGGCTTGACCAACGGATTGACCAGCCACAGGTTTGTTAAACCCATTGTTTTCATGGCGCGGGCAACAGAACCCATATTGCCGGTGTGAGAGGTTTCCACCAGCACAATTCGAATATTTTGCAGCATTGTCTTTCTTCGGCTAAAGATTATTCGGGCATATTATCATAAAACGGAGACATATTCCGAACTCGCTGCTATACTCTGCGCCGTTTTCCCGTTCTTTAACATCCAGTGAGAGAGACCGATGCATCCGATGCTGACCATCGCCGTGCGCGCAGCGCGCAAGGCGGGTAATGTAATTGCCAAACACTACGAAACGCCTGACTCAGTAGAAACCAGCCAGAAAGGCAGCAATGATTTTGTGACCAACGTCGATAAAGCCGCCGAAGCGATTATTATCGAAACGATCCGCAAATCTTACCCACAGCACACCATCATTACCGAAGAAAGCGGTGAACATGAAGGTACCGATCAGGATGTTCAATGGGTTATCGATCCACTGGATGGCACCACCAACTTTATCAAACGTCTGCCGCACTTCGCGGTATCTATCGCCGTACGCATCAAAGGCCGTACTGAAGTTGCGGTAGTTTACGATCCTATGCGTAACGAACTGTTCACCGCCACTCGCGGTCAGGGCGCACAGCTGAACGGTTACCGTCTGCGCGGCAGCACCGCGCGCGACCTGGATGGCACCATCCTGGCGACCGGTTTCCCGTTCAAAGCCAAACAGTATGCGACCACCTACATCAATATCGTTAGCAAACTGTTCACCGAATGCGCTGACTTCCGTCGCACCGGTTCTGCTGCGCTGGATCTGGCGTATGTGGCTGCGGGTCGCGTTGACGGTTTCTTTGAGATCGGTCTGCGTCCGTGGGATTTCGCCGGTGGCGAACTGCTGGTGCGTGAAGCGGGCGGTATCGTCAGCGACTTTACCGGCGGCCATAACTACATGACGACCGGTAACATCGTGGCCGGTAACCCGCGCGTGGTTAAAGCGATGCTGGCAAGCATGCGCGACGAATTGAGCGATGCGCTGAAGCGCTAATCGTTTGATGCCGGATGACGGCTAGCGCCTTATCCGGCCTACCAGGGGAGTTTCCCGTAGGCCTGATAAGCGAAGCGCCATCAGGCATTCATCCTACAACTGTGCTAAAACGGTCTTAATCCCCTGCCCACCGGCACCGCACTCATCCACATCACCACCGCCGCCACAACCAAAATCACGCCACCGGCTAACGCCAGCGTTGTCCATCCCACTTGCCGCCACAATACCGGCGTTTTATTGCCGCTTAATTTTACCGCCAGCGTGCGGAAACTGTGGACCAGCAACGCCAGAGAGGTAATGGTCAGCGAAGTTCCCGCCGCCATCGCCAGCGCCGACGCCATTCCCCAACTAAAGACGCCAATAACTTTACTGAACAGCAGCACCATAATCGCGCCGGAACAGGGGCGCATCCCCATCGACAGAATAATCATCAGCCGCGCGCGCCAGTCATCGCCATTCCTGAGTTGCTCTGGGTTCGGCAGATGCTGATGCCCACAGCCGCAATGTTCGTGGTGAACATGATGCGGCGTAAATGAGATAAATTTCGGCTTGCGCAGCAGCGCGCGAAGCGTCTTTAGCGCCCGCCAGCAAAGCAATATTCCCAGCACGCCGACTAACGCATAACTGCCCTTCTCCAGCCAGAAGCTGCTCAGGTGTAACTGCCTCGCCGGAAGCTGTAATACCGCCAGCACCACAACCACCAGCGCAATGGCCACCAGCCCCTGCAATAACGATGAGGCCAGCGTCAGGCCGATGCTTGATTTCAGCTTTGATGGATGCGTCGCCAGCCATGTGGTAATCACCACTTTTCCATGACCCGGCCCCAGCGCATGGAGTACGCCATACAGAAAGCTAAACAACAGCAGCGAACCGCCCGCCTGCGCCGGATTCGCCGCCACCGCTTTTAATAAGGCGCTCATCTGCTGATTCACTTCCCGCTGCCAGACAATGCTTTTCACCATCACCTGCGGCCAGGCCTGCCATAACCACAGCCCGCCCGCGATGGCCAGCAACAGAAATACCGCCAGCGGCCACAGCGGCAGCCAGCGTCGGGAGCGCGGGCGTTGTTGGGAGATTACTGACATTGCACCGTTACCTTCTGCGCGAACTGTTTACCCAAATCCATATCCTCCGGCGGCGCGTCTTCTTTATCCAGCGACTGCGCAAAACTGAGCGTCTCTTCACTCGGCGTCGGCGTATGTACGCTCATGCTGCATTGTGTGCTTAACGCCTGCGGCAACGAGGCGTCCCGATCGTTGGCGTAGCTCATATCCACATAGTATGTGGGATCGAAGGTCGAGAAAGTATAAGTCTGGCCGCTCAGCGGCTGCGGTTCAGCCAACGGCAGGACAAACGTCAACACCGCCTGGTGCGCTTCCCGTTCCATTCCGTATTCCGTCGGGCGATTTTTAAACTTAACCTTTTGTCCGTTGTGCCACACTTCGGTGAAGTAGTGCTGGCCGAGCACGTTCGCCATCACTTCCGCCGCCAGCTTTTTCCAGATCTCCGAACCGGGCTTCGCGTCTCCCGCGTCATAAAGCAGGTCTGCGGAGGTGATTTCATCCATCGTCCAGCGCATTTTTAGCGCCACAAACCGATCGTTTTCACTCACCAGCTGCGTCTGCAATCGAATAAAGCTATGAGGGTGCGCCTGCGCTGTGAAAGATAAAACAGCGAGAAAGAGTGTTAAAGCGCTGCGTTTAACTAATTGCATCTGTTCCTCACGTTAAAAATTCTGTGATGCTCGCCAGCATTCCTGGCGTAAAGCCCTCTTATAACCATTTCCACGCACAAACTTTAGCTATCCTTATCAAACAAACTAACGGGAGACCAGACAGATGATGCCAACGCTTACTCCGCCGTCTGTACTTTCTGCTCCCCAGCGCCGCTGCCAGGTTTTACTGACGCTTTTCCAGCCGGGGCAAATCGCCACCACGGAAACATTCAGCGCGCTCAATGGCGTCGATGATGAAATTGCCCGTGAGGATATCACCGAAACAGGCCTGGAGATCCAGCGCTATCATCGACTCGCCATCACAACGGGTCAGAACGGACGCTACCGAATCGAGGGGGCTGCGCTCAACCAACGTTTGTGCCTTTTACACTGGCTCAGACGCGGCTTACGCATATGCCCGACCTTCATTACGCAACAGTTTACGCCGGCATTAAAAACCGAGCTTAAACGGAGAGGGATCGCGCGTACGTTGTATGACGATACCAATCTGCATGCGCTGATCAACCTTTGCTCGCGGCGGCTGCAAAAACCGTTTGAATGCCGGGATGTGCAGTTTCTGCGGCTGTTTTTACAATATTGCCTGCTACAGCATCATGCGGGCATCGCACCGGCGTTTAATCCGCTACAGAAACAGTGGGCGCAGTCCTGCGCCGAATACCCGCTCGCGCTGGAGATTGGCCGTCACTGGCAACGCCGCGTCATGCAAAACGCGCCGCCCGACGAAACGCTGTTTATGGCTTTACTGTTTTCCATGATTCGCATCCCCGACCCTATCCACGACAACCATCAGCAGGATCGCCGCCTGCGCCTGGCTGTCGCCCGGCTGGTGTTGCGCTTTCGGGAAATGGGGCAGGTACGCTTCAGCGACGAACAAGGACTTAACGACCAACTCTATGTGCACCTTGCCCAGGCGCTGAGCAGAAGTTTATTCGCCATTGGTATTGATAACACGCTGCCGGAAGAGTTCAGTCGCCTCTACCCTCGGCTGGTGCGCACCACGCGTGACGCCCTCGCCGGGTTTGAAAGCGAATACGGTGTGCGTTTCTCTGATGAAGAGACAGGACTGGTCGCGGTGATTTTTGGCGCATGGCTGATGCAGGAGAACGACCTGCACGAAAAGCAGATCGTGTTACTAACAGGCAATAACGGCGAACTGGAGGCACATATTGAGCAGCAATTACGAGAACTGACGCTCCTGCCGCTCAATATTAAGCATGTGCCGACGCAGGCCTTCCAGAAAGAAGGTTCGCCGCGCGGCGTGGCGCTGATTGTCACCCCGTATGCCACACCGCTGCCGCTCTTTTCGCCGCCGTTGATTCATGCGGACCTGTCGCTTACCGCACACCAACAGCAGCAGATCCGCAAAATACTGGAATCATGATGACGCGGCGACGTTAGGCCGTAAGAAAATAGCAGGCAACGCCACCAATGCCATCACCCAGAATACGCCGTTCCCTAAATGCTGATACAGGAATCCGGCGAATACGGTCATGATGGCGATGCTGCCGCCCATCGCCACGGCAGAATAGACCGCCTGTAGACGAATCACTTCGCTTCCCTGGCGAGCGGCGATATAACGCATCGCGGCCAGATGGCAAACGGTAAAGGTGCCGCAATGCAGAATCTGGATCGCTATCAACCACGGCAGCGCGGTGCTCCAGCCCATTAATCCCCAGCGGATGACACCGCATACGGCGGAGAGCAATAGCAGATCGCGAGCGCTAAAACGGCGGAACAGTTTGTTGCTCAGCGCAAAAATAACCACTTCCGCCACCACGCCCAGCGACCACAAATACCCCACTGCCGAGGCGGAATAGCCCGCCCCCTGCCAGTAAATCGCGCTGAAGCCGTAATAAGCGGCATGCGCGCCTTGCAGCAGGCACACGCAGGCGAGAAAGCGCCAGCTCTGGACGACGAGCGTACGCCAGGCAGGCCAGCCCGCGCTCTCCTGATGACGACTTTCCCCCTGCGGTAATACGCTCGGTCGCAGCAGCATACCTAACAGCATCGAGGCCACCCCAAGCGTCAATAGCCCCAGAATCGCCTGATAATCAAAGAGGCTCACCAGTTTCCCGGTCAACGCCGAGCCGATCACAAACGCAATAGACCCCCACAAACGCACCCGGCCATAGTCCATCGTTAACTGTTTTTGCCAGGTATTGGCCAGCGCATCGGTGAGCGGCACCAGCGGCGAGAAGAAGAGGTTAAAACCGATCATCACCACCATCAGCCACGCAACGTGCGTCCCTGCCCAGAATGCGAGGGCAAACACCAGCGTCAGCAGCGCCAGAAGGCGTAACGCAGAAATCAAGCGGGAAGGATCGCTCACCCGTGGCGCAATCAACAGGCTACCGAGGAAACGCGCCACCAGCCCCGCCCCCAGCAGGAGACCGATGGTTTCCGGCGTCAGTCCCAGGCCTTTAAGCCAGACGCTCCAGAATGGCAGAAAAATACCGTAGCTAAAGAAGTAGGTAAAATAACCGAGCGCCAGCCAGCGCGTGGAGTGCAAAACCATGATTCCCTCCCGTATGGAGGCGATAGTCTGGCGATAAATGCAGGCTGGCGCAAGAGAGCATTAACAGGCGAATAACATCTTTTTTGGCCTAAACAACAGCGATTTGCATCGCGAAATGGCACTGGTCTCCCTGAGCTAAAGCCTGGAGTCCCGGTTGCCCCGGCATGTTGTGGGCATTTACCGGATGCGACTGCGGTTCCAGACACAAGAATGACTCCCCTTGCATTCTGAATAGCATAAGCCAGGGCGTTTGCGATAGAAGCGTGACCTTCATCACATCACGCTGCACAATCGCCCGCCCGCTCCAGCCGGAATACCCTACGTTAAGCCACGCATCCTCGCCATATTGCGCGCCGGAAAAATCCGCCTGCCGGGGAATATCGCTTTGCCATTCCTGCGGCAGATGCTGCTTACCTTCCGGCCAGTAACCGCTGGCGGCAAACTGCACGGTACTGTGACGATCAAAAGCAAAGTACGGGTGGAATCCGCAACCATAAAGCATCGGTCGTTCTCCCCGGTGCGTTATCGTCAGCGAGGCATGAAGCACAGCGGCGTCCAGCTGATAGTGAAGATCTGCGACATAATCATAACCGCACGCCATTTGACGACCTGAACGCAGATGACAGGCGTCCTCATGAACGGCAATCGTATCCCAGCGCCTGAGCCAGCCGTCACCGTGCAGAAAGAAAACGGCATCCTCCTCATGCCGGGGAAGATTCACCACCTCTCCCCGGAACAAAAAACGGTTTTCGGCAACGCGATTAGCGACCGGCAGCATGGGGAACAGGCCGCATTCGCCGGGTTTTACGCCGCATCCTTCACGTAAAACGGCCTGCTGATGTGCTAATGAAAATAAACTCAACAATCTGCCGCCCTGTGGATCAACACGCATCCGCAGATGCGTGTTTTGTAATGTCAGCGTATCGTCCATTACCGTGCGCTTCGCTGTTGAGCTGACGGGCTGGATTTCACATGCCGCGTCGCCAGTTGCTCTTCCAGCGCCTCCAGCGTCACGCCTTTCGTTTCAGGCACATTGCGCAGCACGTAGAAATACCCCATCGCGCAGATAACGCCGTAAAGCAGGAAACTGCCCGCCGCTCCCAGCCCCGCATTAAGCAGCGGGAACGTGTAGGTCAGCAGGAAGCAGGCAATCCAGAGCGCCAGCGTCCCCAGCGACATCGCCAGACCACGGACGCGGTTCGGGAAGATTTCCGACAACAGAACCCAGGTGACAGGCGCCAGCGTCAGGGCGTAAATCGCAATAGCCGCCAGCACCAGCACCAGAACCGGCCAGCCCATAATCCCCATCCCGTAAGCGGCGGCAATCAGTACATAAATCACCGTGAGTCCTGAAGCGCCAAACAGCATCAGTTTTCGGCGACCAATTTTATCGACCAGCGGCAGCGCTGCGAGGGTGAAGACGAGGTTAATGATCCCTGTGGCGACAATGGATTTTAACGTTCCGTTGATATCAAACCCTGCGGAAGCGAAGATCTCCTGCGCATAGTTGAAGATCACATTGATCCCGCACCATTGCTGGAAGACGGCCAGCACCATACCAATGATGACAATCGGTTTAATCTGCGGCTGCAACAGCGTTGACCAGGCCACTTTGTGGTTGTCTTTCAGCAGAGTATGTTCTATTTCCCGCAACGTCTGCCCGGCATACTCCGCTGAGCCAATCCGTTGCAGCATGGCGCGGGCGCGTTCAGGTTTGCCCGCTTTGACCAGCCAGCGCGGTGATTCCGGCACAAAGAACATCAGAACCAGAAACGCCAGCGCAGGCACCAGTTCCGCGCCGAACATCCAGCGCCAGCCCATCTGCCCATTCCAGCTTTCAACAATCGCCTGCCGGGTCGCGTCGGTCGCCACCGGTTCAGCAATCATCAGATTAATGAGCTGGGCCGCCAGTACGCCGATCACGATCGTGAGTTGGTTGACCGCCACAAAACGGCCACGCTTTTCCGCCGGGCTGACTTCCGCGATGTACAGCGGACTAAGGGCGGACGCCAGGCCGATTCCTACGCCGCCAACGATACGGTAAATCACAAACATATCGAAATTGCTGGCGACAGCGGTTCCCCAGGACGATGCGCTGAACAGGATCGCGGCCAGAATCAGCGGCATTTTTCGCCCAAATTTATCAGCGCACCAGCCGGACATCAGTGCGCCAAAGATACAGCCGACCAGCGCTGAACTCATCGCCCAGCCGGACTGCGCGGGATCGGTAATTGAAAAATAGGCTTCGTAGAACGGTTTGGCGCCGCCAATCACCACCCAGTCATAGCCAAACAGCAAGCCGCCGCAGGCGGCAACCAGACAGATAGTCCAGACATAACCGATTCTTAAATGTGTCTGCGTGTTATTCATTATGATTCCTCTTTCAGGGAAACGCAGGGAACAGCAGGTTTCAGGTGGAGTCGCCTCCACCTGTTCAGGGTCTATTGAAATAACGGTACGTTGAGCGCATGGCGCAGCAGCTGCGCCTTGTCATGCGTCGGATTGCGTTGCAGGAGCGCGTTTAGCGCCTGCTGGCACGCCGGGATATCGCCCAGCCCCAGATGGCCCAGCGCGGTAATGAACAGGCAGTGCTGCTGGTGTTTCTCCTGCGCGGGTGTATCCAGCACGACCAGATCCGGTAACGATACGGCGAAGAAATCGACGTCGGGAACCTTGTCACGCTGCGTCTCCACCCATTGCAGGAAACTCTGGAAAAGAAGGTTCGCTTCAGTGCAGTCACCTGACGCTTTCAGCGCCATCCCCTGCCAGAAGAGATAATCCACCGGCTGGTCATTGTAGTAACGTCCCGCGTCCAGCGAGCTGCCTCCGCGAGTCGCGCGGGTGAAATAGCGCTGCGCCTCATCATGATGACCTTGCTGGCGCGCGCAATAGCCCAGCAAATACCAGATGTCATTATCCGTTTGTCCCGGTAAACGCCCCTCGCCGAGATTGTGCGGATAGTGCAACGCCTGCTGAAGCAAAACGGTGGCGTTTTGCAGCTCGCCACGGCGAATAACCTCCAGCGCCTGATGGATCTGATTCAGTAAATATTGCCCGGTGGCTTTGCCCTCCCCGCCTTCCCAGGGGTGAAAAACACGTTCGCGCAACACCCCGGCGGCCGCTTCGTAGCGACCGAGGCTATTCCATACGCTAAGCAATTCCACGGTCAGATCGTCGCGATGGAAAACAATCTCTTTGCTGGCCTCCAGCCGTTGTAAACGCGCCTCGGCTGGCGCTGCCATCAGTTTGTTCAGATAATCCAGCTCAAACAGGAAGCGGGCATTCTTCGGCTCCAGCGCAACCGCCTGAGACAGGTATTTCAGCGCTTTCTGCGCATCGTGCTGTTTGTTCCAGGCGTAAATCCCCAGCAGCCGATGCGCCGGCGCGAAATTCGGTTCCTGCTCCAGCGTAAACTGCCAGCAATTCACCGCCTCTTCATAACAACGCTTGCTGTACCAGAAACAACCCAGCAGATAGCGAGCGAAGGCGCAATCCGACAGCGTTTGCAGCATTTGCACTTCGTCGAGCGTGTTGGGAAAACGAACGCGGTTGTGCAAACAGTCGCGAGCCAGCGCAATAAACGGTTGCGGATCATCACTCAGCGACGCGCGCCACAGCATGGGCAGCGTCTCCTGGCTGTCGAGCAGCGTCAGCACCGCGCGGGCGGCCTCTTTTTGCCCACAAGAGACCAGCCAGCCCGCCAGCTCGCAGGCGTTGGCGCCACGGCGCCCGGTAATGGCGATAAGCGCCTCTTTCGCCGCCTCATCCTGACGGATAGCCCAGCGCGCATAATGCAGGGTGTAACTCAGCGGGTACTCAATAAGCTGCTGTGAAATATACGCCAGCGCTTCGGTTGTGCGCCCGAGTCCGGCCAGAGCCAGTGCTTTCAGCCCCATCGCCAGATTATTGCTGCCATTAAAGCGCAAACTCAGATTCACTTTCTCCAGCGCATCGGCGTAATCATTCCGCTTCATGGCGATTCGCGCCAGCGACCAGAAGGCCGCGTCACGACAGTTGCCGCTCCAGCTGGCTTTGTAGTAGTGCTCACGGGCGAGGTCGTCCTTGCCCTGGCGTTCCAGCGCGGCGGCCAGCAGCATACTCGCTTCCCCATCACGCGGATTTTTATTGAGCTTATGCGCCCGCTGTAAGGCAGACTGCGCACAGCGCTCTGCCTGCGCCCAGTCCGCACGATTCAGCGCCAGCGTGCCCAGCGCGACATTGTTGCGATAGTCATGCGGGTCCACGTCCAGCGCTCGCTGGTAATACTCTTCTGCATAGCGGCTGGCATGGTTGTACTGCTCCAGATGCTGACCAATAAAATAGAGCTCATCAGTACAGGACAGCGCCTCTGGCAGTTCGGGCGCGCAGGCCGCTTTCGGCAACGGCAAGTCCTCCGCGATATGCTCCTCATACGCCAGCAGTGTGACGCCATCACGACGGGCAACGGTCATTTTCACCCGCGCGTGGCCCGCGTCAGAAAGATCGGCGCGCCAGCTTTGACCGGGTTCCAGCGTGAGTGTTTTTTCAAAGAATGGTTGCCCCTGAGCACAAAGCGTTACCTGAACGTCATGTAGCGGCGCAACGGCATAAACGCCGGATGAAAGCTGGTTCCCTTCTCGCTCAAGGCGCAGCGCAAGCTGCGTACTGGCATTTTGCACCATGCCCAGTTCACTGTAGGGCAGGAAATTTTGCACGAAGACTTTCTCTTCATACGGCGCAAGCCAGGTAAAATCAGGCTGGTTGTCGGTGAAGACCCCGGTCATGAGTTCAATGTACGGGCCGTTGTCATCGGTCAGGTTGCGATCCCAGGCCACGCCGAAATCACCGTATCCCCACGTCCACTGTTTTTTACCCGGCGAAATATGGTGGTCGGCCACATGCAGCAGTCCCCCTCGTTCGCCATGATGCCAGGCGCCGACAAAATCATAATCTGACTTTTCAGCCATATAAGAGGTCGGCACCGGCACATTTTTATAACGCGAGATATCCACGCCGGCAGAGTAGTCCACTTTGTAATAAGTACCCGTCGCGATCGGAAAGGCGGAGACATCCCGTTTACCGTGGTCATATACGGCAGTAACGTCCGGCGGGAAGACGCTCTGGTGGTCGTCTCCGCCTTTCACCGCCGGGTTCGCCCACCACAAAAAATGGCGCGGCGTAGCGTTGCCGTTAAAGACTTTTCCGGTGATTTCAATTAATGCCCGATCGGGGTACAGCGTAAATCCGGTCATCACCTGCAAGCCGCGCATAGGTTCCACTTCCCCCATCCACACGGTTTGTTCTCCGTGTTCGCCCTGCTGACAGGTAAAATCCACTGGCATAAATGTGGTTGGACGGTGATGCTGCGGCCAGTTAAATTCAATCCCACCGGAGATCCACGGCCCCAGCAGCCCGACCAGCGCGGGTTTCACCACTTCGTTGTAGTAAACAAAATCACGCTGCTGCACTTTGTCATACGCGCGATGAATACGTCCGCCCAGCTCCGGCAACAGCATGATGCGAATAAAATCATTCTCCATCCAGACTGCCTGATACTCGCGCATTTCACGTTCACCGGTCAGCGTATCGATGACGCCATAAGGATAAACCGCGCCTGAAGACCCCTGATAAACCCGCTTTTCCAGGAACATCGGGTTCGGATCTTCTTCGCCGGTTGTCCACGTAGGGAGTGAGAGTGTTTCCTGCCAGACCTTAACTGAACCGTACATGTCATTCTCCACTAAACAAACAAAAGTAAAATTTCACCTTGCTGCTATTCTGTGGCAGATAACTGGCGTTAAAATACGCAATGCTCACGCAATATAGTTAAGGGAGTTAAGTGTATGCAGCGTACAGGGTTCAATAACGCCCGGGTCAGGCAAGCCAACAAGCAGATCTTTCTGTCGCACCTGTGGCGTGAAAAACAGCTCAGTAAATCCCGGCTGGCGCAGCTCAGCGGCCTGTCGATTCCGGCGGTCAGCAATATTCTGGAGGAGTTGATCGATGAGGGAAGAATTTGCCATTCCCGGGAGACGTTAAGCCAACGAGGGCTGAGTAGCGGCAGCTATCATCTGCCCGAACAGGGAGACTGGACGCTGTGCATGAACGTGACGCCCACCAGCATCACCAGCCAGCTGGCAGATGCGCGTCTGGTCGCCGTGGGCGACTGGCGCCATGCGGAGATCAATGCCGGTTCGCCAAAAGCCTTGCTGACCGCGCTTGCCGCGCACTGGCGGGAATATCGTCAGCGCTATCCCGACGTGACCATCAATCTGGCATTAGGCGTTCACGGTCAGGTCGATCCCATTACCGGGGCGTCAAAAACCATGCCGCAGGCACCGTGGAAAACCCCGGTTGAGATTAAATATTTGCTGGAAGAGATGCTCGGCGTACAGGTGCGGTTAGACAATGACTGCGTGATGCTGGCGCTGGCGGAGAAGTGGCAAAACCCGGCGGCAAACCGCGATTTCTGCGTCATTAACGTCGATTACGGGATTGGTTCCTCCTTTGTCATCAACGACAACATCTGGCGCGGCAGTTTGTATGGCAGCGGTCAGATCGGACATACCATCGTCAACCCGGACGGGGTAGCCTGTGATTGCGGCCGCTATGGCTGTCTGGAAACCGTGTCCTCGCTCAGCGCGCTTAAAAAACAGGCCCGACGGTGGATGAAAACGCAGCCCACGGCGGATTGCGACCCAGAAACTATCACCATCGATCAACTGATTACCGCCTGGCAACAGGGCGATGTCCGCATCCAGGCCTGGGTGGAACACGCCGCCAGCGCGATTGGCCTGAGTTTATATAACTTTCTGAATATCCTTAACATTAACCAAATCTGGATTTATGGCCGCAGTTGCGCCTTTGGCGAAAGCTGGCTGAATACGCTGGTGCAGCAAACGGGGTTTAATCCCTTTGATCATGGCGATAACCCGCAGGCAAGGTCCACCCGGATCGGCTTTGGCACACTCAGTCGTTCGCAACAGTTGATGGGGATCGGCTATCTGTACGTCGAATCACAGCTAAACGCGCTCTGAGTATAAGTCCGACACCCAGCGATGAAAGGAGACTCGCTTGTCGAACGAAAACCACCGGCGCGGTATTAAAATTATTCATATAACCGGGTATCAAAGTCACGCCTGGATTCGCCCGCACGGCGTGACCCGGAAATAAAAAAGGCTTCCCGCAGGAAGCCTTTTTCACGATGCCTGGCGTATCGCTTACGCGTAAACCGGGAAGCGTGCGCAGATGTCCAGCACTTTGCCTTTGATGCGCTCGATAACCGCTTCATCGTTGATGTTGTCCAGCACATCGCACATCCAGCCAGCCAGCTCTTTGGCTTCTGCTTCTTTAAAGCCGCGACGCGTAATGGCCGGAGAACCGATACGGATACCGGAAGTAACAAACGGGCTCTTCGGATCGTTCGGCACGCTGTTTTTGTTAACGGTGATGTTGGCACGACCCAGCGCGGCGTCAGCTTCTTTACCGGTCAGGTTTTTGTCCACCAGATCCAGCAGGAACAGGTGGTTCTCCGTACCGCCGGAAACCACTTTGTAGCCACGGTTCAGGAACACTTCCACCATCGCTTTGGCGTTTTTGGCAACCTGCTGCTGGTAGACTTTGAACTCCGGTTCCATCGCTTCTTTCAGCGCCACCGCTTTACCGGCGATCACATGCATCAGCGGGCCACCCTGAGCACTAGGGAAAACGGCAGAGTTCAGTTTTTTGTACAATTCTTCGTCGCCGCCTTTCGCCAGGATCAGGCCGCCGCGCGGACCCGCCAGGGTTTTGTGCGTGGTGGTGGTCACAACGTGAGCATGCGGAACCGGGTTCGGATAAACGTCTGCGGCGATAAGACCCGCGACGTGCGCCATATCAACAAACAGGTACGCGCCAATGCTGTCGGCAATTTCACGCATTTTTGCCCAGTCAACGACGCCGGAATAAGCAGAGAAGCCGCCGATGATCATCTTCGGTTTGTGAGCCTGAGCCAGCTTCGCCATCTCTTCGTAGTCAATTTTACCGGACTCATCGATGCCGTAAGGCACGATGTTGTACAGTTTACCGGAGAAGTTTACCGGAGAACCGTGAGTCAGGTGGCCACCTTGCGCCAGGTTCATACCCAGAACGGTGTCGCCCGGTTGCAGCAGCGCAGTGTAGACCGCGAAGTTAGCCTGAGAACCAGAGTGCGGCTGGACGTTGGCGTAGTCTGCGCCAAACAGTTCTTTCGCGCGGTCAATCGCCAGTTGCTCAACGACATCCACATATTCGCAACCGCCGTAGTAGCGCTTGCCCGGATATCCTTCAGCGTATTTGTTGGTCAGCTGAGATCCCTGCGCCTGCATCACGCGCGGGCTGGTGTAGTTTTCGGAGGCGATCAGTTCGATGTGCTCTTCCTGACGTACTTTTTCCTGCTCCATAGCCTGCCACAGTTCGGCATCATAATCGGCAATGTTCATTTCACGCTTTAACATCCGCATCTCCTGACTCAGCTAACGATAAATTTTTGGCCTAAAAAGGCAATCCCGTGGGACAACGGCCAACAGTATAACCGAATCATTCTGCGATAACAGGTCTTGACAAAGGATTTTACGCAAACGATTACCTTCATGCTGTACAAGGCTTTGTCGAATGAAGACCTTACGAATTTCAACAGATTTCTTTTCAGGTTTGTGATGCAGATTTTTCACGTTGTAACGTTAAAAACGCAAAGTTACAAAGAACCATTTACAATACAGGGTTATTTTTTATAAGATGTATTTGACATACATCATTAAAGTCTCAGATAAAGGAAGACAGTATGCTTGACGCTCAAACCATCGCCACAGTAAAAGCCACCATTCCCCTGCTGGTTGAAACCGGTCCAAAACTGACCGCCCATTTCTACGATCGCATGTTTACCCACAACCCTGAACTCAAAGAAATTTTTAACATGAGTAACCAGCGAAATGGCGATCAACGTGAAGCGCTGTTTAACGCCATCGCGGCCTATGCCAGCAATATCGAAAACCTGCCTGCGCTGCTGCCTGCGGTAGAAAAAATCGCCCAGAAGCACACCAGTTTCCAGATCAAACCAGAACAGTACAACATCGTTGGCGGCCACCTGCTGGCAACGCTGGACGAAATGTTCAGCCCGGGCCAGGAAGTGCTGGATGCCTGGGGTAAAGCGTATGGCGTTCTGGCCAATGTCTTTATCAATCGCGAAGCGCAAATCTACAGCGAAAACGCCAGCAAGAATGGCGGCTGGGAAGGCACTCGTCCGTTCCGCATCGTCGCGAAAACGCCGCGCAGCGCCCTGATTACCAGCTTTGAATTTGAACCGGTCGATGGCGGCCCGGTCGCAGAATATCATCCGGGTCAATACCTGGGGGTATGGCTGAAACCGGAAGGCTTCCCGCATCAGGAGATCCGTCAGTATTCCCTGACCCGCAAGCCGGATGGTAAAGGTTATCGCATCGCAGTTAAGCGTGAAGATGGCGGTCAGGTTTCCAGCTGGCTGCACAACCACGCAAGCGTCGGCGATATCGTCCACTTAGCCGCTCCGGCTGGTGATTTCTTCATGGATGTCGCAACGGACACGCCTGTTTCCCTGATTTCCGCAGGCGTCGGCCAGACTCCAATGCTGGCTATGCTGGATACGCTGACCAAAGCCAACCACACCGCGCAGGTGAACTGGTTCCACGCGGCGGAAAACGGCGACGTGCATGCGTTCGCAGATGAAGTGAGCGAGCTGGGTAAAACCCTGCCGCGCTTTACCGCACATACCTGGTATCGCGAACCGACAGAAGCCGATCGTGCGAATGGCGCGTTCGACAGCACAGGTCTGATGGATTTAAATAAACTGGAAAGTGCGATCAGCGATCCGGCAATGCAGTTTTATCTGTGCGGTCCGGTCGGCTTTATGCAGTTTGCTGCGAAGCAGCTGACAGGGCTGGGCGTGAAAAGCGAAAACATTCATTACGAATGCTTCGGCCCACATAAAGTGCTGTAATTAAGTCATGCCTGATGGCGCTACGCTTATCAGGCCTACGGGATTTTGTAGGCCGGATAAGGTGTTTACACCGCCATCCGGCAAGCACGACGCGGCTTAAATTGCCGCGTCGTCTTCTTCACCGGTACGAATACGAATCACGCGCGCAACGTCAAAGACGAAAATTTTACCGTCACCGATTTTCCCCGTCTGCGCGGTGCGAATAATGGTGTCAACGCAGGTATCCACGATATCGTCGGTCACCACGATTTCAATTTTCACCTTCGGCAGAAAATCCACCATATATTCCGCGCCACGGTACAGCTCGGTATGGCCTTTCTGACGCCCAAAGCCTTTCACTTCAGTAACCGTCATACCGGTAATGCCTACCTCAGCCAGCGCTTCACGGACGTCGTCCAGCTTGAAGGGTTTAATAATCGCATCAATCTTTTTCATGCTATTCCTTGAAAAGGTCGCCTGTCTTTTAATCTGATAAACGTAACATAATTCACGCTACTTTACGGCATGAAAACTACTCTTTGAAATCGTTTGCATCTAACTCATGGCGCGAGAGCAGCTTATAAAATTCCGTCCGGTTACGCCCTGCCATTCTCGCCGCATGGGTGACATTCCCTTTGGTGATTTGCAGCAGTTTACGCAAGTAGTTAAGCTCAAACTGATTACGCGCCTCAACAAACGTCGGCAGCGCCGTATTTTCGCCTTCCAGCGCCTGCTCCACCAGCGCGTCGCTGATGACCGGCGAGGAAGTTAACGCCACGCACTGCTCAATAACGTTCACCAACTGACGCACGTTTCCCGGCCAGCTTGCGGTCATCAGACGCTTCATCGCATCCGTTGAAAACGCCCGCACAAACGGTTTATGCCGCTCTGCTGACTGGCGCAGAAGATGATTCGCCAGCAGCGGAATATCTTCCGTACGCTCCGCCAGCGTCGGGATCTTCAGACTCACCACGTTCAGACGGTAATATAAGTCTTCGCGAAATTCACCCCGTGCCATCGCCTTAGGCAGATCGCGGTGCGTTGCGGAGATAATGCGCACATCAATATCGATATCGCGATTGCTGCCAAGCGGTCTGACTTTGCGCTCTTGCAGAACGCGCAGCAGCTTAACCTGTAACGGCGCGGGCATATCGCCGATTTCGTCAAGAAACAGCGTGCCGCCTTCCGCCGCCTGAAATAACCCTTCACGGTTGCTGACCGCGCCGGTAAACGCCCCGCGCGCGTGGCCAAATAGTTCGGACTCCAGTAGCTGTTCCGGCAGCGCGCCGCAGTTAATGGCGATGAAAGGTTTACTGCTGCGCGGGCTGGCGTTATGGATAGCCTGCGCGAAAATCTCTTTCCCGGTGCCGCTTTGCCCGTTAATCAGCACGCTGACATCCGATTGCGCCACCATCCACGCCTGTTCCAGCAGGCGTATCATCAACGGACTGCGCGTAACGATTGATTCGCGCCAGCTGTCGTCCATTGCTGGCGCCGATTGTTCAAGCGCGTCATCAATGGCCTGATACAGCGCATCTTTATCGACCGGTTTGGTCAGAAAGCTAAACACGCCTTTTTGCGTCGCCGCCACCGCATCAGGAATGGAGCCGTGTGCGGTCAAAATGATGACGGGCATGCCAGGCTGGACTTTCTGGATTTCCGTGAACAGCTGCATGCCATCCATTTCATCCATCCGCAGATCGCTAATGACCAGATCCACTTTCTCGCGATTCAGTACGCGCAGCCCTTCCTGACCGCTTTCCGCCGTCACGACGCTGTAGCCTTCGCTGGTCAGGCGCATCCCCAGCAGTTTCAACAGCCCCGGGTCATCGTCCACGAGCAGCAGATGTGCCGGTTTGCGGCTTATCATGGCGTTACCTCATCTTGTGGCAGTGTGGAAGATGCGCCGTCATCAGGCGCTGCGGGTTTATCATTTCCGTGTGTCGCGTCAGGATTGTAGTTGCCTGCGGGTTTGCGCGTGGAGAGCTGGCGCTCAATATCAGTCAGATTCTCCAGCTTACGCGTCGTGAGATCGAGCTGCGCCTGTAAGTGCTGATGCTGCTGACGCAACGTATCAAGCTCGCTATCCGACGCTTGCTGGAGTTTACTGTAACGCTGGCGCTCTTCGGCAAGCTGTAACTGTAGCGCCTGACCGTCGCGCCAGAGCTGATAAAGCGGGCGCACCTGAGCGGGAATTTGCGCGCTTAGCGCATCGAGGCGAGTGACCATATCGCGCCGTTCAAGGGGCGTAATTTTAGCATCCGCCAGCAGAATCCCGCGTTTGAACGTGTTCTGCCAGCTGCCATCTTCCAGCGCCCGCGCTTCATTGCGTGACTGAACGGGCAACAGGCGATCGGCACAATCAATCGCCCGCTGCCAGTAAAGCGGATTGTTATCCGTCGATGGTCCTTTGAGTAACCAGATATCCGTACAGTCGGTAGAGAGATAATCCGCCAGCTGATACGGTGGAATTTTTTCCTGCGACGCATCATTTACGACATGCTTCGCGGCATGTGGCGCGCACCCCATCAGCACCAGGCAAGGCACACTCGCTAACCATCCTCTTCGGGGAAATAATCGCTTCAGAACTCGAACAAAAACGTGTGGCATACTCACCAGGCTTAGCTTCATTTTTAGTGGTTTTTCGATGCAGATAGCGGCAGTTCGATACGGAAGCAAACTTCTTGCGCATTCTCATCGACCAGATACAGTTCCCCCTGCATACGACGGATGCAGTCCCTGGCGATACTTAACCCTAATCCGCTCCCCTTCACCGCACCTTTACGCTGATGGCTTCCCTGGAAAAAGGGTTCAAAAATCATGGCTCTTTCCGCTTCCGGGATCGGCGTGCCCGTATTGATCACATCAATGTGCGCCTTTGAACCATATACATTGCTGCGAATACAAATGTTACCGGATTCAGCGCCATAGTGCACCGCATTGGAATAAAGATTGTCCAGCACGCTCATTAATAGCATCGGCTCGGCCAGACAGCTGTCGATAGCCAGCCTGACCTCGGTATGCATCATTTTAGCGCGCGCAGGCAAACTGTGAGCGGAAACCACCATATCCACCAGCGGTTCAAGCTCCACGGTTTCCATCTCAATCGCGCTGTCCGCCAGTTTCCTGTTGTAATCAAGCAGTTGCTCAATCAACTTCTGTAAGTTGCGGCTGCTATCGTCCAGAATGCCGACGACCTCTTTTTGCTCCGGCGTCAACGGCCCCACGACCTGATCGGCCAGTAGCTCTGTCCCTTCGCGCATACTGGCCAGCGGCGTTTTCAGCTCATGCGACAGGTGACGTAAAAACTGATGCCGTTGGGATTCCAGCCAGGACAGACGTTCACTCAACCAGATAATGCGCTGCCCCACCGAACGCAGCTCGCGCGGCCCGGTAAACGACACGGTATTCCCCAGAGAGCGCCCTTCTCCCAGCCGGTTAATCATCCGTTCTATCCCTTTCACCGGCCCAATGATCATCCTTGTAAAAAGCAGCACCATCGCCAGACTGACCAGAAACAGCACCAGCGCCTGCCAGCCAAAGAATTGTCCGCGCTCTGCGATTTCCTGCTGTAACTGCTGCCCGCGCGAGAACACCACCGTGCGCGTTGCCTGCACCATTTCCGTATTGGCGTTGGCAAAAGCCTCCAGCCGCGCGGCGGCGGTAGCGTCAGGGCCGCTATTTTTACACTGTAATTGTGCAAGGCCGTTCAGATCATCGCGTAGCGCCTGGTAAAGTTTAGCGTCCGGCAATACTCCCGCATGTGCGTCCAGCATTTCGCTGTAGCGTTTTCGCTGGCTCTGATACACCTTCGCCAGCGTACGGTCGTCGAGCACGCAATATTGCCGGTAGCTGCGCTCCATCTCCAGCGCCACGTTGGTCATCGCTTCGCTGCGCCGGGCATCTATCAGCGTGGTGCGGTTAGTCTGCGCCGCCTGGGCGCTGAGCGCGTTGAGACTTTGCCAGGCCTGCCAGGCCAGTACCAACAAAGGCAACAGAATCAGCAGAAATGCCAGCATAACCAGTTGTCGCAAGGACCGGGGGAAAACAGACCAGCGCTTCAAGGCGTTACTCTCATCGGATAAGGATACAAGGATGCTAACCGAGGGGAACATCAGATACAACAAAGCCGGGATTAACCCGGCTTTGTTATGGAATAAGGCGGTGCCTAACTCGACGTTTCGCCCGGTGGTTGATAAAGCGACGCTATTATCAGAAGTTGGACGGCAGGCACCTTGTTGTGCGTCATTCGAAGTTTATGTAGCGCTTCCCGAAGGGGCTGACATAAGAAGGTGAATGAGCCACTGGTTACTATTATGCAGTAAGTGTGCCAATTTTAAAAACAAATAATTAACATTATGATTTTATTTGGTTTTATAGAGAAATCATCACCGTTACAAAACGAACAAAATTTCAGCAAGGTGTCGCCATTCAGAGACACCTAAAAACAAACCTTACGCTATCTTTGTAAATCAATGAGTTAAATGTCTCCTTTTGGAGACACAAACAATCTACTGATGTCGGCATTTCCCGACACCTTTATGGTTGATGGCTGGGCAAAAAATATTGCCATCCAGTGAGCGAAATTATTCTGAAGAGAGAACATAGTATCCCGGAGTATTATGCCGTTCACTTTATGTCCCGCATTTCTCTGGCGCTTCATCACCCGTGAACGAGTTAAGGGGGCCTTACGGAAACACGTCGGCAATTTTCAGCCGGCCCCGCCCGCACCTGACCATTTCCACGGTTTGTTTTTTAACAGCAAAACCGGTGCGGCTGAAAATCAGAGCATTGCAGCAATGCCCCTGTTCCGGCTGAAAATCGATGAGACGTTGACGGCTGACCGGGTCCGCCCGCAGGGACGCGGGCGGAGGGGACGGCCTGCCGGGACGCAGGCTCGACCCCGACCCGAAAGGCAGACGGAATAAGGCGAATAAACCGCGCAGCGGCGATTTTCCTTGCCGGAGAGCCAGGGTTGCAAGGGAGGCGGCGGTGAGCCTCCCTTGCACGTTCACGGGTACTGAGTCTTCAGAGAAATGCGGGACATAAAGTGAACGGAAAAATTTACCAGAATAAAAAGGTTCTCCGTTTAACGAATAAATACACGCCCTTCACGGAAGCTTCCTTGCCGGATGGCGGCTTCGCCTTATCCGGCCTACGCGTATGTCCAGGCCCGATAGCGCTTTGCTTATCGGGCCATTTACGTGCGGATTAACCTAACTGCTTACGCGCATTGCGGAAAATACGCATCCACGGGCTGTCTTCGCCCCAGTTTTCCGGGTGCCAGGAGTTGCTGACGGTACGGAAGACGCGCTCCGGGTGCGGCATCATAATGGTGGCGCGGCCGTTTTCCGTGGTAACGGCAGTGATGCCGTTTGGCGATCCGTTAGGGTTGGCCGGGTAGTTTTCCGTAACCTTACCGAAGTTATCGACATAACGCAGCGCAACCAGACCTTTGCTTTCCAGCCCAGCCAGATGCGCATCGTCACGCACTTCAACGCGCCCTTCACCGTGGGACACCGCGACAGGCATCTGTGAGCCAACCATTCCCTGCAACAGCAGAGACGGGCTTTGGGTCACTTCCACCAGGCTGAAACGCGCTTCAAAACGGTCAGAATGGTTACGCACAAAACGCGGCCACAGCTCGCTCCCCGGAATCAGTTCACGCAGGTTAGACATCATCTGGCAACCGTTACATACGCCAAGCGCCAGCGTCTGCGGGCGGTGGAAGAACGTTTCGAACTCGTCGCGTACGCGATTGTTGAACAGAATCGATTTCGCCCAGCCTTCACCCGCGCCCAGCACGTCACCGTAAGAGAAACCGCCACAGGCAACCAGCGCCTGGAAATTACCCAGCCCAATACGGCCAGCCAGCAGATCGCTCATATGCACATCAATCGCGTCAAAGCCCGCGCGATGGAACGCCGCCGCCATCTCAACGTGGGAGTTCACGCCCTGTTCGCGCAGTACGGCAACCTTCGGACGCGCGCCGGTAGCAATATACGGCGCGGCGATATCTTCATTGATATCGAACGACAATTTCACGTTCAGACCCGGGTCGGCATCGTTGGTTTTTGCGTCATGTTCCTGATCGGCACATTCCGGGTTGTCGCGCAGGCGCTGCATCTGCCAGGTCGTTTCCGCCCACCAGGTACGAAGCGTGGTGCGGCTTTCGCTGAAGACAACCTGCCCATTGGATTCAATCACAAAACGGTCGCCGGAAACGGCCTGACCTAAATAGTGTACGCAGTCACTCAGACCATGCTTCGCCAGCAGCGCCTCGACCGCTTCGCGATCGGCCGCCCGCACCTGAATCACTGCGCCCAGCTCTTCGTTAAACAGCGCCGCCAGACGATCGTCGCCAGATGTTGCAATATCGACCTGGATGCCGCAGTGACCGGTAAAGGCCATCTCGGCAAGCGTGACCAGCAGGCCGCCGTCGGAACGGTCGTGATACGCCAGCAGTTTACGCTGCGCCACCAGCGCCTGAATCGCATCGTAGAAGCCTTTCAACTGCGCCACATCGCGCACGTCTGCCGGTTTGTCGCCCAGTTGACGATACACCTGCGCCAGCGCCGTTGCGCCCAGCGCGTTATGCCCCTGACCCAAATCGATCAGCAGCAGCGCGTTATCTTCGGTCGAGAGCTGCGGCGTGACGGTATGACGCACATCTTCCACGCGGGCAAACGCGGAAATCACCAGCGACAGCGGCGAGGTCATTTCGCGCTGCTCGTTGCCTTCCTGCCAGCGGGTTTTCATCGACATAGAGTCTTTGCCCACCGGAATCGTCAGGCCAAGCTGCGGGCAGAGTTCTTCGCCTACCGCTTTCACCGCGTCATACAGACCGGCATCTTCACCCGGATGACCGGCCGCCGCCATCCAGTTTGCGGACAGCTTGATGCGTTTGATATTGCCAATCTGGGTCGCGGCGATGTTCGTCAGCGCTTCGCCAACGGCCAGACGGGCGGAAGCGGCAAAGTCCAGCAACGCTACCGGCGCACGTTCGCCGATAGACATCGCTTCGCCGTAGTAGCTGTCGAGGCTGGCGGTGGTCACCGCGCAGTTCGCCACCGGCACCTGCCACGGGCCGACCATCTGATCGCGCGCCACCATACCGGTCACGGTACGGTCGCCGATGGTCACCAGGAATGTTTTCTCCGCCACGGTCGGCAGATGCAGAACCCGTTTAACCGCGTCAGCAATCGTGATATCAGCACGATCCAGCGCATCGCCTTTCGCTGTCAGCGTCTGCACGTCGCGGGTCATTTTCGGCGTTTTACCCAGCAGCACGTCCAGCGGCAGATCGATCGGTTGATTATCGAAATGACGGTCGTTCAGGGACAGATGCTGTTCTTCGGTGGCCTCACCGATCACCGCATACGGCGCGCGCTCACGCTTGCACAACTCATCAAACAGCGGCAACTGGTCGGCGGCCACGGCCAGCACATAACGCTCCTGAGACTCGTTACACCAGATTTCCAGCGGGCTCATGCCCGGCTCATCGCTGAGGATATCGCGCAACTCAAATTTACCGCCGCGCCCGCCGTCGCTCACCAGCTCCGGCATCGCGTTGGAGAGACCGCCGGCCCCGACGTCGTGAATAAACAGGACCGGGTTGGCATCGCCTAACTGCCAGCAGCGGTCGATCACTTCCTGGCAGCGACGTTCCATTTCCGGGTTATCACGCTGTACGGAGGCAAAGTCGAGATCCGCATCCGACTGACCAGAAGCCATAGAGGACGCCGCCCCGCCCCCCAGACCAATGTTCATCGCCGGCCCACCAAGCACGATCAGCTTCGCGCCAACGACGATCTCGCCTTTCTGTACGTGATCGGCGCGGATGTTGCCGATCCCGCCCGCCAGCATGATCGGCTTGTGGTAGCCGCGCAGCTCTTCGCCGTTGTGGCTGTTTACTTTTTCTTCGTAAGTACGGAAGTACCCGTTCAACGCCGGGCGACCAAATTCATTATTAAACGCCGCGCCGCCCAGCGGGCCTTCGGTCATAATGTCCAGCGCGGTAACGATACGCTCTGGTTTACCAAAATCTTCTTCCCACGGCTGCTCAAAGCCCGGAATACGCAGGTTAGACACGGAGAAGCCCACCAGACCCGCTTTTGGCTTCGCGCCGCGTCCGGTTGCGCCTTCATCACGAATCTCACCACCGGAACCGGTCGCCGCGCCCGGCCACGGCGAGATTGCCGTCGGGTGGTTATGGGTTTCCACCTTCATCAGGATATGCGCGGGCTCCTGATGGAAGTCATAGCGACCGCTCTCGTGGTCAGCAAAGTAGCGTCCCACGTCAGAACCTTCCATCACCGCCGCGTTATCTTTATAGGCAGACAACACATGATCCGGCGTGGTTTCAAAGGTGTTTTTGATCATCTTAAACAACGACTTCGGCTGCGGTTTCCCGTCGATAACCCAGTCAGCGTTAAAAATCTTATGGCGACAGTGTTCGGAGTTTGCCTGCGCGAACATATACAGCTCGATATCGTTCGGATTGCGCCCCAGCTTCGTGAAGGCGTCTTGCAGGTAATCAATTTCGTCATCCGCCAGCGCCAGACCCAGACGCAGGTTGGCGTCAGTCAGCGCCTGACGCCCTTCACCCAGCAGATCCACACTGGCAACCGGCGCAGGCTGGTGATGAACAAACAGTTTTTCCGCATCAGATAAAGAAGAGAACACGGTCTCCATCATCCGGTCGTGCAGTTCAGCGGCAATCGTCTGCCACTGTTCAGCCGTGAGCGTAGCGGCTTCAACGTAGTATGCAACGCCACGCTCCAGGCGGCTTACCTGTTGCAGACCGCAGTTATGGGCGATATCAGTCGCTTTGGAAGACCAGGGGGAGATGGTGCCAGGACGCGGCGTGACCAGCAGCAGCTTTCCTTCAGGGGTATGGCTGCTTAAGCTCGGCCCATATTTCAGCAAACGTGCAAGTTGCGCGTGCTCATCCTCGTTTAAGGGGGCGCTCAGGTCAGCAAAATGGACATACTCAGCGTAAATATTGTGGACCTGAAGATTGGCCGCCTGAAAACGCGCCAGCAGTTTGTTAATACGGAATGCAGACAGTGCAGGCGAACCACGCAGAATTTCCATCATAAGTCTCTCGTCTTCGAAGCGCCTGAGGCGCTTTAAGTGTGCGCAAGGGGGGAAACGGGCGACATTATAAAGAATCTGACGCCCCGACGAAACCGTTTGCGTCGAAATAAAATCGCCGCCTTTTCTTATCATACGGTGCGGCCAATCATTCTAATTAGTTGCCAACTGGCGCATTGTTGCGCAAAATGCCGCACATTCATGATGATTTTAACCCACCAAAATGACATTAGCAGGCTGAGATTACGCACGATTCAGAGAATTAACTAATTGAAAAAATTAAAGATTAATTATCTGTTCATCGGCATATTGACTCTGCTGCTGGCAGCGGCCCTCTGGCCATCAATCCCCTGGTTCGGCAAAGCCGACAATCGTATCGCCGCGATCCAATCGCGGGGAGAGTTACGCGTCTCAACAATAGAGTCGCCGCTGACCTATGCCCGCATTAACGGAAAAAAGTACGGTCTGGATTACGAACTGGCGCAGCAGTTCGCCAGCTATCTTGGCGTAAAGCTGAAAATTACCGTACGCCAGAATATCAGCCAGCTATTTGACGATTTAGATAATGGCAACGCCGATCTGCTGGCGGCAGGACTGGTTTACAACAGCGAGCGCGTGAAGAATTATCAACCCGGCCCGACCTACTATTCCGTTTCGCAACAGCTGGTTTACCGGGTAGGACAATACCGGCCTCGCACGCTGGCCACGGTGAATGAAAACCAGCTCTCTATCGCGCCTGGGCATGTCGTGGTAAATGACTTGCAGGCGCTGAAAGAGACTAAATTTCCCGATCTGAGCTGGAAAGTCGATGACAAAAAAGGGACAGCGGCGCTGCTCAGTGAAGTCATCAGCGGCAATCTGGACTATACCATTGCCGATTCTGTCGCGATCAGCCTGTTCCAGCGCGTACATCCTGAACTGGCCGTCGCGCTGGATGTCACCGATGAGCAGCCTGTCACCTGGTTTAGCCAACTGGACGATGACAACACGCTTTCCGCTGCGCTGCTTGATTTCTTCAACGCTATTAATGAAGACGGCTCACTGGCGCGTATGGAAGAGAAGTATCTGGGGCACGGCGACGATTTTGATTATGTCGATACCCGCACCTTCCTGCGGGCCGTGGACGGCGTACTGCCCGATCTTCAGCCGTTGTTTGAAAAATACGCGCAGGAGATAGACTGGCGCCTGCTGGCCGCAATTTCCTATCAGGAGTCGCACTGGGACCCGCTGGCCACCTCCCCGACGGGCGTTCGCGGTCTGATGATGCTCACCAAAAACACCGCGCAAAGTCTGGGGCTGACGGATCGTACCGATGCGGAACAAAGCATCAGCGGCGGTGTGCGTTATATCCAGGATATGATGGGTAAAGTGCCTGAAACCGTGCCGGAAGAGGAGCGTATCTGGTTTGCGCTCGCCGCCTATAACATGGGTTATGCACATATGCTTGACGCCCGTGCGTTGACGGTTAAAACCAGGGGCAACCCGGATAGCTGGGCCGATGTAAAACAACGGCTGCCGCTGCTCAGCCAGAAACAATATTACAGCAAGCTGACGTACGGCTATGCGCGCGGGCATGAAGCCTACGCTTATGTGGAAAATATTCGGAAGTATCAGATTAGCCTGGTCGGCTATCTGCAAGAAAAAGAGAAGCAGACGGCAGAAGCGATAAAGCTGGCGCAGGATTACCCGGCAGTGTCTCCGGCCGAGTTTGATACGGAGACATTTCCTTTCTCTTCTTTCTTATCGCAGCCGTCATCGAACTACCTGTCACACTCTCCTTCTTTGCCGTTTTCACTGAAGAAGAAAGACGAAAACTAATCTCACAGGGCTGGACGC
Organism: Citrobacter sp. CK191; assembly: GCF_030333435.1. Lineage (NCBI taxonomy): Bacteria > Pseudomonadati > Pseudomonadota > Gammaproteobacteria > Enterobacterales > Enterobacteriaceae > Citrobacter > Citrobacter sp. CK191. The sequence continues at coordinate 27,512 of NZ_JAOWFX010000029.1, read as the reverse complement.
TTTCGCGCCCTGGCCGCCCTACAACGATTCTTGCGAAGATTTTTTTAGCGCTTTGATCTCCTGGCGACGCATGCGGAAGAAATCACTGAGCAGCGCTGCGCACTCATCGCGTAACACACCTTCGGTGATCTCTACGCGGTGGTTCATGCCCGGATGATGCAATACGTCCATCAGCGACCCTGCCGCGCCGGTTTTCGCGTCGCGAGCGCCAAATACCACCCGATCAATGCGGCTGTGTACCATTGCTCCCGCACACATCACGCACGGCTCCAGCGTCACGTAAAGCGTGGTATCCAGCAAACGGTAGTTCTGAAGCACCAGCCCGCCCTGACGTAACGCCATGATTTCAGCGTGCGCAGTGGGATCATGATGACCTATCGGACGGTTCCAGCCTTCGCCAATGACGCGATTGTTATGCACCAATACCGCGCCAACCGGCACTTCACGCTCATCCCAGGCGCGTTTCGCCAGCGTCAACGCATGACGCATCCAGTATTCGTGGCTAAATTCAACATCAGACAAAGGAGACACTCCGGTAATAAAAGCGGGCGCATTATACATGGGCGCTATCGTTAACTCTATTCGAGTTGCTGGAGCTCCCCTCGCGGCGTGACGCGCCAGCGATGCTGGCAAAAATAGAGAAGCGGGTTATCCTGCTTACTGTCGCTGTAGCCGCTGTACAGACGTAACGGCGCACCAATCTGGCGTTCCAGTTGGGCGACCTTCTCGTGCCCCAGACATCGCATAGTCAGCAGCCAGCCGCCGTAGCCACGCCGCATCTGGCTGGCGATCAGGTTCACGCGTGGCAGCCAGAGCGTATCGAAATAGACCTGTTCCACCAGCGATTGCGGAGAGCCGGTAATCAGCCAGATATCAGCGTCAGAGCTTAACAGATAGGTCGTCAGGCGCTCCTGAACAACCGGAAACGCCGTGACGTTATCGCGAAACCAGCGAACGAAATCCGCCTGATGCGCCTTGAGCCGCGCTTCACTGTGACCGAAGGTACAGCCCCATAGCAGCAGGCTCATCGGCCAACGCGCCGCCCGACCTTTAATCAACAAGCCAATCCCGATAACCGGCAATAACGGCAGCACGAGCAACGCATTCAGCGGCTGGCGACGCAACAGATAACGCAGGAAACTGCCAAACATATCCTGCTGGTGCAACGTACCGTCCAAATCAAAAAATACGACACGACGCTCGTGATTAACCAAACCCTACTCCTCTGGATTGTTGAAGCCCAATAGCCGGGTCAACCGAAACCCGGCGATAATCGTTACCAGATAGACTAACAGATAGAACCTCAATTTTCCGGTAACGTCAGCGTTCTAACGCAGCCCGTAGAAATCCCTGGTGAGCGGACAATTTCGCCCTTGCGTCCTCGGCATTCAGCCCGGTAAGCGCCATCAGAATGGCCGGTTTAACCTCGAAATCTGTCTGCTTAAGCAGCGCTTCGGCCTCTTCACGCATTATCCCGGTAGCCTCAACCACCATCCGGCACGCTCTGTCGACGAGCTTAACGTTGGTGGCTTTCATGTCCACCATCAGGTTCTGGTACACCTTGCCGAACTTCACCATCGCCCCGGTGGAGATCATATTGAGCACCAGTTTTTGCGCAGTACCGGATTTCAGTCGCGTCGAACCGGTTAGCGCCTCCGGCCCAACGACCGGCGAGATGGCGATGTCAGCTTCACGCGCGATGGGAGAATCGGGATTACAGGAGATAGCCACCGTGACACAGCCCACCTGACGCGCGTATTTCAACCCGCCAATGACGTACGGCGTACGACCGGACGCCGCCAGCCCGACAACCAGATCCTGCGCGGTCACGTTAAGCGCCAGGAGATCGTCCTCCCCTAACTGCTGACTGTCTTCCGCGCCTTCCACCGCTTTCAGCAGCGCGCCGGGCCCGCCGGCAATCAGCCCGATCACCAGCCCATGCGGTACGCCAAACGTTGGTGGGCATTCGGAGGCGTCCAGAACGCCAAGGCGTCCGCTGGTGCCTGCGCCCATATAAATAATGCGCCCTCCCGCCTTTAAGGCGTCGGCGGCGGCATCTACTGCGCGGGCAACGTCTGGCAGCGTCTCTTTTACTGCTTGCGCTACAAGCGTATCCTGTTGATTAAAACGATGAACCAGCTCAAGCGTAGGGAGTGCGTCAAGATCCATAGTCTGTGGATTGCGGGTTTCTGAAACTAACGAGCCGAGATTCATTTTTGTTCCTTAGGAATTTTTAATTCATAATAACTATAATAATGGAATATTATATTCTTTCGGGCGAGGGAAAATCTTTTTATGATCCCCGTCATGTTTTTCGCCAGGAGTCCTCATGAACTGTTTGATTCGTATACGTCAGCGTTATCCGGACCTCGCACAAAGCGATAAAAAGCTTGCTGATTATATTCTTGCTCAGCCGGATGATACACGGCATCTCAGCTCACAACAGCTTGCCGTTGAGGCGGGCGTCAGTCAGTCCAGCGTGGTGAAATTCGCGCAGAAACTGGGCTTTAAAGGCTTTCCGGCACTGAAGCTGGCGATCAGCGAAGCGCTGGCCAGCAATCCAAATCCTCACTCTATTCCGGTACATAATCAGATCCGGGGCGACGATCCGATGCGGCTTGTCGGCGAAAAATTGATCGAGGAAAATGTCGCCGCAATGCACGCAACGCTCGATGTTAACAGCGAAGAGAAATTGTTCGAAAGCGTCATGATGCTGCGCAATGCCCGGCGTGTTGTCATAACCGGTATTGGCACATCGGGCCTGGTGGCGCAGAACTTCGCCTGGAAGCTGATGAAGATAGGATTCAATGTCGTCGCCGAACACGATATGCATGCGCTGTTAGCCACCGTGCAGGCGCTGGCGCCGGACGATCTCCTGCTGGCTATCTCCTATAGCGGCGAGCGCAGAGAGTTGAATATGGCGGCGGATGAAACGTTGCGGGTGGGAGGAAAGGTTCTGGCGATCACCGGCTTTACACCGAATGCCCTGCAACAACGCGCCACCCGTTGCCTGTATACGATCGCCGAAGAGCAGGCCACGCGCAGCGCCGCAATCTCCTCTACGCATGCGCAGACGATGTTGACGGATTTGCTCTTTATGGCGCTGGTACAGCAGGATTTAGGGCGCGCGCCGGAGCGTATTCGCCACAGTGAGGCCCTGGTAAAAAAACTGGTCTGAGCAAAGAATGCGCGTATAATGCCCGCCCGGTTTATGATGTTTTGAGAGTTTCCTGATGGCCCTGTTAATCACTAAAAAGTGTATCAATTGCGATATGTGCGAGCCTGAGTGCCCGAATGAGGCAATTTCAATGGGCGACAGCATTTACGAGATTAACAGCGACAAATGCACCGAATGCGTGGGCCATTACGAAACGCCGACCTGCCAGAAGGTGTGCCCGATCCCCAATACCATTCTCAAAGACCCGGCGCATGTCGAAACGGAAGAACAGCTGTGGGATAAGTTTGTTCTGATGCATCACGCGGATAAGCTGTAATTCTCCCTGATGGAATGACGCCAGGCCGGATGGCGGCGTAAACGCCTTATCCGGCCTACAAAGTCCCGAATCTAGCTTTCGATGATCACCGTCGCACAGGCGTAATGACGTTCATCCGCTAATGTCACATGCATATGCGCCACGCCCAGCCTCTCCGCCAGTTTCAACGCCTCGCCCCACAAACGCAAACGCGGTTTACCCAGCTCATCGTTAAACACTTCAAACTGATCGAACGCCAGCCCATTGCGAATGCCGGTGCCGAACGCTTTTGCCGCCGCCTCTTTTACCGCAAAACGCTTGGCGAGAAAACGCACCGGTTGCTGATGCGTCTCCCAGATAGCCCATTCGTTGTCGCTAAGCACGCGTCTTGCCAGGCGCTCTCCAGAACGGGAGATCACCGCCTCAATGCGGGCGATCTCCACAATATCCGTGCCTAACCCCAGAATCGCCATTAGCCGCGCGCTTCCAGCATCAGGCGTTTCATCTCGGCGACCGCCTCTTTCAGGCCGCTCATGACCGCCCGCCCAATAATGGCATGACCGATGTTCAGTTCATGCATTTCCGGCAGTGCGGCAATGGCCTGCACATTGTGATAGGTCAGGCCATGACCGGCGTTCACTTTCAGCCCCAGGCTTGCCGCAAACGTCGCCGCTTTGGCGATACGCGCCAGTTCCTGCGCTTGCTCAGCATCCGTTTTGGCATCCGCATAACAGCCAGTATGGATTTCAATGTACGGTGCGCCAACGTCCGCAGCGGCTTTAATCTGTTCTTCATCGGCATCAATGAACAGCGATACCAGAATGCCTGCATCTGCCAGCCGTTTGCAGGCATCACGCATTTTGTCACGCTGACCCGCGACGTCCAGCCCGCCTTCGGTGGTCACTTCCTGACGTTTTTCCGGCACCAGGCAGCAAAAATGCGGCTTCGTCTCAACGGCAATCGCCAGCATCTCTTCAGTCACCGCCATTTCCAGATTCATACGCGTATCCAGCGTCTGGCGCAAAATGCGTACATCACGGTCGGTAATATGGCGACGATCCTCGCGCAGGTGTACGGTTATACCATCCGCCCCCGCCTGCTCGGCGATAAACGCCGCCTGTACCGGGTCGGGGTAAGCAGTACCACGCGCATTACGTAAAGTGGCAATATGGTCAATGTTGACGCCTAACAGTAATTCAGCCATGACAATCCTCGTTAATCATTATTCGTATTTTCTGCCCGCCCTGGCCGTTTCGGCATAAATTGTCGAAACAGTTCCCGGCTTTTTAACGGCTTACCACCAAGATACGGCTTTAGCGCCATGCGGGTAAAGCGTTTCGCCGCGCGCAACGTATCAACATCAGGAAATTCTCGTGCATCCAGCGCTTTCAGATGCCGCCCGGTAAAGGTGCTGTTATCAATGACCACGCTGGCCATGAATCCCTTCTCTTCGCGATAGCGGTAGGTCATGGTGTCATCGACCGTCTCGCCGCTCCCTGCGCAATGCAGAAAATCCACGCCGTAGCCCAGATGTCCCAGCAGGGCGAGCTCGAAACGGCGAAGCGCAGGTTCGGGCGAACCGGTCGCGCCAGCCAGCGACTGAATACAGTTCAGGTAATCAAAAAAGAGTTCAGAGAAGCGCGTTTCGTATTCCAGAACGCGGGAAAGCAGTTCGTTGATGTACAAACCGCTATAAAGCGTGATGCCGCTTAAGGGGAGCGCCAGAGAGACCGCTTCAGCGCTGCGTAAGGTTTTCACCTCGCCGCGCCCGCCAAAGCGGAGCAACAGTGGCGTAAAAGGTTGTAATGCGCCTTTCAGACTGGAACGTTTAGAGCGTGCGCCTTTGGCAACCAGACGCACGCGTCCCGACTCTTCCGTGAAGACGTCCAGCATCAGGCTGGTTTCGCTCCAGGGGCGACTATGCAGGACGAAAGCTCTCTGCCAGCCTTCCACGTAGTGCTAACTCAGAGGTCGTCTACATAACCGAGACTGCGCAGCGCACGCTCGTCATCGGCCCAGCCGGATTTCACTTTCACCCACAGTTCCAGGTGTACCGGCGCTTCGAACATTTCCTGCATGTCTTTTCGCGCTTCGATACCGATGGTCTTGATTTTGGCCCCTTTGTTGCCAATGACCATCTTCTTCTGCCCTTCGCGCTCAACGAGGATCAGGCCGTTAATATCGTAACCGCCGCGTTCGTTAGAAACGAAACGTTCAATCTCAACGGTCACGGAATACGGCAGTTCGGCACCGAGGAAACGCATCAGTTTTTCACGGATGATTTCAGACGCCATAAAGCGCTGTGAACGATCGGTGATGTAATCCTCCGGGAAGTGATGAGTCGCTTCCGGCAGGTGCTTACGCACGATACCAGCGATGGTATCCACGTTCATGCCAGTTTCCGCAGAAACAGGCACGATATCGAGGAAGTTCATCTGGCTTGCCAGGAATTGCAGGTGCGGCAGCAGATCGGCTTTTTCCTGTACGTTATCCACTTTGTTAACGGCCAGAATGACCGGCGCTTTACCGTCGCGCAGTTTATTCAGCACCATCTCGTCATCCGGCGTCCAGCGGGTGCCTTCCACGACAAAAATGACCAGCTCAACGTCGCCAATCGAGCTGCTTGCCGCCTTGTTCATCAGGCGGTTGATGGCGCGTTTTTCTTCCATATGCAGCCCCGGCGTATCAACATAGATAGCCTGGTACGCCCCTTCGGTATGGATACCGACGATACGGTGACGCGTGGTCTGTGCTTTACGGGACGTGATCGAGATCTTCTGTCCGAGCAGCTTGTTCAACAGGGTGGATTTGCCTACGTTCGGACGTCCGACGATGGCAATAAATCCGCAATAGCTTTTATCTTCGCTCATTCCAGCTCCAGTTTTTTCAGCGCCTGTTCGGCGGCAGCCTGCTCCGCCTTACGACGGCTCGAACCCGTGCCAACCACCGGTTCACTCAGGCCGCTGACCTGGCAGTGGATAGTAAATTCCTGATCGTGTGCTTCGCCGCGCACCTGCACCACCAGATAAGACGGCAGCGGGAGATGACGACCCTGCAAATATTCCTGCAAACGCGTTTTCGGATCTTTTTGTTTATCGCCCGGGCTGATTTCATTCAGGCGCGTTTGATACCAGTTAAGGATCAACTTCTCGACGGTTTGGATATCGCTGTCGAGAAAAACGCCGCCGATTAACGCTTCTACGGTATCCGCCAGAATAGATTCACGACGGTAGCCGCCGCTTTTCAGTTCACCAGGCCCTAAACGTAAGCATTCACCCAGATCAAATTCACGGGCCAATTCCGCCAGCGTATTGCCGCGCACCAGCGTGGCGCGCATACGGCTCATATCACCTTCGTCCACACGCGGGAAGCGGTGATAAAGCGCGTTGGCGATAACAAAGCTCAAAATCGAGTCGCCTAAAAATTCTAAACGCTCATTGTGTTTACTGCTGGCGCTGCGGTGGGTTAATGCCTGCTGCAACAGCTCCTGATGAGTAAAAGTGTAGCCCAGCTTCCGTTGAAGCCGATTAATTACGATGGGGTTCATGCGATACCAATAAATGAATGCGTCAACAATTCAGCACACGAAACAGACCTGAGGAAACCAACGCTGTTTAGTGTGCCGTGGCAACCTGACGGCGCCAACCTAAAACTTCGGGGGAATATTCTATACACAACGACAGGGGATGTCGTTAGTCTGCGGAGATTTATCCAATAAATAATTCATGTTGTCGCCGCAATGACGACAACATGAACGATTATCAGAAATTAATGGATCCCACCAATACGGCTTAAGCGTACGCCGGTCGGCCATTCACCTTCCTGTTTGTCGAAACTCATCCAGATCGCGGTCGCTTTACCAACCAGATTCGCTTCCGGTACAAATCCCCAGTAACGGCTGTCCGCGCTGTTATCGCGGTTATCACCCATCATGAAGTATTGTCCTGGCGGTACGATCCAGGTCGCCAGTTGCTGCCCCGGCTGACGGTAATACATCCCCGCCTGATCCTGTGCGATCGGTACGGTCAGAATACGGTGGGTTACGTCGCCCAGCGTCTCTTTACGCTCCGCCAGACGAATGCCGTTATCTTTCGTTTCGTTTAATGGCACTTCGAAGAACCCACTGCTGGCTTCTCCCCCATTACGGCGGGCAAAGGTCTGCACGAAATCGCTGGGCTGAACGTCGGAGTAAGTCACCGGCAGCGCGTTTTCACATGCCTGACCGGAACGGCACCCTGGCTGTACAGTAACCTCTTTGGCTACCGGATCGTACGTCACTTTGTCACCCGGCAGGCCGACAGCGCGTTTAATGTAGTCCAGGCGCGGATCTTCCGGGTATTTAAAGACCACGATATCACCGCGTTTCGGATGACCCGTTTCAATCAACGTTTTCTGGTAAATCGGATCTTTAATTCCATAGGCGAATTTCTCCACCAGAATAAAGTCACCGATTAACAGCGTCGGCATCATCGAACCCGACGGGATCTGGAAAGGTTCATAAATAAATGAACGCACCACCAGCACAATCGCCAGTACCGGAAAAACCGAAGCCCCTGTTTCCAGCCAGCCCGGCTTAGGCGCCACTTTTTTCAACGTGGCTTTATCCAGTGAATCACCCGCAGCGGCCTGTGCCGCTGCCTGACGTTCCCGACGTTTTGGCGCGAAGATAAATTTATCAACGCACCATAAAATGCCCGTCACCAGTGTGGCAATCACCAGAATCAGGGCAAACATATTCGCCATGCCAACTCCTTAGGATTATTTGCTGTCTTTACCGACATGCAGAATGGCGAGGAACGCTTCCTGAGGCAGTTCGACGTTACCGATCTGCTTCATTCGCTTCTTACCTTCTTTCTGTTTCTGTAGCAGCTTTTTCTTACGGCTGATATCACCGCCGTAACACTTGGCCAGAACGTTTTTACGCAACTGCTTCACGGTAGAACGCGCAATAATATGCGTGCCAATCGCTGCCTGAATCGCAATGTCGAACTGCTGACGAGGGATCAGCTCTTTCATCTTCTCCACCAGCTCACGACCACGGCTCTGCGAATTACCACGGTGAGTGATCAGCGCCAGCGCATCGACACGTTCGTTGTTGATCAGCACGTCGACGCGCACCATGTCGGACGCCTGGAAGCGCTTGAAGTTATAATCCAGCGACGCATAACCACGAGACGTTGATTTCAGGCGGTCGAAGAAATCGAGCACCACTTCCGCCATCGGGATTTCATAAGTCAGCGCCACCTGGTTACCGTGGTACACCATGTTGGTCTGGACGCCGCGCTTCTCGACACACAGCGTAATGACGTTGCCCAGGTATGCCTGAGGCAGCAGCATGTGACACTCGGCAATCGGCTCGCGCAGTTCATAGATGTTATTCAGCGGCGGCAGCTTGGACGGGCTATCGACATAGATAATCTCTTTCGCCGTGGTTTCCACTTCGTACACAACGGTCGGCGCGGTGGTGATCAGGTCCAGATCGTATTCACGTTCCAGACGCTCCTGAATGATCTCCATGTGCAGCAGACCCAGGAAGCCACAGCGGAAACCGAAGCCCAGCGCGGTTGAACTTTCCGGCTCGTAGAACAGAGAGGCATCGTTCAGACTCAGCTTGCCGAGCGCATCCCTGAAGTTCTCATAGTCATCAGAACTCACCGGGAACAGACCGGCGTATACCTGCGGCTTCACTTTTTTGAAGCCCGGCAGCGCTTTCTCTGCCGGATTACGCGCCAGCGTTAATGTATCGCCAACCGGGGCGCCATGAATGTCTTTAATTGCGCAAACCAGCCAGCCTACCTCGCCGCACTTCAGTTCAGTACGGTCAATCTGCTTCGGCGTGAAGATCCCCAGACGGTCAGCGTTATAAACCTGCCCGGTGCTCATCACTTTGACTTTGTCGCCTTTACGCATGGTGCCGTTTTTAATACGCACCAGCGACACTACGCCGAGGTAGTTATCGAACCAGGAGTCGATAATCAGCGCTTGCAGCGGGCCTTCTGGATCGCCTTCCGGCGGCGGGATATCGCGCACCAGGCGTTCCAGCACATCCTGTACGCCTACGCCGGTTTTTGCCGAGCAGCGAACGGCATCGGTCGCATCAATGCCAACAATGTCTTCGATCTCTTCAGCCACACGCTCAGGATCGGCGGCTGGCAGGTCAATCTTGTTCAGAACCGGCACCACTTCGAGATCCATTTCCATCGCGGTATAGCAGTTCGCCAGCGTTTGCGCTTCGACGCCCTGCCCAGCGTCAACCACCAGCAGTGCGCCTTCACACGCCGCCAGTGAGCGGGAAACTTCATATGAGAAGTCAACGTGGCCTGGGGTGTCGATAAAGTTCAGTTGATAGGTTTCACCATCAGCCGCTTTGTAATCCAGCGTCACGCTTTGCGCTTTGATAGTAATACCGCGCTCACGCTCAAGATCCATTGAGTCGAGAACCTGCGCTTCCATTTCACGGTCAGACAGGCCACCGCAGATCTGGATAATGCGGTCAGACAGCGTCGATTTACCGTGGTCGATGTGAGCAATGATCGAAAAGTTACGTATGTTCTTCATATAGAGTAATTATTGTGCCTTACGCCTGCCTGAGCAGGCTCTTAGAAGTCGCTGTTCTGAGCTTAACGTCTGTTTAACTGAAACGCCGCATTCTACACTACAACACTGAGGCGAGGAAATGTTCATACAGCAAGGATAGCGGGAACCGGAAACGGCATCGCTTTTCTGATGTAAAACGTCGTAAGGGAATCATGATGCCCGATGGCGCGAGCTTATCGGGCCTGGAGAGTCTGCTTATCGTTCCCTGGCCGGATCAGGCGAAGCCGCCATCCGGCAAAAATATCACGAGTTCGTTTCGGAAGATGGTGTTTCAACGCGAACCAGACCAGGAGGAAGAGCAACGTTAAGAATGACCGGCTGCCAGGCCTCGCGTTCAGCCAGTTTACGCGAGTAGCCGCGCGCAATCAGAAAACCCCCGACGCCGCCCAGCACCGCGCCGCTCAACGCGGCAATATCAGAACCAAACAGTACCTGGAACAACGCCGCGAAGATAAACAGCCCAACCAGCGGCGACAGGTAAACCAGCATTGCTGACCCCAGCAGGCTGCCTTCGGCAATGCCCAGTTCCACTTTTTGACCAGGCGCCAGCGGTTCGGCACTTGGCACCACAATAGTATGTGTGGTCTGCGGCCCAAGTTTATTCAGCACACGACTGCCGCATCCGGCCCGTGAGGCGCAACTGCTGCACGATGCTTTGACGTCGCAACTCACCAGTGCCTGGCCATTTTGCCAGGAGACAACGGTCGCCCACTCTTTAATCATTGTGCCGCCCCGAACTTAATATTGTCCGCAATGCGTTTCGCGGTTTGCGGCGGAAGTTCGCCGACAATCGTAATTTCAGCGTTTTCACGCACGCTGGTGCTGACCGTTCTGCGCCCGGTTCGCAGCATCTGATCGGTGCTGTTCTGCGTCGCACGATTCACGTTCACAGAGAAACTGAACAGGCCGTCAGAATAGAGGCGTGACTCGATAGGCAGATTATCCATTGTAGGCAGCGGACGTCGGCTGCTGGAGACTTCGCTAAACCCTTGCGGCAGCCACGTCGGGCTCCAGTTGAACTTCGCCTTTTCCCCCACAGGAACAGAGAGCAATGGCGGCAGATTCGCTTTCGCCAGCATCTGCATGCTATTACCAACGTCCTGATTCACAGTGAAGGAAATCACGCGGAACTGCTCCAGCGTTTCACCATCCCGGTCAAGGAGATCCACCCGCATCGGCAGCTTTGTTTCGGTATCCAGCCATACGATATAGCTGTAACGGGTGCCGTCGCGCGCGACAACACGAATGACTTCACACAGCCTGTCGGCAATGCGGGTGCGGCCTACGGAAATAAAGTCATACCAGGGAGAAAGACGTTTAAAGTCGGCATAGATAAGGGACGGCAGAGAATCGACAATATAGTCGCCGTTCAGGGTGAACGGTTCGAGTCCGGGTTCGAAGTAGCTGATTTCGTTACCACGCTGCACCACTTCCCGGCGCGGGCCATCCATTTGCAACAGTTGTGCAAGAGGACGATTGTCCAGGCGTGCATGTCGATAACGCAGAGACTCAACGCCTTGTTTATTGATGCTGACGAATGACAGCTCGTAATTCAGTGACTGGCTGGCCAGATTCATCTGCTGCAATAACGCCCCGGACGCAGTATTGGCCGAGGCGTTAACAGAGAAGAACAGGCTACCCGCCACAAGTGACATGGCAAACCAAAGTTGCTTCATTACTGCGATTGCGTTCCTAAAGTTTGAATTCCTGGCACCTGTACAGCGGCTTGCTGTGTTTGCGCCTGCTCAAACTGAAGCTGTTCGGAGTGCAGTCGGCGTTGCAGTTCGTAATCCTGCAACATGGCATTAATGCGACGACGCTGCTCCTGCACCTGCTGTTGCTGACCGCCGTTAGCCGTCGCGTCAGAAGGTACTCCCAGGCTCACCGGACTGGCTTTGCCCATCATCGGTAATGTATTGAATACCGGCGTTTCGGGCTGCTGGGACGTTTCAGATTGTCCATTATAGTGCTGGACGCCAACAATAACTGCAAGTGATACGCATGCAGCCACACCCATTTGAGTGAGCTGCGCCGCCCACGGACGCATTTTCTGCCAGAATGGCATTTTCTGCCACTGGTGCGGTGCGGGCTGGGCCTCAGGAATCAGCGGCGCCGTCTGGCGTACCGGCTCATTTTCGATGGCGGCCATTACGCGGGCGGAAATATCGAAATGGAGAACGTCAGCGGTATCACCCCGCATGGAATCGCGGATCAGGTGATAACTCTCCCATGTTTTTTGCATTTCCGGGTCGTGAGCCAGTTCTTTCAGCAGCTCACTGTCCAGCGTTTCGCCATCCATTAAAGCGGAAAGTTTTTCTTTCTGCATGCCTAATACCTTTTCCAGTATCCCGCTATCGTCAACGCCTGATAAGCGGTTGAACTTTATTATCAATAGCTTCCCGCGCACGGAAGATACGTGAACGCACCGTACCCACCGGACAATCCATGATAGCGGCTATCTCTTCATAGCTCAGGCCATCCAGCTCCCGCAAGGTTATTGCCATGCGTAAATCCTCGGGGAGGGACTCAATAGTTCGGAAAACTATCTGTCTCAGCTCTTCTGACAACATTAAGTTCTCAGGGTTCGAAATTTCTTTCAATGCGCCGCCACTTTCGAAGTTTTCTGCGTCAATCGCATCAACATCGCTGGAAGGCGGCCTGCGTCCCTGAGCAACCAGGTAATTCTTCGCCGTATTGACGGCAATACGGTACAACCAGGTATAAAAAGCGCTATCCCCCCGGAAAGAATCCAGCGCGCGATAGGCCTTAATAAATGACTCTTGCACCACATCGGGAACATCGCCCGACGGTACATAGCGGGAAACCAGGCTCGCCACTTTATGCTGGTAGCGCACTACCAGTAAGTTAAAGGCTTTCTGATCTCCCTTCTGGACCCGTTCAACCAGGACCTGGTCCGTTAACTGCTCGCTCATCCGAGGTAAAGTCTCCCCAAACCAAATTTCCACGCGCTCTCGAAACGCCACTCCATAAACTGCACTATGAGCAAGCAACAGCTTAGAGTGTCTCTTTTTCGTAAAGTTCCGTTACGCATCTGTTTTTGTTTGTCATGTTGTAGACAGATCATTATCTCTCATTATAAGTCTACAGAGTCTGAACAACGCACTATCTGTATAGAAATGCCCTTTTAGCCGCTTGAAGAGTAACCCAACAGCCACTTTATTTCATCACATAATCTGGCGCTAACGGCCTGCTTCGCAAAATATTTTCTTTGTTTTACTTCCCCTTGAATTTTCCTTTAATGTTTAGTCATTGCAACACATTCAAAAATAAAACGTGCTGTATCGCGCAGTATGGTGCTATGCTGCCCAAACACTGTTTAGTAAATTAAACAAACACTATGACTACGACTCCTGAACTTTCCTGTGACGTGCTGATTATTGGCAGCGGTGCTGCCGGACTCTCTCTGGCGCTGCGCCTGGCTGAAAAACATCAGGTGATTGTCCTGAGTAAAGGCCCGGTGAGCGAAGGCTCAACGTTTTATGCTCAGGGTGGCATTGCCGCCGTTTTCGACGAGACGGACAGTATCGATTCGCATGTTGAAGATACGCTGATCGCCGGGGCCGGTATTTGCGATCGCCACGCGGTGGAGTTTGTCGCCAGCAATGCCCGCTCTTGCGTACAGTGGCTTATCGATCAGGGGGTATTATTTGACACCCAGGTGCAACCGAACGGGGAAGAGAGCTACCATCTGACCCGTGAAGGCGGCCATAGCCATCGCCGTATCCTGCATGCGGCTGACGCCACCGGCAAAGAAGTGGAAACTACCCTGGTCAGCAAGGCGCAGAACCATCCGAATATTCGCGTACTGGAGCGGAGTAACGCCGTCGATCTGATCATCTCCGATAAAATCGGCCTGCCAGGAACACGCCGCGTCGTCGGCGCCTGGATCTGGAATCGGAATAAAGAGTCGGTCGAAACATGCCACGCGAAGTCAGTCGTTCTGGCGACAGGCGGGGCATCGAAAGTGTATCAGTACACCACCAACCCGGATATCTCTTCCGGCGACGGTATCGCAATGGCCTGGCGCGCCGGGTGCCGCGTCGCGAATCTTGAATTTAATCAGTTCCACCCTACCGCGCTGTACCATCCTCAGGCACGAAACTTTCTGCTGACGGAAGCGCTGCGTGGCGAAGGGGCGCATCTCCAGCGCCCGGACGGCACGCGCTTTATGCCTGATTTTGATGAGCGTGGCGAACTGGCTCCGCGCGATATCGTCGCCCGCGCCATTGACCACGAAATGAAGCGTCTCGGCGCAGACTGCATGTTCCTCGACATCAGCCATAAACCGGAAGCATTTGTCCGTCAACACTTCCCAATGATTTATGAAAAATTGCTGGGGTTGGGAATCGATCTGACTAAAGAGCCGGTTCCGGTCGTACCTGCCGCCCACTACACCTGCGGCGGCGTGATGGTCGACGATTTTGGACGAACCGATGTGGACGGTCTGTATGCCATTGGCGAAGTAAGCTATACCGGCCTGCACGGTGCGAATCGCATGGCGTCCAATTCCCTGTTGGAGTGTCTGGTGTATGGCTGGTCAGCGGCAGAAGATATCGACAGACGTATGCCGTATGCCCGGAGCGTTAGTACGCTTCCGGCCTGGGATGAAAGTCGCGTTGAAAACCCGGATGAGCTGGTCGTGATCCAGCATAACTGGCATGAGCTACGTCTGTTTATGTGGGACTATGTCGGCATTGTGCGCACCACCAAACGTCTGGAGCGCGCCCTGCGACGCATTACGATGCTGCAACAGGAAATCGACGAATATTACGCTAACTTCCGCGTATCGAATAATCTGCTGGAGCTGCGCAACCTGGTGCAGGTCGCGGAACTGATTGTGCGCTGCGCGATGATGCGTAAAGAGAGCCGTGGCCTGCACTATACGCTGGATTACCCCGCATTGCTGCCGGAATCCGGCCCGTCGGTGCTTTCGCCGCTCAACGCTTACATGAACAAATAAAACGCCTGGGTCAGCGCCGTGTACCCTTCAGAGTAAAGCTGGTCTGGCCCACGAATCACCAGTCGATCGCTAAAGCATTCCCCCGTTCGCGGGGAAAATGCCAACAGTACCCGATGAGGCAATCGCGACTCCGTTTCGGCTACGTCGGTACGTAAACGCAAATGCCAGCCCATGCTTAACGCCTGCTGCGTGAAGATGTTGCCAGTCTGTTCCGGCAGCACCACGCAGAAGAATCCCTCTTCCGTAATACATTCAGCCGCAGTGGTAAGTAACGCTTCGTGATCGAGCGTGGTGGTATAACGCGCCTGCTCTCGCTGCGGCGTTGCGCATTCCACCCCTTGTTCATAATAAGGCGGGTTGCTGATGATAAGATCAAAGCGCGCGGTCTGGCGCGGCACCCACTGCCGGACATCTTCCGTATGCACCGTTATCCGCTGCGGCCACGGTGAGTGGGCGATATTCTCCTGCGCCTGCGTCGCCGCTTCGCTGTCCAGTTCAACGGCATCAATGGTGACGCTTTCGTCGGTACGCTGCGCCAACATCAGCGCCAGCAGACCGCTGCCGGTACCAATATCGAGGATCCGCGTTACGCCTGCGACTGGTGCCCATGCTCCCAATAAAATACCATCAGTACCGACTTTCATCGCGCAGCGATCGTGCGCCACGAAAAACTGCTTAAAGGTAAATCCATTACGACGAAGTGTGGATGTAGACTGGGACATGAAAGAACAACCTTCCTGGAAAAACGGCAATAGCGTAGGGTGAAAACAATACCTGAGAAGCGATATCCATACAAACAGATGAAGATTGCAGCCGTAACGTCTATAATCAGCGCCCCACACAGAGGTAGAACATGACTGTAACGACTTTTTCCGAACTTGAACTCGATGAAAGCCTGCTGGATGCCCTCCAGGATAAAGGCTTTACTCGCCCGACCGCCATTCAGGCTGCCGCCATTCCGCCTGCGCTCGATGGGCGTGATGTACTCGGTTCTGCGCCGACAGGCACCGGTAAAACGGCGGCATACCTGCTGCCAGCGTTGCAGCACCTGCTCGACTTCCCGCGTAAAAAATCCGGTCCGCCGCGTATTCTGATCCTTACGCCGACCCGCGAACTGGCGATGCAGGTTGCCGATCACGCCCGTGAACTGGCGAAACACACCCATCTGGATATTGCGACAATCACCGGCGGCGTGGCTTATATGAACCATGCCGAGGTGTTCAGCGAGAACCAGGATATTGTGGTCGCCACCACGGGTCGCCTGCTGCAATATATTAAAGAAGAAAACTTTGACTGCCGCGCGGTTGAAACGCTGATTCTTGATGAAGCCGACCGTATGCTGGACATGGGCTTCGCCCAGGATATCGAGCATATCGCAGGTGAAACCCGCTGGCGCAAACAGACCATGCTGTTCTCCGCTACGCTGGAAGGCGGCGCGATTAACGATTTTGCGGAACGTCTGCTGGAAGATCCGGTTGAGGTCTCAGCGACCCCGTCTACCCGCGAACGCAAAAAGATTCATCAATGGTACTACCGTGCTGATGATATTCAGCACAAAACCGCTTTGCTGGTACACCTGTTAAAACAACCTGAAGCCACCCGTTCTATCGTCTTCGTGCGTAAACGTGAGCGTGTACATGAGCTGGCAGGCTGGCTGCGCGAAGCAGGCATCAATAACTGCTATCTCGAAGGCGAGATGGTACAGGGTAAGCGTAACGAAGCGATCAAACGCCTGACCGATGGCCGCGTGAACGTGCTGATCGCGACCGACGTCGCCGCTCGCGGGATTGATATCCCTGATGTAAGCCATGTTTTTAACTTCGATATGCCACGCAGCAGCGATACCTATCTGCACCGTATCGGCCGTACCGGACGTGCAGGACGTAAAGGAACGGCGATTTCCCTGGTAGAAGCGCATGACCATCTGCTGCTGGGAAAAGTGGGTCGCTATATTGAAGAGACGCTGAAAGCGCGCGTCATTGATGAATTGCGTCCAACCACTCGTGCGCCGAGCGAAAAACTGACCGGCAAGCCATCCAAGAAAGTGCTGGCTAAACGTGCTGAGAAGAAAAAACAAGAAAAAGAGAAGCCGCGCGTGAAGAAACGTCACCGTGATACCAAAAACATTGGTAAACGCCGCAAGCCTGCTGGTACGGGTACGGACGCGCAGAAGCAGTCCAACGAAGAGTAAAAAAAACGCCGGGGCTAACCCGGCGTTTTTATGTTATCAGTCAGCCTTACAGGCTTTCAGTAAAGGTACGAGCGATAACGTCGCGCTGCTGTTCCGGCGTCAGGGAGTTAAAACGCACGGCATAGCCAGAAACACGGATGGTCAGTTGCGGATATTTTTCCGGGTGCTTAACGGCATCTTCCAGCGTTTCGCGACGCAGAACGTTAACGTTCAGGTGCTGACCGCCTTCAACGCAAACTTCCGGTTTTACTTCCATCGGAATTTCACGGTATTCGATTTCACCCAGTTTGTTCACTGCAACCACTTCATCTTCGGCAAAACCGGCTTTCGCCGCGATGCAACGTGCTTCGCCTTTTTCGCTGTCCAGCAACCAGAAAGAATTCAGCAGGTCGTCGTTAGCGGCTTTAGTAATCTGGATACCTGTAATCATGTGATGCCTCCCCGGCAAAAGTGTTTGATTATGATCGGCCTGTTCGCGGCCAATTGGTAAAACCATTGTTGCTTGAGTGTATATATACCCCTCACACACCCTTGATTCTTTGATTTAAATCAATAAAAACCACACCACAAAGAGGGTGTTACATGGAATTTATTGTTTTACATCAACTTACGCCACATCCACACATAAACTTTTTACATAAATTTTCAACTATCTTTAAGGGGTAGCCGGGTTTGTGACACACGCGATTTTGCACCATAGAAAGAAGCAGTTAAGCTATGCAAATTGAAAAATTCGCAGGAGAGCGAGATGGCCACCGATTTAACCTGGCACGATGTGCTGGCAGATGAGAAGCAGCAGCCCTATTTTGTTAACACACTCCATACCGTTGCGGGCGAACGTCAGTCAGGAATGACAGTCTATCCTCCACAGAAGGATGTATTTAACGCGTTTCGCTTCACTGAACTCGGTGATGTCAAAGTGGTGATTCTGGGGCAAGACCCTTATCACGGCCCTGGGCAGGCGCATGGTCTGGCGTTTTCTGTTCGTCCGGGTATTGCCACACCGCCTTCTCTGCTGAACATGTATAAAGAACTGGAAACGTCCATACCGGGCTTTACCCGCCCTGCTCATGGGTATCTGGAGAGCTGGGCGCGTCAGGGGGTATTGTTATTAAATACCGTGCTGACCGTCCGCGCAGGCCAGGCGCATTCTCACGCCAGTCTGGGATGGGAAACCTTTACAGACAAAGTGATCAGCCTTGTTAACGAACATCGTGAAGGGGTCGTCTTTTTACTCTGGGGTTCGCACGCACAAAAGAAAGGGGCGATTATCGATCGCCAGCGCCATTACGTGTTGAGAGCGCCGCATCCGTCGCCGTTGTCGGCACATCGGGGATTCTTTGGCTGTAACCATTTTGTATTGGCGAATCAGTGGCTGGAGCAGCACGGCGAGAAGCCGATTGACTGGATGCCGGTATTACCGGCAGAGAGCGAATAAGTTTTTGCTTTGCGCCGGGTGGCGGCTTCGCCTTACCCGGCCTACGAATCATTACCGCAGGCCCGGATAAGCGCAGCGCCATCAGGCGCTTACGCCGAGTACCCGGCCTACAAATCATTGTCGTAGGCCTGATAAGCGCAGCGCCATCAGGCACTTACGCCGAGTACCCGGCCTACGAATCATTGCCGTAGGCCTGATAAGCGCAGCGCCATCAGGCACTTACACCTGATTATGCTTTATTCTGACGCCACCATTCGCCCAGCAATACGCCGGTTGCGACAGAGACGTTGAGGTTTTCAACATTTCCGGTGCCATCAATTTTCACGCACAGATCGCCAGGTTCACGCGCGGCTTCCGGCAGGGACTCCAGCTCACGCCCTAACACCAGCACCATTCTCGCTGGCAGCGCCGTACTAAACAACGGTTTGCCCTGATCGCTGGACGTGGTGACGATCGTATAACCCGCCTGACGGAAATCATCCAGCACATCCACAATGCTGTCGCCCGTGATCGGCTGAACATGCTCTGCGCCGCCTTCTGCCGTACGGATCGCCGCACCGGATTCAAGAAGCGCCGCATCTTGTACCACCACGCCTTTTACGCCAAAGTGCGCACAGCTACGCATCATGCCGCCAAGGTTGTGCGGGTTAGCCACATCTTCCAGCGCCAGCACGCAATCCTGCGCGTCCGCCTGGCTTACCCACTGCTTAACGGTCGTACCGTTACGCTTTTTAATCAGGAAACAAACGCCGCCGTGGTGCTCAGTTCCAGAGGCTTTCGCCAGTTCAGCTTCATCCACAACGTGGTACGCTTTGCGATTAGCCGCCATCCAGCGTAACGCTTCTTTAAAGCGAGGGGTCACGCTCTGAATGAACCATGCGCGGACAATCGCATCCGGGCGACTCTGGAACAGGGCCTGACAGGCGTTTTCGCCGTAGACACGGGTCTCTTCCGCACGCTGGCGACGTAAAACTTCAGGATCGATAAAACTTTTACCGCTGATTCCACCGTGCTCGGCTTTCTCAGGCGTGTCATCGCCTGGCGCACGGGAAACGGTACGCCACGGTGAGTCTTCACGCTTACGATCGCGAATCTGACCGCTTCTTTCATCACGAGCATCGCGGGCGGGGCGACGGCCACCGTCAGTACGAGACTTTCCTGGACGGCCTCCCCCTTTCCCGGTACGCGGGTTATGGGTGCGTTTATCAGAGTCATCATCACTGCGGACATACATCACTTTGACCTTGCCGCTTTTGTTCTTTAATTCATCGTTCATGCTTTTCTCCACCAGCGCTGCGCGAAGCGCGAAGATTACCCGATGTGCACCCGGTTAGCCATTATTTCATTTAAAAGCTAATGACTATTGTACTCATTGAATAAAACACATTGTTGTTTAAAACAGTCTCATCGATAATATGTAACATATTGGAAACATATCGGCATGATTGC
Source organism: Citrobacter sp. CK191 (assembly GCF_030333435.1). NCBI lineage: Bacteria > Pseudomonadati > Pseudomonadota > Gammaproteobacteria > Enterobacterales > Enterobacteriaceae > Citrobacter > Citrobacter sp. CK191. Next base: position 7,383 of record NZ_JAOWFX010000029.1, on the reverse strand, counting down.
CGGAAAAGTCTACCCTACTCATCCAGAGGTTAGTTATGAATACCGTTTGTACCAGCTGCCAGGCAATCAACCGCATTCCCGATGATCGTATTCAGGATGCGGCAAAATGTGGACGCTGTGGTCACGACCTGTTCGATGGAGAGGTGATTAATGCGACCGGTGAAACGCTGGATAAGCTGCTGAAAGACGATCTCCCTGTGGTGGTCGATTTCTGGGCGCCGTGGTGCGGCCCATGCCGTAACTTTGCCCCGATTTTTGAAGATGTCGCGGAAGAGCGCAGCGGTAAGGTGCGTTTTGTGAAAGTTAACACAGAAGCGGAACGTGAACTCAGCGCCCGTTTCGGTATCCGCAGCATCCCGACCATCATGATCTTTAAGAACGGCGAAGTCATCGACATGTTAAATGGCGCAGTTCCTAAAGCACCATTCGACAGCTGGCTGAACGAATCGCTGTAATCTCCACGGGGCGCATCTTGTGCCCCGTTTTCACCTCTGCGACAATAGCGTTTTTCACTGTATTCTTCCATGACTGATAACGCTGTTCTCCAGTTACGCGCCGAACGCCTCACACGCGCCACGCGTCCTTTTCTTGCCAGAGGAAACCGCATTCGTCGCTGTCAGCGCTGTCTGCTCCCGTTGAAACTCTGCCTGTGCGATACCCTCTCACCTTCTCAGGCGACAAGCCGTTTTTGTCTGGTGATGTTTGATACCGAGCCAATGAAACCCAGCAATACGGGGCGTCTGATTGCCGATATTCTGCCGGAAACAACGGCCTTTCAATGGTCGCGTACCGAACCGCCGCAGGCGCTGCTCGATCTGGTTAACAACCCGGATTATCAGCCGATGGTCGTATTCCCCGCCTCCTATGCCGGGGAAGAACGCGAGGTCATTTTCACGCCACCAGCCGGAAAACCGCCGCTGTTTATCATGCTCGACGGCACCTGGCCGGAAGCGCGCAAAATGTTCCGTAAAAGCCCTTATCTCGATAACCTGCCGGTTATTTCCGTTGATTTATCGCGTCTTTCCGCCTATCACCTGCGAGAAGTTCATGCCGAAGGGCACAGTATTGCACTGCCGAAGTGGCAATAGCGCTGCTGGATCTGGCGGGCGACACGGCCGCGGCAACCCATTTAGGCGATCACTTCTCACGCTTTAAAACGCGCTATCTGGCAGGAAAAACGCAACATCAGGGAAGCGTCACAACAGAAACAGCAGAAAGCGTTTAAAATCATTCGGTCACTTCTGCGTAAGGGAGACCGGCATGAGTCAGAGAGGACTGGAAGCACTACTGCGACCAAAATCGATAGCGGTGCTAGGGGCGTCGATGAAGCCCAATCGCGCAGGTTACCTGATGATGCGTAACCTGCTGGCAGGAGGCTTTAATGGCCCGGTATTACCTGTAACGCCCGCATGGAAAGCCGTCTTGGGCGTCCTGGCCTGGCCCGACGTCGCCAGTTTGCCTTTTACACCGGATCTCGCCGTTCTGTGCACCAACGCCAGCCGTAATATCGCGTTGCTGGAGGCGCTGGGGGAAAAAGGCTGTAAAACCTGCATTATTTTGTCGGCGCCCGCAGCGCAGCACGCTGAACTTTTGGCATGTGCCCAACGCTATAAAATGCGACTACTCGGCCCAAACAGCCTGGGTTTACTCGCCCCCTGGCAAGGGCTTAACGCCAGCTTCTCTCCGGTTCCGATCAAGCGTGGAAAACTCGCTTTTATTTCGCAATCCGCCGCCGTCTCCAATACGATTCTCGACTGGGCGCAACAGCGGGAGATGGGCTTTTCTTATTTTATCGCGCTTGGCGACAGTCTGGACATTGATGTTGATGAACTGCTGGATTATCTGGCGCGCGACAGCAAAACCAGCGCCATTTTGCTCTATCTCGAACATCTGAGCGACGCGCGACGCTTTGTCTCCGCCGCCCGTAGCGCATCGCGAAATAAACCCATTCTGGTGATTAAAAGCGGTCGCAGCCCGGCGGCGCAACGTTTGTTAAATACCAGTGTCGGCATGGACCCGGCATGGGATGCCGCCATCCAGCGTGCGGGGCTTTTACGCGTGCAGGATACTCACGAACTCTTCTCGGCGGTCGAAACGCTGAGCCATATGCGGCCATTACGTGGCGACAGGTTGATGATCATCAGCAATGGCGCTGCGCCCGCCGCGCTGGCGCTGGATGAGCTGTGGTCGCGCAACGGCAAGCTCGCCACCCTGAGCGAAGAGACCCGACTTAAGCTAAGCGAAGCGCTACCTGCTCACGTCGATATCGCCAACCCGCTGGATTTGCGTGATGATGCCAGCTGTGAACACTACGTCAAAACGCTGAATATCTTACTCGCCAGCCAGGATTTTGATGCGCTGATGGTGATCCACTCACCCAGCGCCGCCGCACCAGGTACCGAGAGCGCACACGCGCTCATTGAAGCGGTAAAACATCATCCCAGAGGGAAATTCGTCACCTTACTCACCAACTGGTGCGGCGAGTTTTCCTCTCAGGAAGCCCGCAAAATGTTCAGTGAAGCGGGATTACCTACCTATCGAACACCGGAAGGCACCATCACTGCCTTTATGCACATGGTGGAATACCGGCGTAACCAGAAGCAATTACGGGAAACCCCGGTGTTGCCGGGCAACCTGACCTCAGACACGGCTCAAGCGCATAACCTGTTACAGCAGGCGATTGCAGAGGGTGCAACGTCGCTGGATACCCATGAAGTTCAGCCTATCTTGCAGGCGTATGGGTTACACACGCTTCCTACCTGGATTGCTGGCGACAGCGCGGAAGCAGTGCATATCGCCGAGCAAATTGGCTACCCGGTAGCGTTAAAACTGCGTTCGCCGGATATTCCGCATAAATCGGAAGTTCAGGGGGTAATGCTCTATCTGCGCACGGCAACGGAAGTTCAGCAAGCCGCGAATGCCATTTTCGATCGTGTAAAAATGGCCTGGCCTCAGGCGCGCATTCACGGTCTGTTAGTCCAGAGTATGGCGAACCGTGCCGGCGCGCAGGAACTTCGCGTCGTCGTCGAACACGACCCGGTCTTTGGGCCGCTGATTATGCTTGGCGAAGGCGGCGTAGAGTGGCGACCCGAAGAGCAGGCCGTCGTCGCGCTGCCGCCGTTAAACATGAATCTGGCGCGCTATTTGGTTATTCAGGGAATCAAAAGTAAAAAAATTCGTGGCCGGAGCGCGCTACGCCCGCTGGATATCACAGGGTTAAGCCAGCTGCTGGTACAGGTCTCGAACCTGATTGTCGATTGCCCGGAAATTCAGCGTCTGGATATCCATCCCCTGCTGGCTTCTGCTGGCGAGTTTACCGCGCTGGACGTCACGCTGGATATCGCCCCTTATGATGGCGACAACGAGAGCCGACTCGCTATTCGCCCCTATCCGCAGCAGCTTGAAGAGTGGGTTGAGATGAAAAATGGCGAACGTTGCCTGTTTCGCCCTATCCTGCCGGAAGATGAGCCTTATCTACAGCAGTTCATTTCTCAGGTAACAAAAGAGGATTTGTATTACCGTTATTTTAGCGAGATCAATGAATTTACTCATGAAGATTTAGCCAACATGACGCAGATCGACTACGATCGGGAAATGGCATTTGTTGCCGTGCGCCGTATTGATCAAACTGAAGAAATCCTCGGGGTAACGCGCGCTATCTCCGACCCGGATAACATTGATGCGGAATTTGCCGTGCTGGTTCGCTCAGATCTCAAAGGGTTAGGATTAGGCCGGCGATTAATGGAAAAATTGATTGCTTATACCCGAGATCACGGACTGAGACGCCTGAATGGCATTACGATGCCAAACAATCGCGGCATGGTGGCACTGGCCCGAAAGCTCGGGTTTGATGTTGATATCCAGCTCGAAGAGGGGATTGTTGGGCTGACGCTGAATCTGGCCCAATACGAGGAATCGTGAGTAAGGTACTGGAAATGTTGACCACTTTAACGGGTACTGGTGTTATCATTGCTCGCTTATGTCGTCTGCATAGCACAGAGGACCCTTCAATGAACAGAGAAGAAATGCACTGTGATGTTGTCAAAATTTAAGCGTAATAAACATCAACAACACCTTGCCCAACTACCTAAGATCTCTCAGCCAGTTGATGATGTAGATTTCTTTTATGCTCCCGCTAATTTCAGGGAGACTCTGCTGGAGAAGATAGCCAGCGCGACGCAGCGTATTTGCATTATTGCCCTGTATCTTGAACAGGATGACGGTGGCAAGGGCATACTCGACGCGCTCTATGAGGCTAAACGGCAGCGTCCTGAGCTGGATGTTCGGGTACTTGTCGACTGGCACCGCGCTCAGCGTGGGCGTATTGGCGCAGCCGCGTCCAATACTAACGCTGACTGGTATTGCCGAATGGCGCAAGAAAACCCAGGCATCGATATTCCTGTCTACGGCGTGCCGATTAACACGCGTGAAGCGCTTGGCGTACTGCATTTTAAAGGCTTTATCATTGATGATAGCGTCCTTTACAGCGGCGCCAGCCTGAACGACGTCTATCTGCATCAGCATGATAAATATCGTTATGATCGTTACCAGTTGATTCGTAATGCAAAGATGGCCGACATCATGTATGAATGGGTCACGCAGAATCTGCTTAACGGTCGCGGCGTAAATCGCCTGGACAGTGCCCAGCGTCCGAAAAGCCCGGAGATTAAAAACGACATTCGTTTGTATCGCCAGGAATTGCGCGATGCGTCATACCATTTCCAGGGCGATGCCGACAACGAGCAACTTTCCGTTACGCCACTGGTTGGGCTGGGAAAATCGAGCCTGCTGAACAAGACCATTTTCCATCTTATGCCCTGCGCAGAGCATAAGCTCACAATTTGCACACCTTATTTCAACTTGCCTGCGCTGTTGGTTCGTAACATCATCCAACTGCTGCGCGAAGGGAAAAAGGTTGAGATTATCGTGGGTGATAAAACCGCCAACGACTTTTATATCCCTGAGGATGAGCCGTTTAAAATCATCGGCGCGCTTCCCTATCTCTACGAGATTAACCTGCGTCGCTTCCTCAGCCGCTTGCAGTATTACGTCAACACCGATCAGCTCGTAGTGCGTTTGTGGAAAGATGACGACAATACTTATCACCTGAAAGGAATGTGGGTTGATGATAAGTGGATGCTGCTCACCGGGAACAACCTTAACCCGCGAGCATGGCGTCTGGATCTGGAAAACGCAATTCTAATTCACGATCCAAAACAGGAACTTGCTCCCCAGAGAGAGAAAGAGCTGGAGCTTATCCGCACTCACACCACGGTTGTTAAGCATTACCGCGATCTACAAAGCATCGCTGACTATCCGGTCAAAGTCCGTAAGCTCATCCGCAGACTCCGTCGTATTCGAATCGACAGATTAATCAGCCGTATTCTGTAAATCAAAAAGCCCCGTCCCTGCGACGGGGTTTTTCCTGTGAGGGTCACGGTGCGTTTCCTTATACTTTTTAGCATGTTGTTGCTCTCAGGCTGTAGCCATATGTCTAATGACAACTGGAGCGGGCAGGATAAAGCGCAACACTTCATTGCATCAGCCATGCTTTCCGCCGCCGGGAATGAGTATGCCCGGCATCAGGGAATGAGCCACGATCGCAGTGCAACCGTTGGGCTGCTGTTCTCCATTAGTCTCGGTGCGTCAAAAGAGATGTGGGACAGCCGCCCCGGAGGGAGCGGCTGGAGCTGGAAAGATTTCGCCTGGGATGTCGCTGGCGCAACCACGGGTTACGCCGTCTGGCAAATGGCGCGGAACTAGAGACGTAACCCTTTTCCCTTGCGGTGCAGCATCAGCGACACCAGAAATGCCACGATAGCCATAATAGTCACATACCAGAAAAATGATGTCTCCATACCAACGGACTTCAGAGACAGCGCAACATATTCCGCAGAGCCGCCGAACAGCGCATTCGCCACCGCATAAGAAAGCCCTACCCCCAATGCCCGCACCTGGGCAGGAAACATTTCTGCCTTCAGGATCCCACTGATTGAGGTGTAGAAACTCACGATCAACAGGGCGCACATCACCAACCCAAAGGCTGCGTAAGGTGACGTGACATTCTGTAATGCTGACAGAATAGGTACGGTGAATAGCGCAGCCAGAGCGCCAAAGCAGAGCATTGATGTCCGTCGGCCGATTTTATCTGAGAGAGCGCCAAACAGGGGTTGAATTAGCATGTAGACAAACAGCGCTGCCGTCATGATTCCGCTGGCGACATTGGCATGCATACCGGCGGTATTCACCAGATACTTCTGCATATAGGTTGTGAAGGTATAGAAACACAGCGAACCCGCAGCGGTAAATCCCAGTACCATGATAAACGCTTTACGGTTACGCCATAGTCCTTTGAGCGATCCAGCCTCTTTCAGCGCGCGGGTTTCTTGTTTTGAGGTTTCATCCAACTGTCGACGCAACCAAAGCGCGACAACGGCCAGTACGGCGCCCAATGCAAAAGGAATACGCCATCCCCATTCTCTGAGGGAAGATTCCTCCAGCGTTTGCTGCAAGATAACCACAACCAGCAGTGCCAGTAACTGACCGCCGATCAGAGTGACATACTGGAACGATGCGTAAAAACCTTTGCGACCTTCAACAGCTACCTCACTCATATAGGTCGCGCTGGTTCCGTATTCTCCTCCAACAGACAGCCCCTGAAACAGACGAGCCAACAGCAGAAGAGCCGGAGCCCAGGTGCCGATCGTGGCATACCCCGGCAGGCAGGCAATGACTAACGAGCCCATACACATCATGCAAACAGAGAGAAGCATTGATTTCTTACGACCATGCTTATCGGCAATCCGACCAAAAAGCCAGCCGCCAATGGGACGCATCAGGAAGCCTGCGGCGAAAACCCCGGCGGTCTGTAAAAGCTGAGTGGTGGTATTTCCCGAAGGAAAAAAAATGTGCGCAAAGTAGAGAGAACAGAAGGAATAGACATAGAAATCAAACCACTCGACCAGATTCCCTGATGATGCCCCCACAATTGCCCATACGCGACGACGGGTGTCACTGCTTGCCAGCGACCCGTTTACAGTTACACTGCTTTCAGTCATTAGAAATATACTCCCGCCAAAAATCCACCCGAGCTCGTCGGTGCTTTTCACTGTCTTTTTTAGTGAATGAAATGTTATATAATTGTTATTATTTATTTTGTGACAGAGATCGATATTTTAGTTAGCAGGAAAACGATTTAGGAGTATACGGAGGGAATAGTCATTCGGCAGAACTGCGCATATATGCCGGATGCACCCGGACGCATGAACGCAAAAAGGCCATCCCTCAGGATGGCCTCTTCACTTTAATTAATGCCTGGCAGTTCCCTACTCTCGCATGGGGAGACCCCACACTACCATCGGCGCTACGGCGTTTCACTTCTGA
>NZ_JAOWFX010000028.1:0-239751 GCF_030333435.1 Citrobacter sp. CK191 | reverse complement strand
ACCTCCTTCGGATTTGCCAGATAACCCGTGGTATCCCCGGTCGGGCGGCTGTTGGCGTTGGGTTTAATCACAATGTTCGGTCTGGTGAAGTGCGCACCCGGCAGCGGCGCAACGGCCGCCAGCGTGCCATGTTTCTTCCGCAGCTCTTCTATCGGGCCAAAGTCCAGCGCGCGCAGCGGGCAGGACTCGACGCAGATCGGTTTTTTGCCGTCGGCAACGCGGTCATGACAGCCGTCGCATTTGGTCATGTGGCCTTTGGCGGCGTTGTACTGCGGCGCACCGTACGGGCAGGCCATATGGCAGTAGCGACAGCCGATGCAGACGTCCTCATCCACCACCACAAAACCGTCCTCGCGTTTGTGCATCGCGCCGCTCGGGCACACTTTCGTGCAGGCCGGGTCTTCGCAGTGGTTGCAGGAAATGGAAAGATAGTAGGCAAAGACGTTCTGGTGCCAGACGCCGTTGTCCTCCTGCCAGTCACCGCCCGCATATTCATAGATGCGGCGGAAGCTGACGTCCGGGGTTAAATCTTTGTAGTCTTTGCAGGCCAGTTCGCAGGTTTTGCAACCGGTGCAACGACTGGAGTCAATAAAAAATCCATATTGGGTTGTCATCGGTTACTCCTTATACCTTCTCAACCTGAACGAGGTTCGTATGGGACGGATTCCCCTTAGCGAGAGGAGAAGGACGCTGGGTCGTCAGGACGTTAATACATCCCCCCTGATCCACGCGTTTTGCATCCGGGTCATACCAGGCGCCTTCGCCCAACGCAACGACGCCCGGCATCATGCGCGGCGTCACTTTCGCCTCAATATGCAACTCGCCGCGACCGTTGAAGATACGCACTTTGTCGCCGTTGCTGATGCCGCGTTTTTGCGCGTCCATCGGGTTAATCCACATCTCCTGGCGGCAGGAAGCTTTCAGAACGTCCACGTTGCCATAGGTAGAGTGCACGCGAGATTTGTAGTGGAAGCCCGTTAATTGCAACGGATAGTCTTTGGTCAACGGATCGCTGTAGTTTTCGAAGCCCGGCGTATAGATCGGCAACGGATCGATCACATCGCCTTCCGGCAGTTCCCAGGTTGCCGCAATCTCTGCCAGCGCCTGCGAATAGATCTCGATTTTGCCTGACGGCGTTGTCAGCGGGTTCGCCTGCGGATCGTCACGGAACGCTTTATAGGCAACGTGATGACCTTCAGGGTCGCGCTGCTTAAAGATGCCCTGCTTGCGGAATGCTTCGAATGTCGGCAGTTCGGGAATCGCCTGACGCGACTGTTCGTACAGATGACGCATCCACTCTTCTTGCGTACGCCCTTCGGTAAACTGCTGCTCCACGCCGAGACGCTTCGCCAACTCGCTGGTCATCTGATAGATAGTCTTGCACTCAAAGCGCGGTTTAATGGCCTGGTCGGTGAAAATAACGTAGGACATGTTCCCGCAGGAGGCATCCAGCGCGAAGTCCATCTGCTCAGAAGCGGTGCAGTCCGGCAGCAGAATATCGGCATATTTCGCTGAAGAGGTCATATGACAGTCGATAACGACGATCATTTCGCACTTCTTGTCATCCTGTAAAATTTCATGCGTACGGTTAATTTCGGAATGCTGGTTAATCAGGCAGTTACCGGCATAGTTCCAGATCATTTTGATGGGAACGTCGAGTTTATCTTTGCCGCGAACCCCGTCACGCAGCGCCGTCATTTCCGGCCCGCGCTCAATGGCATCGGTCCATAAGAACATCGAAATGCTGGTCTCGACCGGGTTTTCCAGCGTTGGCATACGCTCAAACGGCAAATCGTAAGATCCCTCACGCGCACCGCTGTTGCCGCCATTAATGCCGACGTTGCCGGTCAGGATCGCCAGCATAGAGATTGCGCGAGTAACGATTTCGCCGTTGGCATGACGCTGCGGCCCCCAACCCTGGCTGATGTAAGCGGGTTTGGCGCTACCGATTTCACGCGCCAGTTTTACAATGCGCGCCGCCGGGATACCGGTGATCTGCGACGCCCACTCCGGCGTCTTCGCAATACCGTCTCTACCCTGTCCCAGAATATAGGCTTTGTAGTGACCATTTTTCGGCGCGCTGGCGGGTAAGGTTTTTTCGTCATAACCCACGCAGTATTTGTCGAGGAACGGCTGATCGACCATATCTTCGGTGATCATGACGTATGCCAGCGCATTTACCAGCGCCGCATCCGTACCCGGGCGAATCGGAATCCACTCATCCTCACGACCCGCGCCGGTATCGGTATAACGCGGATCGATAATAATCATCCGCGCATTTGATTTTTGCCGTGCCTGCTCGAGGTAATAGGTTACCCCGCCGCCGCTCATACGGGTTTCCCCCGGATTGTTACCAAACAGCACAACCAGCTTACTATTTTCAATGTCGGAAGGACTATTACCGTCCGCCCAGCCGCCGTAGGTGTAATTTAACCCGGCGGCAATTTGCGCGGATGAGTAATCGCCGTAGTGGTTGAGGTAACCGCCGCAGCAGTTCATCAGCCGGGCAACCAGTGTTTTTCCTGGCGGCCAGGAGCGCGTCATCGTGCCGCCAAGCGTACCCGTACCATAGTTTAAATAGATGGATTCATTGCCGTAGTCTTTGATAAGACGCTGCATATTGGTGGTGATAATGTCATAGGCTTCGTCCCAGCTGATGCGCTCAAACTTACCTTCACCACGTTTGCCAACGCGCTTCATTGGATATTTCAGACGATCGGGGTTATAAACCCGGCGGCGCATAGAACGCCCGCGCAGACAGGCGCGAATCTGATGCAGACCGTCATAGTTATCATCGCCCGTATTGTCCGTTTCAACATATTTGATTTCACCGTCCACCACATGCATGCGCAGCGGGCAGCGGCTTCCGCAGTTAACGGTGCAAGCGCTCCAGATAATTTTTTCGCTGGATGCGCTGGGGCTGATAGCGTCAGCCGCATTGGCGATCCGGGTAAATGGCAGAGTCAATGCGCTACTGGCGATTGCCAGCCCGCCTATTGCTGTCGTTTTTACCAGGCCTCGACGAGTTACCTCAGCTGCCAGTACAGCATCGGGGATATTCGTTTTCATGATGACTCACTTTGCTTGCTCACGATTGATAAAAGCCAGACACTTCGTTATGTAGTTATTTATACAGCGAATAAATCGCTATATAGTTTTGTATATAATGAATATGAGAAAAATCAGCGATAAATGCTAATCTTCATTCGAAGGTAGTATTACCCCCAAAGGGGTAACCATTCTTGTCCGGTGTCAAACAGGCATAAAAAAAAGCGCCCGGAGGCGCTTTTTAAGCAGAGAGAAGCGGGGATTAGCCGATATATTCCAGTCCGTTCATATACGGACGTAATACTTCTGGAACTTCGATGCGGCCATCAGCCTGCTGGTAGTTTTCCATCACGGCAACTAAAGTACGCCCAACCGCCAGACCGGAACCGTTCAGAGTATGAACCAGACGGGTTTTCTTGTCGGACTTACTGCGGCAGCGTGCCTGCATACGACGCGCCTGGAAATCCCATACGTTCGAGCAGGAAGAGATTTCACGATAGGTGTTCTGCGCCGGGATCCATACTTCGAGATCGTAGGTTTTACATGCGCCAAAGCCCATGTCACCAGTACACAGAACGATTTTACGGTACGGCAGACCCAGCAACTGAAGCACTTTCTCAGCATGGCCGGTCATCTCTTCCAGCGCATCCATTGACTCTTCTGGACGCACAATCTGCACCATCTCAACTTTATCGAACTGGTGCATACGGATCAGACCGCGCGTGTCACGACCGTAAGAACCCGCTTCAGAACGGAAGCATGGCGTATGCGCAGTCATTTTGATCGGCAACGCATCTTCGTCGATGATTTCATCACGCACCAGGTTAGTCAGCGGCACTTCCGCCGTCGGGATCAGCGCATAGTTGCTGCTGTCAGCCTCTTCTTCCAGCGGACGAGTATGGAACAGATCGCCCGCAAATTTCGGCAACTGCCCTGTACCGTACAGCGTGTCGTGGTTCACCAGATACGGCACGTAGTTTTCACTGTAACCATGCTGTTCAGTGTGCAGATCCAGCATGAACTGCGACAGCGCGCGGTGCATACGGGCAATCTGCCCTTTCATTACCACAAAACGAGAACCGGTCAGTTTAACCGCAGCCGCGAAGTCGAGACCGGCGTGCATTTCACCCAGCGTCACATGATCGCGGACGTCGAAATCAAACTCACGCGGGGTTCCCCAACGGCTGACTTCAACGTTGTCGTTTTCATCTTTACCTACCGGTACATCATCAGCCGGTAAGTTAGGAATGGTCAGCGCGATATCGCGAATTTCAGCCTGTAAGCTCTCCAGCTCAGCTTTTGCCGCATCCAGCTCTTCGCCCAGCTTGTTCACTTCCAGACGTAAAGGCTCGATATCTTCCCCGCGCGCTTTCGCCTGGCCGATGGATTTCGATCGAGAGTTACGCTCTGCTTGCAGGTTTTCCGTGTTGACCTGCAAAACTTTACGACGCTCTTCAAGAGCGCGCAGCTTATCTACATCCAGCTTAAAGCCCCGGCGTGCCAGTTTTTCAGCGACTGCGTCTGGCTCATTACGCAGCAGATTGGGATCGAGCATGCTTATCCTGTGCTTATCGAATTAAAATAGGAAACGTGACCACAGCCTGCAGTCACAGGGATACAGTGCCAACATTACCGCAACGATCGCGCTAACGGTAGCGTTTTGTGGGGCTATTTTGATCCTGTTCAGCCAGCCAGGCGAGCTTTTCGCCAATCTTGCCTTCAAGACCCCTGTTTGTGGGATGATAATAGCGTGTTTGCGCTATTTCCGGCGGGAAATAAACCTCGCCTGCGGCGTAGGCGTTTGGCTCATCATGCGCGTAGCGGTATTCCTGGCCATAGCCCATTTCTTTCATCAGTTTCGTCGGCGCATTGCGCAGATGCACAGGCACATCATAATCCGGGCGTTCACGGGCATCAGCCAGCGCCGCTTTGAACGCGGTATAAACCGCGTTACTTTTCGGCGCACAGGCCAGATAAACAATCGCCTGGGCTATCGCCCGTTCCCCTTCCGCAGGGCCAACACGGGTAAAGCAATCCCACGCAGAAATCGCCACCTGCATTGCGCGAGGATCGGCATTGCCGACGTCTTCAGAAGCAATCGCCAGGCAACGTCGGGCGACATACAGCGGGTCGCCGCCAGCGGTAATGATCCGGGCATACCAGTAAAGCGCCGCGTCCGGGGCGCTGCCACGCACCGATTTATGCAATGCGGAGATGAGATCGTAAAAGCGGTCGCCTTTATTATCAAAGCGCGCGCTGCGCTCCCCGGCGATTTCGGTCAGTAATGCGGGCAATAATACTCGCTTACCGCTGTCATCCACTTCCGCCATGTCTGCCATCATTTCCAGCGTATTTAACGCCCGACGCGCATCTCCGTTCACCAGTTCGGCGATCGCCCGGCGCGTATCGTCCGGCAGAACGATATCCTGGCCGCCATAACCACGCGCTTTGTCATCCATCGCCTGATTCAGCACCTGCTCAATATCTTCAGTCGTTAAGGATTTGAGGAGATACACGCGGGCGCGTGACAGCAAAGCCGAGTTCAGCTCGAAGGACGGGTTTTCGGTCGTCGCGCCAATAAACGTAATCGTGCCGTCTTCGATATGCGGCAGAAACGCATCCTGCTGGCTCTTGTTGAAGCGATGGACTTCATCGACAAACAGAATAGTGCGGCGCCCGGCATTACGGTTCTGGCGGGCGCGTTCAATGGCTTCACGAATCTCTTTTACGCCAGAAGTCACGGCGGAAATGCGTTCGACGTCAGCATTGGCATAGCGGGCAATCACTTCGGCCAGCGTGGTTTTGCCCGTACCGGGCGGCCCCCACAAAATCATCGAGTGCAGGTGCCCGGCCTCAATTGCACGAGGCAAAGGCTTACCCGCAGCCAGCAGATGCTGCTGACCAATATACTGCGCTAAATTTTCTGGCCGCATACGCGCGGCCAGTGGCTGAAAGGTATTATCAGAAAAATCGAGCGACAGATTGCTCACTCATGCGCCTCTACTTACGTTGGTCGTCTACCGTTACACCTTGCGGCGGAGTAAAGGTAAATTTTGATGCATCGACAGCGCTATTCTGCTGAGATTTCAGCTGATAGCTGCTGCGCTGATCGTCTTGTTCCACTGCGCTGAACTGATGAATAGTCCCGTCACGACCCACATTAATGGTGAACTGCTTCAGGTTACCGCTGCTGCTTTTTGGCGTCAGCACAAAGTCATCGCCATTTTGTTTGATGTTGTACTGCTGCCAGTCGCTGGTCTGGTTGCGGGCTATCAGCATAAACGGCGTATTGCCCGTCGCATCTTTTAACCAGGTCGCCGTTGCCTGCTCGACAAACGGGTTAAAGAACCATAGCGTTTTCCCGTCAGAGACCAGAATGCTCTCGTCGGGCTGCGTCATATGCCAGTTAAACAGATTAGGACGCTTAACCCATAAGTCGCCCTGGCCTTCCTGAACGGCGGCACCGCTGCCGTCAGTCACTTTTTGTGTAAAGCTGGCGTGGAAGCTGCTGACTTTATCCAGACGGCTTTTCAGATCGCTGGCGGCATCCGCCCATACGCTGCTCACCACAAAGCCGGAGAGTAATGCGCAGGTGATTGCGATTTTTTTCATCATTATTCCTCAAAATACGTCACTCCCGATGGGGAGTTCCCTCTGCTCTCTATTCCAGGCCAAAAATCAGCATGAGGAAAGAAGAAAATACTGAATTCTTATTTATTTACCGATCTTTGCAATCATTCGAACGGCGGTGGCGCCAGCACCTCGCGGTTCCCGTTATGGCCTTGTTCGCTGACAATGCCCTGGGCTTCCATCTGCTCGACAATGCGCGCCGCACGGTTGTAACCGATACGGAACTGACGCTGAACGCCAGAAATGGACGCTTTGCGTTTTTCGGTCACAAAGCTCACCGCCTGATCGAATAACGGGTCCAGCTCTTCGCCGCCGTCAAAACCGCCGCCGCCCCCTTCGCTTTCGCTATCCGAGGTGATGCCGTCAATGTATTGCGGGCGACCACGCGCTTTCCAGTCCTGCACCACCGCATGCACTTCCTGGTCGCGGACAAACGCGCCATGAACACGTACCGGCATGGTTGAGTTCGGGCCGGAATAAAGCATATCCCCCATCCCCAACAGGGACTCCGCACCGCCCTGATCGAGGATCGTGCGTGAGTCGATCTTACTGGATACGGTAAAGGCAATACGCGTCGGAATGTTGGCCTTAATCAGACCGGTAATAACGTCAACCGACGGGCGCTGAGTCGCCAGCACCAGGTGAATACCTGCGGCACGCGCTTTCTGCGCCAGACGCGCAATCAGCTCTTCAACTTTCTTACCGACGGTCATCATCAGATCGGCGAATTCATCGACCAGAACCACGATATACGGCAGTTTTTCCAGCACCGGATGCTGGGCATCCATGCTGTCGCCCGGCTTCCAGTACGGGTCTGGAATCGGACGCCCCATCCGTGCCGCTTCGGCAATTTTCTCGTTATAGCCTGCCAGATTACGCACGCCAAGCGCCGACATCAGCTTATAGCGGCGTTCCATTTCATTAACGCTCCAGCGCAATGCGTTGGCGGCGTCTTTCATATCGGTAACCACTTCGGTCAGCAGATGTGGAATGCCTTCATAGACCGAAAGTTCCAGCATTTTCGGGTCAATCATGATGAAACGCACGTCTTCCGGCTGCGCTTTATACAGCATGCTGAGGATCATGGCATTGACCCCAACCGATTTACCGGAACCCGTCGTCCCCGCAACCAGCAGATGAGGCATTTTCGCCAGATCGGCCACAACCGGATCGCCAGCGATATCTTTACCCAGCACCACGGTGAGCGGCGACGGATTCTCGCGGAATTTAGCGTTATCCAGCACTTCACGCAGGTAGACGGTCTGACGTTTTTTGTTCGGCAGTTCGAGGCCCACGTAAGGCTTACCAGGGATCACTTCTACCACGCGTACCGCAACGGTTGACAGTGAACGCGCGAGATCGCGTGACAGGTTAGAAATACGCGCGGCTTTCACGCCCGGCGCCAGATTCAGCTCAAAACGGGTAATAACAGGCCCTGGGGAATAGTTCACCACGTCAGCTTTAATGCGGAAATCCGCCAGACGCGCTTCGACCAGGCGTGCCATTTGTTCCAGCGCGAAAGTATCGACCGGTTCCACTGCGCTCGGCGGCGGCGTCAGCAGATCCAGCGACGGCAACGGCGTGGTAGGTTTCTGCAACGGACGACTGTCGCCATTACGCATCAACAACGGATGGATCAGGCTTTCCTGCGGCTGCGGCGCAACCGGCTGCTGCGGCTGTTGATACTGCGGCTGCGGCGCAACCGGCTGCTGCGGCTGTTGATACTGCTGCTGTGGCGCGACGGGCTGTTGCGGCTGCTGATACTGTTGCTGTGGCGCAACCGGCTGCTGCGGCTGTTGATACGGTTGCTGCGGCGCGACGGGCTGTTGCGGCTGCTGATACTGTGGCTGCGGCGCAACAGGCTGCTCAGGCATCACACCGGGAGTAAACAACGGCTCATGCGGACCTTCATCCACCAGCGCTTTCATCGGCGAGAATTCAAAATCATCCAGCGAGAACGGATGGGCTCCCGCAGGCTGTTCCCCGGCATAGCGCTGCTGCTGTGAAGAGGCAAACTGGCGAGCCAGTTCAGCTTCTGCTGCATCCTCATCTTCTGCCTGAGGAGCATCATGTTGATATTCGGAACCATAACGATGCTGCTGAGACTGGGCGAACTGACGTGCCAGCTCATCCTGCTGCATCTCATCAATTTCATCATCGCTATACTGCGTTTCGGCATCATACTGATGACGCCCCGCCGCACGCGCTTTCTCTTCCGCGATACGCTGAGACGGTAATTTTATGCCATACGAGGCCAGCTCACGGCGGGTCGGAACGCGAACGCGGTTAGGGCGAGGCAGTTGCGGGCCAATCCCCTCTTTAACCTGTGGGCGTGGCGCACCACCGCTTACCGGGCTAAACGCAGGTGCAGCGGATGCCGCCGCTCCTGCGGCCAGCGTTGCATCTTTGACGCCTGCCGCCAACGGCGCAACCGCGGCAACGGATTCAACAGGCGGCACAGAAGCTGCTGTCGGTACCGATGGTTTAACCGGCTCCGGCGCTTTCGCTGGCTCAGGAATCGGCTGATACCATGCAGCCAGTTGTTCACGCTCACGCGCGCGTTTCTCTTCCACTTCTTCAAAGTAGTAGAGCGGCGGGCGGGCGGGTTTAATTTCTTCTGCTACAGGCTCAGGCTCCACCGCAGACGGCGGCTCAACAGCGGGCTGCTGCTGGTAATACGTATCCTGAACCGGTTCCTGCGGGTAAGCCGGCTGCGGCTCGAAAGTCGGCTCGTGTTGATAAACAGGATCTTGCGGATAAACCGGCTCAGGGTGCCAGGGTTGTTCCGTCGCAGGTTCCTGCGCCTGCGGCTCGGTCGGCGCAGGCTGCTGCCACGGTTCATTATGTGGCGCTTGCGGCTGCGCATATTGTGGTTGCGGCGGATAACTTTCCGGCGCAGGCGCAATGACCGGTTCGCCGGTTTGCGGCCCCGGAACAGGCTGCCATTCCACCACCGGTTGCGCAGGCGCGGCTTCAGCACCTGGCACCGACGGTGCAGACATAACCGGATCGACAGGCGCCGCCCAGGCTTGCGTTGCCGTTGTCGCCGCAGCGGCGGAGGCAACAGGCTCCGTGACCGAATGTCCATTCAGCAGAGGATCGTATTCCTCATATTCCGGCTGCGTCGCACGATGGCCAGAGAACAGCACATCATCAGGATCGGCGGCCACGCCACGCGCGCTGTATTCGATATCGTCTTCATCATCCATACGCTTGCCGGAGAAAAGCGCCGCATCCGTGTGTCGCCCACGCGGATTGCTGAACTTCTCTGCCAACCGCTTACGGCGCGCCAGTGCGCCACGAAGGATGCGCGCACGTCGGGATTCGCGCTGTGCGCCCACCGCTTCATCTTCGTATTCGTCATCATCTTCATACTCGTCGTCATCGACCCAGGTGTCATCGCGGCGAGTACGGTTGCTGGCAAAGGTGAGAATATTCAGCAGCCAGCCACCCAGTTTTTCTGCAATGCTCACCCAGGACCAGCCTGTGAAGAGCGTCAGACCGGCTGCCCAGACGCACAGCAGCGTAATCGTTCCCCCGCTGCTGTGCAGCAGAGGCTGAAGCGTGGTGCTTAACAGGCTGCCAATGACGCCGCCGGACGCGAAGTACCAGATATCATCAGCATTAATTGCGGCTAATCCGCAGGAGGTAAGAATCAACGCCAGGACGCCGATAATGCGCAGCGACACGGCAAAATAGTCGATGTAATCGTCGTTGCTCTGGTGCCGCCAGGCAAACCAGCAGCCGCCAACGATAATCACCGGGATGGTGTAAGCCATCACGCCAAAGATAAAGAACAGCGTGTCAGCCAGCCACGCGCCCGGCGCGCCGCCTAAATTATGGATAGGCTCATGCCATGCGGTTTGCGACCAACTGGGATCTGAAGGGTTAAAGCTAAGTAAGGCTGCCATCAACCAGACGGCAAAAAGGGCAATAAGGATCAGCAACGCTTCCAGAAGTCGGCGCCCGCTGCTTAACTTTTTCAATGTGACTTCTTTGTCTTCAGTGTATTCCTGGCTCAAAAAAGGCTCTCCAGGTTTCGGGCTTTTCCTGCCCGATGCTAAAACGGACAACAGCACCGGGTTGCCCCGGCACTGTTGCTGTATGGATTAACAGGAGTGTAATCAAACTACGTCGATTTTGCACCTGTTCCGTGTTAGCGCGTCTTAATTACCAGACGATTGCTCTGTTTGACTTCTTCCATTACCACGTAAGTACGTGTGTCATTCACGCCAGGCAGACGCAGCAGGGTTTCACCCAGCAGCTTACGGTACGCTGACATATCCGGCACGCGTGTTTTCAACAGGTAGTCGAAATCACCGGAAACTAAATGACACTCTTGAATTTCTTCAAGTTTTTGTACTGCGGCGTTAAATTGTTCAAACACATCTGGAGCGCCACGATTCAGAGTAATCTCAACAAAAACCAGAAGTGATGCATCCAGATAATGCGGGTTTAACAGCGCCGTATAGCCCTGAATAAAACCCTGTCTTTCCAGCCGACGGACACGCTCAAGGCAAGGCGTCGGTGAAAGTCCCACTCGTTTAGAAAGCTCGACGTTAGAAATACGCCCATCCTTTTGCAACTCATTAAGAATGTTACGATCGATACGGTCGAGATCTTTGCCAGGGCGCTTCTTGCTATCTACCATTATTATTGTCTCTCTGTATTCCTTCCCTACTCCTGCCTGACTCTACTAACATCACTGTTCAGAGTCGATGCCCATCACAATAGACCGAACCCAGAGGGATTAACGGCGCGCAATGCCAGGGCCTATGGTGAGAAGACCGTTGCCGGATGGCAGCTATCGACATCACGAATGGCGTCTGTCCACGCCATGCGTAGATTTCACTAGCCCGGTAAACATGGTGCTTATATGCATGATTATGCAGCACACACATAACACTGTTTTTTTCTTCCAGAAGATGTTTTCGCAAAACAGCAGGGGATTGTCAAAGCAAAACATCGATTTTTAGTACAACATGCCAGTTATTCATTAAGAGCGGCGCTAAATCGTCATTTTATCACCTTATAACTGACCGATTTTAAGTAGAAAGCGTTATATCGCAGCCCTAAATCCGCCCATTCATCGGTTCCTGCTATTACACATATTGTTAACAAAATCGCTATACTCTTTTTTTACGTCTGCAAATTCCCTACAATCCTGCCCATTGTCTGCCAACAACTATGGGGATCTCATGGGCACGACCAAACACAGTAAACTGCTTATCCTGGGTTCTGGACCGGCGGGATATACCGCTGCGGTCTACGCTGCGCGCGCAAACCTGCAACCGGTTCTGATTACCGGTATGGAGAAAGGCGGTCAACTGACCACCACGACGGAAGTGGAAAACTGGCCTGGCGATCCGAACGATCTGACCGGCCCGCTGTTGATGGAGCGCATGCACGAACATGCGACGAAATTTGATACTGAAATCATCTTCGATCACATCAATAGCGTGGATCTGCAAAACCGTCCTTTCCGTCTGACCGGCGACAGCGGCGAATACACCTGCGATGCGCTGATCATCGCAACCGGCGCTTCCGCACGCTACCTCGGCCTGCCGTCTGAAGAAGCGTTTAAAGGCCGTGGCGTGTCTGCCTGCGCCACCTGCGACGGTTTCTTCTATCGCAACCAGAAGGTCGCGGTCATCGGCGGCGGCAACACGGCGGTTGAAGAAGCGTTATACCTGGCGAACATCGCCGCTGAAGTGCATTTGATTCACCGTCGCGACGGCTTCCGCGCCGAAAAAATTCTGATCAAGCGCCTGATGGATAAAGTGGAAAACGGCAACATCGTGCTGCATACCCACCGCACTCTGGAAGAGGTGACCGGCGATCAGATGGGCGTTACCGGTTTGCGTCTGCGTGATACGCAAAACCCGGACAACATCGAATCCCTTGACGTTGCAGGCCTGTTTGTCGCCATCGGCCACAGCCCGAACACCGCGATTTTTGAAGGTCAGCTTGAACTGGAAAACGGCTATATCAAAGTCCAGTCCGGCATCCACGGTAACGCCACGCAGACCAGCGTTCCCGGCGTGTTCGCCGCAGGCGACGTGATGGACCATATTTATCGTCAGGCAATCACCTCAGCGGGCACAGGTTGCATGGCGGCGCTGGACGCTGAACGCTACCTTGACGGTCTGGCTGACGCGTGCAAATAGTTTTTACAAATCAGTAACAAAAGTAAAAAAGGCGACTATAAGTCGCCTTTATTTTTGCCCCGTTGTAACATTGCCGTGCCAAAAATTCCGATAACTCACCTGCTAAGCGTGCAATGAATAAAACCCGTCAAAAAGAATTGACCCGCTGGTTAAAACAGCAAAGTGTAATTTCCCAACGTTGGCTGAACATTTCACGCCTGTTGGGTTTCGTGAGTGGCGTACTGATTGTCGCTCAGGCCTGGATCATGGCTCGCATTCTCCAGCATATGATCATGGACAATATTCCCCGCGAAGCCCTCCTGCTCCCCTTCATCGTACTGATGTTGGTGTTTGTCCTGCGCGCCTGGGTGGTCTGGCTGCGCGAGCGGGTGGGTTTTCATGCCGGGCAGCATATCCGATTTGAGATCCGCCGCCAGGTGCTGGATCGCCTGCAACAGGCAGGGCCAGCCTGGATTCAGGGTAAACCGGCTGGTAGCTGGGCGACGCTGGTGCTGGAGCAGATTGACGATATGCATGATTACTATGCCCGCTATCTGCCGCAAATGGCGCTTGCTGTCTGCGTTCCCTTGTTGATTGTGGCGGCGATTTTCCCGTCAAACTGGGCCGCCGCGCTGATTTTGCTCGGCACCGCACCGCTGATCCCATTATTTATGGCGATGGTGGGAATGGGCGCCGCCGACGCTAACCGCCGTAATTTCCAGGCGCTTGCCCGCCTGAGCGGGCATTTCCTCGACCGCTTACGCGGTATGGAGACGCTGCGCATCTTCGGGCGCGGTGAAGCAGAAACGGAAAGCATTCGTGTCGCTTCACAAGATTTTCGCCAGCGCACAATGGAAGTCCTGCGCCTCGCCTTTTTATCCTCCGGGATACTGGAGTTCTTCACGTCGCTGTCCATTGCGCTGGTCGCGGTTTATTTCGGTTTCTCCTACCTCGGCGAACTTAATTTCGGCCATTACGGGACGGGCGTCACGCTTGCCGCCGGCTTCCTGGCGCTGATTCTGGCGCCGGAGTTTTTCCAGCCACTGCGCGATCTGGGCACCTTTTACCATGCCAAAGCGCAGGCGGTAGGGGCGGCTGACAGCCTGAAAACCTTTATGGAAACACCTCTCGCTCACCCGGAACGCGGTGATGTCGAACTTTCCGGGAAAGAACCGGTAACCCTTGAAGCGCAGGATCTGATAATTACCTCGCCGGAAGGTAAACCGCTTGCCGGACCGCTGAATTTCACACTGGCCGCAGGCCAGCGCGCCGTACTGGTTGGTCGCAGCGGTTCAGGAAAGAGTTCGCTGTTAAACGCGCTGTCAGGCTTTCTCTCTTATCAGGGCTCCCTGTGCATTAACGGCGTTGAACTTCGTGATTTATCCCCGGAATCCTGGCGAAAACATCTCTCCTGGGTGGGGCAAAACCCACAATTACCGGCAGGCACGCTCCGTGAAAACGTCCTGCTTGCCCGCCCGGATGCCAGTGAACAAGCGTTACAGGCGGCTCTCGAC
Organism: Citrobacter sp. CK191; assembly: GCF_030333435.1. Taxonomy (NCBI): domain Bacteria; kingdom Pseudomonadati; phylum Pseudomonadota; class Gammaproteobacteria; order Enterobacterales; family Enterobacteriaceae; genus Citrobacter; species Citrobacter sp. CK191. Next base: position 225,413 of record NZ_JAOWFX010000028.1, on the reverse strand, counting down.
AGCGCCTGGGTCAGTGAGTTTTTACCTCTGTTGCCGCAAGGCGTAGACACGCCGACTGGCGATCACGCGGGTCGCCTTTCCGTCGGTCAGGCGCAGCGGGTTGCGGTTGCCCGCGCCCTGCTGAATCCCTGCAAATTGTTGTTGCTGGATGAACCCGCCGCCAGTCTGGATGCCCACAGCGAACAGCGTGTAATGCAGGCGCTGAATGCCGCATCAAAACGCCAGACCACGCTGATGGTAACGCATCAGTTAGAAGATCTTGCCGACTGGGACGTGATCTGGGTTATGCAGGACGGGCAAATCATCGAGCAAGGTGATTATGCCCAACTCAGCAGCGCCAACGGCGCGTTTGCGACACTATTGGCTCATCGTCAGGAGGACATTTAAATGCGTGCCTTGCTACCGTATCTGACGCTGTATAAACGTCATAAGTGGATGTTAACGCTCGGTATTATTCTGGCCATCGTCACGCTACTGGCCAGTATCGGTTTGCTGACGCTCTCTGGCTGGTTCCTCTCCGCTTCAGCCGTAGTCGGTGTGGCGGGTATCTATAGCTTTAACTACATGCTGCCGGCTGCTGGCGTGCGCGGTGCGGCGATCACCCGTACTGCGGGCCGGTATTTCGAGCGTCTGGTCAGCCATGACGCCACCTTCCGCGTATTGCAACATTTGCGTATTCATACGTTCAGCAAGCTGCTGCCGCTCTCCCCCGCCGGTCTTGCCCGCTATCGTCAGGGCGAACTGCTGAACCGCGTCGTCGCTGATGTCGATACGCTGGATCACCTCTACCTGCGCGTTATTTCTCCGCTGGTTGGCGCGTTTGTGGTGATTATGGTGGTCACGCTGGGGCTGAGTGTTCTCGATTTCACCCTGGCGATTACGCTGGGCGGCATTATGCTGCTGACGCTGTTTATTATGCCGCCGCTCTTCTATCGCGCCGGAAAAAGCACCGGGCAGAACTTAACCCATTTACGCGGTCAGTATCGCCAGCAGTTAACCGCCTGGCTACAGGGTCAGGCGGAATTGACAATATTTGGCGCCAGCTCGCGCTATCGGGCGCAAATGGAAGCCACGGAATTACAGTGGCATGAAGCCCAGCGACGCCAGTCTGAATTAACGGCGCTATCCCAGGCCTTAATGCTGCTGATTGGCGCACTGGCGGTAATGCTGATGTTATGGATGGCTTCCGGCGGCGTCGGCGATAACAGCCAGCCTGGCGCGCTGATAGCGCTGTTTGTTTTTTGCGCACTGGCGGCATTTGAAGCGCTTGCCCCCGTTACCGGCGCGTTTCAACATCTTGGCCAGGTCATCGCCTCTGCGCTGCGTATTACCGAACTGACCGAGCAGCAGCCTGAAGTGACCTTCCCGGATGGCGAAGCAGCGGCTCCCCGGCAGGTAACGCTGACGCTGCGTGACGTTTCATTCAGTTACCCGGAGCAGCCGCAAAAGGCGCTGGATGCCCTTTCTCTGCAAGTCGCGCCTGGAGAACATATCGCTATTCTCGGACGTACCGGCTGCGGGAAATCGACATTGCTGCAACTGCTCACCCGCGCCTGGGACCCGCAGAGTGGCGATATTCTGCTTAACGATCAACCGATTTCAACGCTGGATGAAGCGGCCCTGCGTCGCACCATTAGCGTGGTGCCGCAGCGAGTACACCTGTTCAGCGCCACATTGCGTGACAACCTGCTGCTGGCAGCGCCAGACGCAAACGACGATACGCTCTCAGAGATGCTGCGCCGTGTCGGGCTGGAAAAGCTGCTGGAGGATGGCGGACTTAACAGCTGGCTAGGCGAAGGCGGACGTCAGCTGTCAGGCGGCGAGCTTCGTCGTCTGGCTATCGCCCGTGCCCTGCTGCACGATGCGCCGCTCATGCTGCTCGATGAACCCACTGAGGGGCTGGACGCGACAACCGAAAGCCAGATGCTTGAATTGCTGGCAGAGGTTATGCGCGGGAAAACCGTTTTAATGGTCACGCACCGTCTGCGCGGGCTGTCACGTTTTGATCAAATAATAGTGATGGACAGCGGACAAATTATTGAGCAAGGTAATCACGCAGATCTGTTAGCCAGGCAGGGTCGTTATTACCAGTTTAAGCAACGTCTGTAAGCTATTATTGAACGATCCGACTTGCGTACTGGAGTTCTGCGGTCATGCGCCTGGTTCAGCTTTCTCGCCACTCAATCGCCTTCCCCTCGCCGGAAGGCGCGTTACGGGAACCCAATGGTTTATTGGCGCTTGGTGGCGATCTCAGCCCTGCCCGCTTATTGATGGCCTATCAGCGGGGTATTTTCCCGTGGTTTTCACCGGGCGACCCGATTCTTTGGTGGTCACCCGATCCTCGCGCTATTTTGCAGCCTGAAACATTACACATCAGCCGCAGCATGAAGCGTTTTCACAAACGATCGCCCTATCGCGTCACGCTTAATTATGCGTTTGGTCAGGTTATTGAAGGCTGCGCCAACGATCGTGACGAAGGAACCTGGATCACGCGCGATGTGGTGGAAGCGTATCACCGCTTACATGAGCTGGGGCATGCGCATTCCATCGAAGTATGGCGACACAACGCGCTCGTCGGCGGCATGTATGGCGTTTCGCAAGGCACCCTGTTTTGCGGCGAATCGATGTTCAGTCGCCAGGAGAACGCCTCCAAAACCGCGCTGCTTGTTTTTTGCGCTGAATTTATTCGTCAGGGTGGAAAATTAATCGACTGCCAGGTGCTGAATAGCCACACGGCATCGCTTGGCGCTGTCGAAATTCCCCGCAGGCAATACCTTGAGCATCTGGGATCATTACGGCAACAGCGATTACCGGGTCATTTCTGGGTGCCGCGCACGTTATTTTCGCCTCAGGCGTGAATGTTTTCGGCACATTTTTTGTCAGGGTGTTATAATTGTGCCGCAGAGCAGGTTATGCCCATTACCCCGCCGCCGTTAAGGAACCGTTCGCGTCAGGTAACGCCCATCGTTTATCTCATCGCTCCCTTATACGTTGCGCTTCAAGTGCGGCTTTGCCGTGTTTTTCGGAGTAATGCGCCAAACCTGATTTGCTGCGTTTTAAACGCGCAAATCTTTACTTATTTAAAGAACTTCGGCATTATCTTGCCGGTTCAAATTACGGTAGTGATACCCCAGAGGATTAGATGGCCAAAGAAGACAATATTGAAATGCAGGGTACCGTTCTCGAAACGTTACCTAATACCATGTTCCGCGTAGAATTAGAAAACGGTCACGTGGTTACTGCACACATCTCCGGTAAAATGCGTAAAAACTACATCCGCATCCTGACGGGCGACAAAGTGACTGTTGAACTGACCCCGTACGACCTGAGCAAAGGCCGCATTGTCTTCCGTAGTCGCTGATTGTTTTCACGCCCGGGTGGCGTAAAGATAAAAAAAGGTCGGTTTATCCGGCCTTTTTGTTGTCCCTTTCCTGCATGAATACCGTTGATGCGAATTAACGTTATTTTTATTCCCCGCTGCGTCCCTTCCTTCTACATTCAATACTGAACTGCCTGTACGGCAGTGAACAACAGATAACGCCAAACAACGCGCATTTGACTTTTCTAAGCTGCCTGTACGGCAGTGAGCGCTGGGAAGTTCAGTACCGCGTTTATGGCTCTTTTCTAAGCTGCCTGTACGGCAGTGAACAGGAATAATATCAGACAATCACGTTGATTTATTGAAGAAAAACGCAACGTCTTCCTGTCGGACCCTTTTTCACCCAAGTTATATATACAATAAAATCAATAAGTTAGTGACATAAAATAAAAAAGGGTATATTGCGCTCTGTTTTAATCCTCCACCATCCGCGCATACTCTTCTGTCAAAAAATCCACCAGCGCGCGTACGGACGGCAACAATCCACGGCGGGACGGGAATACCGCATGGATCACCTCTCTTCTGGGTTCCCATCCTTCCAGCAAGGCAACCAGCTCCCCCGCAGCCAGTTGGTCTTTCACCATTAAAACAGGTAACTGAACGAGGCCGACGCCCGCAACGGCCGCTTCACGCAGCGCCAGCATGTCTGTGGTGATCAAACGCGGTGTAAAGTGAACTTCAGCGCGCGCGCCCTGTGGACCAAAGAGTTCCCAGCGGTGGATATGTTTACCTGAAGCCAGGCTCAGTCCGGGCCAGTGATGCAGTTCTGCTGGCGAAGAAGGATTTCCCATACGCTGTACCAGCGCCGGGCTGGCAAACAAACGGTGCCCCCTGTCCGCCAGCACGCGCATCACCAGATCGCTGTCTTCAAAAGGACGCGGCCGGACGCGAATTGCAACGTCAATGCCCTCACCAACCACGTCAACACGGCGGTTGGTTGCTTCAAGTTGTAACGATACATCGGGATAACGCGCCATAAACTTCGCCAGCATTGGGCCGATATGTACATGTAGCAACGTCACTGGACATGTCAGTTTTACAATGCCGCGCGGCTCGACCTGTAAGGCGGCTATCGCATCCTGCGCCGCCTGTGCTTCCACCAGCATTGCCTTACAATGTTCATAAAAGGTCTGCCCGACTTCAGTGACATTAAATTGCCGCGTGGTTCGTTGAATAAGGCGAACGCCCAGCCGTTCCTCCAGTTGCGCAATACGTCGGCTAAGCTTTGACTTTGGTTCATCCAGCGCTCGCCCTGCCGCCGCAAATCCCCCCTCCTCGACGACATGAACAAACCACGCAAAATCATTGAGATCCGGTTTTGTCATTACATTGTCCTGTTTATAGAACGGTAAGGTCTATTTTAGCGACTACTCAGATCATTGTCATAGATATAAGCTTATTTACATCAAGACAACGCCACCGAGGAGACCACCATGAAACAGATTACAGGCGTCTATACCGCACCTCGCCCGCATTGGGTTGGCGATGGATTTCCGGTTCGTTCGCTATTCTCTTATCAGTCCCATGCAGAGCAGTTAAGTCCGTTCCTGCTGCTGGACTATGCCGGGCCGCATACCTTTGCCCCTGGCGCCGAAAACGAAAAACGTGGAGTGGGAGAACACCCGCATCGCGGCTTTGAAACCGTCACGATTGTTTACAGCGGCGAAGTTGAGCACCGCGATTCAACAGGCCGCGGCGGCGTCATCGGCCCTGGCGATGTGCAGTGGATGACCGCAGGCGCAGGCATTTTGCATGAAGAGTTTCATTCTTCAGCCTTTACCCAACAGGGAGGCGAGCTGGAAATGGTGCAGCTGTGGGTGAACCTGCCCGCGAAAGACAAAATGGCGGTGCCGGGTTATCAGGGCATCAGCAGCGATCTCATCCCTGCCGTAACGCTGCCTGGCGAAGCCGGAACCGCGCGCATTATTGCGGGCCGCTATCAGGATGTGAAAGGCCCGGCGCATACCTTCTCGCCGTTGAATGTCTGGGATATGCGCCTGCAACGCGATCGTCATCTTACGCTGCCCGTCGCTGAAGGGTGGAGCACCGCGCTGGTCGTCCTGAAAGGAAGTATTACGGTGAATGGCACAACACCGGTAAATGAAGCGCAACTGGTGGTGTTAAGCCAGGAAGGTGAAAACCTGTATCTCGAAGCCAGTAGCGATGCCAGCGTTCTGCTGTTGTCGGGCGAGCCGCTGAATGAACCCATTGTCGGTTACGGCCCATTTGTCATGAACACAAAACAAGAAATCGCAGAAGCCGTACGCGATTTCAACTCCGGCCGTTTTGGCCAAATCTGAAAACATTGAGGAGTACACAATATGTCCAGTCCTGCTAATTTTAATGGTTTGCGCCCGGTAATTGACGTTAACGATTCCGTTATGCTGTTAATCGACCACCAGAGCGGGCTTTTCCAGACCGTTGGCGATATGCCGATGCCTGAATTGCGCGCCCGTGCGGCCGCGCTGGCCAAAATGGCAACCTTGTCGAAGATGCCGGTCATTACGACGGCATCTGTACCGCAGGGACCGAACGGCCCGCTGATCCCGGAGATCCACGCCAATGCACCGCACGCGCAGTATATTGCCCGTAAAGGCGAGATCAACGCCTGGGATAACGCTGATTTCGTCCAGGCGGTAAAAGCGACCGGCCGTAAGACGCTGATTATCGCCGGTACGATTACCAGCGTTTGCATGGCATTCCCGGCGATTAGCGCAGTCGCGGAAGGTTATAAAGTGTTTGCTGTTATTGATGCTTCCGGCACCTACAGCAAAATGGCCCAGGAAATCACGCTGGCACGCGTTGTTCAGGCGGGCGTCGTACCGATGGATACCGCCGCAGTGGCTTCCGAGTTGCAGGGCACCTGGAACCGTGAAGACGCAGCAGAGTGGGCTGAGGTCTACACCAAAGTGTTCCCGGCGTATCAGTTGTTGATCGAGAGTTACAGCAAAGCGCAGGAAGTGGTGAAAAACGGTGAGATACTGGATTCACAGCGCTAATCGTATTCCCTGCTCCCCCAGGGCAGGGAATATGTTCATTGCGTAACCAAACGATAATTAAAGCGTAAATTCTGCTTGACCGTTTTAGCGCAACTCCCTATAGTAGCGCCCCGTTGCCCCCAAGCGGTCAGGCAGCAATACAATATGGTGAGGTGTCCGAGTGGCTGAAGGAGCACGCCTGGAAAGTGTGTATACGGCAACGTATCGGGGGTTCGAATCCCCCCCTCACCGCCATATTCAGAAAAAGAGCTCGTACGAAAGTACGGGCTTTTTTTTCACCTATTGCACGTACTGTGGGGGGATGAGAACCCACGACCGGGGTTCGACAACTGGCGGCAGCCAGTTGGACAGACCGCGAACGCAGAGAGCGGGCTGCCCGCAGGGCGAGCGAAGCGAGTCAATCCCCCCCTCACCGCCATATTCGGAAAAAGAGCTCGTACGAAAGTACGGGCTTTTTTTCGCATGTTGCCCATCGCCGGATGGCGGCGCTCGCGCCTTATCCGGCCTACGAGTGGCGCTCTGTAGGCCTGATAAGCGAAGCGCCATCAGGCTTCTCAGAACCAGGGAATGGTCGCCGTAGAACTTAATCCATAGCTTGTGAATGTCCCGCTAACAGGTTCAGAACGCAGTTCGCCGTGACGAATAAACACCCAAAATTGTTGCTGATTCGACAAGCTTTTAACGTTCAGGTAAGGCAAATCGCTATGCTGTTCGGTTGACTCCACCAGGCGCTGCTGCGCCTGCTCTTCCGTCAACCATCCCTTCCTGACGGAACGCCGCAATAACCGTTGTGGACTGCTTTTCACCTGCACCCGACTCACCGTGCGCCAGCCTTTTACAGCCGGAACAGGCGTTATCGCCATACACTGGCAATAATCATTCAGCCCCTTGCGCCATGAACCGGCCTCAAGTTCCTGTAACGCTTTTCTAAGCTATCTGTACGGCAGTGAACTGAAGCTGTTCGTCGCTATCATGGTGCTAATAAAGGAAAATATAAACACATAAAAATCATAGCGTTAAAAAAACACTCAAAAAAAGGGTTTTCAGGTATCCGGGGTATGGCGGCAAAAAAAATCCGTAACCTCAAAAGAGATTACGGATTTTAGCGAGTTTATCTGAACGCGACTGGCGTTCAGATTTTACCGGTTACGAGATTAATGCGCGGCTTCCGGTTTGTGCTTTTGCGCACTCTGGAAGCCATACGTCAGCTCATTTTTCTCTTTATCCAGCGCAACGGTCACCTGGCCGCCGCCAACCAGCGAACCGAACAGCAGCTCGTTTGCCAGCGGTTTTTTCAGGTTGTCCTGGACGACGCGCGTCATTGGACGTGCGCCCATCGCGCGGTCATAGCCTTTCTCTGCCAGCCAGTCACGCGCTTCCTGACTCACTTCCAGGGAGACGCCTTTCTGATCCAGTTGAACCTGCAACTCGACGATAAACTTATCGACAACCTGATGGATCACTTCAGTAGACAGGTGATCGAACCAGATAATGTTGTCGAGACGGTTACGGAACTCCGGCGTAAACACTTTCTTGATTTCACCCATCGCGTCCGTACTGTTGTCCTGATGGATGAGGCCAATCGATTTACGCTCAGTTTCACGCACACCGGCGTTGGTGGTCATCACCAGCACCACGTTGCGGAAATCCGCTTTACGCCCGTTGTTGTCCGTCAGCGTGCCGTTGTCCATCACCTGCAACAGCAGGTTAAAGACATCTGGATGCGCCTTCTCAATTTCATCCAGCAGCAGAACTGCATGTGGATGTTTGATAACCGCATCGGTCAGCAGACCGCCCTGGTCGAAACCGACATATCCCGGAGGCGCGCCGATCAGGCGGCTTACGGTGTGGCGTTCCATATACTCGGACATATCAAACCGCAGCAGCTCAATACCCAGTGCTTTGGAGAGCTGTACCGTTACCTCGGTTTTCCCTACCCCGGTAGGCCCCGCGAACAGGAACGAACCGACAGGTTTATGTTCATGACCGAGACCCGCACGGCTCATTTTGATCGCTTCGGTCAGCGCTTCAATTGCCTTATCCTGCCCGAAGACCAGCATTTTCAGGCGGTCGCCGAGGTTTTTCAGCGTATCGCGATCGCTCTGCGAGACGCTCTTCTCAGGAATACGCGCGATGCGCGCCACAACGGACTCAATATCCGCCACGTTGACAGTTTTCTTGCGCTTGCTGACCGGCATCAGACGAGCACGCGCACCGGCTTCGTCGATAACGTCAATCGCCTTATCCGGCAGATGACGGTCGTTGATGTATTTCACCGCCAGCTCTACCGCCGCACGCACCGCTTTCGCCGTGTAGCGAACATCGTGGTGCGCTTCGTACTTCGGTTTCAGGCCGTTGATGATCTGCACAGTCTCATCCACGGACGGCTCAGTGATATCAATTTTCTGGAAGCGACGCGCTAACGCGCGGTCTTTCTCGAAAATGTTGCTGAATTCCTGATACGTCGTGGAACCAATCACGCGGATCTTACCGCTGGAGAGCAGCGGTTTAATCAGGTTTGCGGCATCCACCTGGCCGCCCGACGCCGCACCCGCACCGATAATGGTGTGGATCTCATCAATAAACAGGATGCTGTTGGTGTCCTGTTCCAGCTGTTTGAGCAGCGCTTTAAAACGTTTTTCGAAATCGCCGCGATACTTGGTACCTGCCAGCAGCGAGCCGATATCCAGCGAGTAGAGGGTGCAATCCGCCATCACTTCCGGCACATCGCCCTGGACAATACGCCAGGCCAGACCTTCGGCAATCGCCGTCTTACCGACGCCGGACTCACCCACCAGCAGCGGGTTATTTTTCCGGCGGCGACACAGCACCTGAATGGCACGCTCCAGCTCTTTTTCACGACCAATCAGCGGATCGATTCCGCCCACGCGAGCAAGCTGGTTAAGGTTAGTCGTGAAGTTCTCCATACGTTCCTCCCCGCCAACTTGTTCTTCGCTATTTGGCTGATTGCCGGGGTCAGAAGACTGACTCGGCTCGTCCTTTCGCGTCCCATGAGAAATAAAGTTCACCACGTCGAGGCGGCTGACTTCATGCTTACGCAGCAGATAGGCCGCCTGGGATTCCTGTTCGCTGAAGATAGCCACCAGCACATTCGCGCCAGTTACCTCACTGCGCCCGGAGGACTGAACGTGAAAGACCGCACGTTGCAGCACGCGCTGAAAACTCAACGTCGGCTGTGTGTCGCGCTCTTCTTCGCTGGCAGGCAGTACGGGTGTGGTTTGTTCAATGAAGGCTTCAAGTTCCTGACGGAGCGCCACCAAATCCACGGAGCACGCTTCCAGCGCTTCGCGGGCCGATGGGTTACTGAGCAACGCCAGTAACAAGTGCTCGACGGTCATAAACTCATGTCGGTGCTCGCGCGCTCTGGCGAAAGCCATGTTTAAACTGAGTTCCAGTTCTTGATTGAGCATAGGCACCTCCCCCAATTTTTACGCCTGCATTCAGGCTTTTTCCAGCGTACACAGCAACGGATGCTCGTTCTCCCTCGCATACTTGTTCACCATCGCTACTTTGGTCTCCGCGACCTCGGCGGTAAATACGCCGCAGATAGCTTTACCTTGATAGTGAACCGCAAGCATCAGTTGCGTTGCACGTTCTACATCATAAGAAAAGAATTTTTGTAACACGTCAATAACAAACTCCATTGGAGTGTAATCATCATTGACTAATATCACTTTATACATAGATGGCGGTTTTAGCGCGTCGCGCACCTTATCTTCCGCCAGCTGGTCAAAATCCAGCCAATCGTTCGTCTTACCCATTGTCAGTCGTCATCTTCGGTTACGGTTACCGGCAGAACGTACTGCCGCTGACAAGAGCCTATGCACGCAATCAATCTACCCCAATTAATAGATAACTATCATCTATCTCTGTCATCCGCGACATCTGTCACATTACCGGCAATAGCGTTAACTGCTTCAAATTTTTGATTCATTTTTACCCCATCCACCCCGCCTGGCGCTTGACGCCCCGCCTGATTTCTCTAAATTGTAGTTTCGAGAGTTGGCGAGGTTTTGAACAGCCCCCACTCCGCCACCGGTTCATTCCATCTTACTTATATAAGATTTACGAAGGATGTCGAAGCATGGAAACGGGTACTGTAAAGTGGTTCAACAATGCCAAAGGGTTTGGTTTCATCTGCCCTGAAGGCGGCGGCGAAGATATTTTCGCCCATTACTCCACCATTCAAATGGATGGTTACAGAACGCTTAAAGCCGGGCAGTCTGTCCGGTTTGATGTCCACCAGGGGCCAAAAGGCAATCATGCCAGTGTCATCGTGCCCATCGAAGCAGAAGCCGTTGCATAGCTCTTCTGTCTCATTGTGTACATCCCGCAGTCAAAATGCCAGCCCGATCGGCTGGCATTTTTATTTCTGCGCCATTGCTTTTTGCCGGATGGCGACGCTGACGCGCTTTACCCGGCGGACAAACATCCGGCAAGATTCACTCCCGCGCCAGCGCATCTACCGGATCGAGTCGTGCCGCATTACGTGCGGGCAACCAGCCAAACAGTATCCCGGTAAACGTCGAGCACAAGAACGCCGTCAGGAGCGCGACGGGCGAGAAGCCGATTTCCCAGCCGGGTAAAAACATCTGTAGCGTAAAGGCGATCAGCATCGACAGCCCGATCCCCAACGCGCCGCCGACCAGACACACCAGCACCGCTTCAATTAAGAACTGTTGCAGCACATCGCTGGCGCGCGCGCCTACCGCCATACGGATGCCAATCTCCCGGGTTCGTTCAGTGACGGAAACCAGCATAATGTTCATTACGCCAATCCCCCCTACCACCAGTGAGATAACCGCAACCAGCGTCAGGAACAGTTGAAGAGTACGTGTGGTCTTTTCGGCGGTTTTCAAGACGCCGTCCATATTCCAGGTAAAGAAATCCTTCTTCCCGTGGCGCAGCGTCAGCAGGCGGGTAAGCTGCTGCTCAGCCTGCGCGCTGTCAAATCCCTCTTTCACCCGAACGGTGATGGAGTTCAGCCATGACTGCCCCATCACCCGCCCGGACATCGTGCTGTACGGCAGCCAGACGCGGAGGATCTTACTGCTGCCGAACATAGACTGTTTCTCTTCAGCCACGCCGATCACCGTTGCAGGCATATTACCGACCAGGATCACTTCGCCCACCACTTTCGCTTTATTGGGGAAAAGTTGACGCCGCGTGTTGCTGTCGAGCACCACCACCTGTGCCCGGCCATTCAACTGCTCTCTGTTGAACGTGTTCCCCTCGCTAAAGGTCATGCCGTAGACGTTAAAATAGTCGCCGCTGACGCCATTGGCGCTGGCGGCCACGTCGATGTTGCCGTAGCGAAGCCGCAGATTTTGCGATACGGCAGGCGTCGCGGACGTTACCCACGGCTGCTTCTGAATCGCGTTCAGATCGTCATATTTCAGCGCCTGCTGATATTGCGGATCGTCGTCGCCGAAGTCTTTACCGGGATAAATATCGATAGTATTGGTGCCAATGGCGCGAATGTCCGCCAGCACCATCTGTTTTGCCGCATCGCCGACCACCACGATCGACACCACCGACGCAATCCCGATAATAATCCCCAGCATGGTGAGCAAGGTGCGCATTTTATTGGCGGCCATCGCCAGCCACGCCATCGTGAGCGCCTCACGAAATCCGCTGACAAACTGGCTCCAGCCGGAGGCCGTTTTGACGACGGGCTCCGCGATACCTTGCCCCGCTTGCGTTTTCTGCGATGGCGGATTACGCACGATCTCGCCATCGTGGATTTCAATCACCCGTTCGGCCTGAGCGGCAACCTGCGGGTCGTGGGTCACGATAATGACCGTATGCCCCCGATCGCGCAGTTGATGCAGAATCGCCATCACTTCATCGCCGGAATGGCTGTCGAGCGCCCCCGTCGGCTCATCCGCGAGGATCACCTGCCCGCCGTTCATCAGCGCGCGCGCAATACTCACCCGCTGCTGTTGCCCGCCGGAGAGCTGCGAAGGCTGATAATCCACCCGATCGCCCAGCCCCAGCCGTTGCAGCAACTCTTCGGCCCGCTCCAGCCGTCGTTTGCGCTCCGTACCGGCATAAACGGCGGGCACCTCAACGTTTTGCGCCGCCGTCAGATGTGAGAGCAAATGATAACGCTGGAAGATAAAACCAAAATGTTCGCGGCGAAGTTGCGCCAGCGCGTCGCTGTCGAGCGTGGAGACATCCCGCCCCGCAATCCGATAGGTGCCGCTGGTAGGTTTATCCAGACAGCCGAGGATATTCATCAGGGTCGATTTACCGGAACCGGACGCGCCGACAATCGCTACCATCTCTCCGGCATGAATTTGCAGGGAGATGCCCTTCAGCACCTCGACCTGTTCTTCACCTGACGGATAACTACGGCGAATATTGCTCAGCTCAAGCAATGCCGTCATTGCGCGGCTCCAGGTTTGCTCTCGCTGATCACCACCTCATCGCCCTCTTCCAGTCCCTTGACGATCTCCACGTCGGTATCGTTACGCGCGCCAATCGACACCTCGCGTTCACGGGTTTCGCCGTTACGCAACAGCGTGACTTTGTAGCGGTTGTTGCCGACCGGGTCGCCAAGCGCCGCCAGCGGAATCGTCAACACGTTTTTAATGTCCGTGAGCTGAATATGCACCTGTGCGGTCATGTCCAGGCGCAAAATCCCTTTCGGGTTAGGAACTTCAAAACGCGCGTAATAGAAAATAGCGTCGTTCACTTTTTCAGGCGTGGGCAGGACATCTTTCAGCGCGCCTTCATAGCGGGTCTGGGGGTCGCCCAGCACGGTAAACCAGGCTTTTTGTCCGGGACGCAGGTGAATAACGTCCGCTTCGGAAACCTGCGCCTTCACCAGCATGGTGCTCATATCCGCCAGCGTCAGGATATTTGGCGCCTGTTGAGCGGCAATCACCGTCTGTCCCTGCAAGGTGGTGATTTGCGTCACCTCGCCTGCCATCGGGGCGACAATGCGGGTGTAATCCAGGTTGGTTTTTGCCGTATCAAGAGAAGCCTGATTACGTTTAATCTGCGCGTCAATCGTGCCGATCTGCGCCTGTTTGACGGCCATTTCCGTCGCGGCCGTATCCAGTTCCTGTCGCGAAATCGCCTGGGTTTTCGCCAGCTGTTGCTGGCGTGACAGGGTGACGCGCGCCAGTTTCCACTCGGCTTCAGCCTGTCGGCGCTGAGCGCGTAATTCCATCAGCGTGGCTTCCACCTCTTTGATCTGGTTTTCCGCTTGTTCAGGATCGATAACGCCAAGCAGCTGATCTTTTTTCACCTTGTCGCCAATTGCGACCGACAGCGTTTTAAGCTGGCCGCTGACCTGCGCCCCGACATCCACTTTGCGCAGCGCATCCAGTTTCCCCGTCGCCAGCACGCTCTGCTGGAGGTCGCCCGGACGGACAATCAGCGTTTGATAGTGGGGTAGCGGCGCATTTAACGTTCGCCAGAGCGTAAACATCGCCACGATGATAATGAGGGCGATGAGAAGATAGCGCTTTTTCATTTTTCCCTTGAGCTTCATAACGATCCAACATTCCCCGAGATATCCACCAGAGTGGGAAGATAAACCTTAACGGTAAATAAACAAACACTGAAAAACGCGCCGAATATCGCCGTCGCTATCCATTGCTGGACTGCATTCCGCCACAGATGTCGCGGCTGTTTCGCCGTTAATCCGCTCTCCCGCGCGCCAGCCAGAGTACGCGGGAGAACATTTTTTTGAACAGCGTCGGCACCGCGTCAACGCCACGTCGCCCTGCCTCCATCGCCACTTCAATGGCTAAGTCAGGCTTTGACGAGCGGTGGATCGCCTTCGAGATAATTTTCCGCATATTCATCGGGACGTTTTCCGGTATTTGCGCCACCCGATGAAAGACATCAGCAAATCCTGACCGATACATAAAATGTTCCATATCCAGAGCAGGCAATGCCGTCAGGTGCTCACGCTCTTCTTCCCGGTCGTTATTCAGCAAACCGCGCACCGTTGCGGCATATTTTTTCCCGGCTTCGTCACCATCCACCAGCACATGCCACTCAATTCCCATCCGGCGGGCGAATTTTACCAGCGGTCTCAGGCCAGACTGGGCGAATTCGATCACTTTAATCCCTTCGGCATCAAAGTGGTGCCCACACTGGCGCGCCAGTTCGTTGATAACCCAGGTTTCCGTTTCGCCCTCCACCAGCAGCCAGCAGCGGGAAAACAGCGACGAGGCCCGGTTAAAACGAATATGAAAGGCGATGCGGCGACCATCTTCCGCGCTCAGCCCGCCAGGCCCCAATCGCCAGGCCGCGACCCGTGAAGATTCACGCACCAGACGGACAACGTGCTCCACAGGCGTCAGCGACAGCAGCTCGCCGGAATTGGTCGTTGCCACACGTTGCAGCGGTAAAAGATTCAACAACTGCCATGCCACCGACAGCATAATCGGATGCAGACGCGTTTCCGGGTCTTCAACCAATAATAATGGTCGGGCATCTTTATCCAGCCGCAGCGTCCCTTTCGCCTGTAACAGCGTGGAAAACAGCCCCAGCAGGATCACGCGATGCGTGCGGCCGCCGGGTTTGTCGATCATCCGGTTAATAATGTCCAGATAGCGCCAGCTACGCTGTTCGTTGTTCGAACGGCGACGCATCAACCGATGACGGGATTGCCCCGCGCCTTGCTCGGAAAAGTAATGCTCCAGCAGCTGTACCATCGCCGAAAGCCCCTGGCGGATCTGCCCGTCCGTTAAATTCTGCGGACGGGTCGCCAGCTCTCGCGCCAGAAAGTCCAGCTGGCAGGCGGTAACTTCAACATCGGGAACATCGGGCACCGTACCGTTACGGATGCGTCGCATAAAGCGCGCATCGCGCAGGCGCAGTACCGGCATCAAACGAATGAGATGGTGTGCCTGGCGATTAATATCATCGACCGGCAGCGGGTGGCCGTCGCCATCAAGGAAGCTGCGCAGCGTCATCACGCTGCCATCTGCCGCGCTCTCCCCCTCCAGACGGTAGAAAATACGGTGAAAACCATCCTGACAGGGAGACCAGCATGCCTCCAGCGGGCGGTATCGACGCACCCGATGGCGGCCCGGCTGAGATTCACGGAAAGTGAGGATAATATGCAGATGATGTTCACGTCCCTGAAGATCTCCGGGGGGAAACCAGAAATCCTCGCGGATGAAATGATACAGTTCCGATTCTGGCGACAGCAGCAGAGTTAAGGCATCCAGCAGGCTGGATTTCCCCCACGCGTTCTCCCCAATCAGCACGTTGTTTTGCTCCAGCATCAACGATAATCGATTGATCCCGCGAAAACCCACAATCTCAACGCGTTCGAGAATCATGTATCCTCCAGAAATGAACAACTTATCCTTTCCGCAGTATAACGACAAAATCCGTTGCATGGCGTGATAATTGCAGCATTAAGTCCGTGCACTACACTCTTTATTAAGACAAATCAGAACAAGGATTCACACCACATTGCCCTAAATCAAACTAACTGAATTTTTTTAACTGGTGATTGGGTGACGTTCGTTCTTAAAATACAGTTTCCTGCATTATGTCGTCACCCTTTTATGACGATAAAAAAACAGCCGCATATTCAATGTGGTTAATTTTATTATTTGAGGTGGTTATGTTTAGAAAATTAGCAGCCGAATGTTTCGGTACATTCTGGCTCGTTTTCGGTGGCTGCGGAAGCGCCGTTCTGGCTGCGGCATTCCCTGAACTGGGAATTGGTTTTGCGGGTGTCGCGCTGGCTTTTGGTCTGACCGTACTGACAATGGCATTTGCCGTAGGTCATATTTCCGGCGGACATTTTAACCCGGCAGTGACATTAGGTTTATGGGCTGGCGGTCGTTTTCCGGCAAAAGAGGTCATTGGCTATATTATCGCTCAGGTTGTCGGCGGTATTATTGCCGCGGCGGTGCTGTATCTGATTGCCAGCGGTAAAGCAGGCTTTGATGCCGCTGCCAGCGGTTTTGCCTCTAACGGTTACGGCGAACATTCCCCTGGCGGTTATTCCATGCTTTCCGCCATCGTCATTGAAATCGTGCTGACCGCCGGTTTCCTGCTGGTCATTCATGGCGCGACGGACAAACACGCCCCGGCGGGTTTTGCCCCGATCGCTATTGGTCTGGCGTTAACCCTGATTCACCTGATCAGTATTCCGGTCACCAACACCTCTGTGAACCCGGCGCGCAGCACCGCGGTTGCGATCTTCCAGGGCGGTTGGGCATTACAACAACTGTGGCTGTTCTGGGTGATGCCGATTATCGGCGGTATTCTGGGTGGCGTGCTGTACCGCACGCTGCTTGAAAAACGCGACTAATTGAGTGAAGCCCGTGGTGTCGGGTGGCGACTACGCCTTACCCGACCTGCGGTACAGTACAATAAGCATGCCGGGTAAGCATTAGCGCCACCCGGCTTTTTTTTGCTCCTTTACCTGACCGCCTTTATTGGGTAGTGTCATTGCGCTGTCTCGCATATAAAGGACCCGGTTGTTCATGTTTTCAGGACTTTTAATCATTTTGGTTCCACTGATTGTGGGCTACCTCATTCCACTTCAGCATCAGGCCGCATTAAAACTGATCAACCGGCTGTTAAGCTGGATTGTCTACGTCATTCTCTTTTTTATGGGGATCAGCCTGGCGTTCCTGGATAATCTCGCCAGTAATTTGCTCGCTATTTTTCATTATTCCGCTGTCAGTATTACCGTTATTTTGCTGTGCAACATCGCGGCATTATTCTGGCTGGAACGTTCGCTACCGTGGCGACACAACCACCAGCAGGAGAAATTACCTTCACGTATCGCGATGGCACTTGAGTCACTTAAATTATGCGGCGTCGTGGTGCTGGGTTTTCTGCTTGGCCTCAGCGGGCTGGCATTTCTCAAACACGCTACGGAAGCCAGCGAATATACGCTGATCTTCTTATTATTCCTGATCGGCATCCAGTTGCGAAACAATGGCATGACCTTAAAACAGATTGTGCTGAATCGCCGGGGGATGATTGTCGCCGTGGTGGTGGTCGCCAGCTCTATGCTCGGCGGAGTCATCAATGCGCTCATTCTCGGCCTGCCGATCAAAACCGCGCTGGCAATGGCATCGGGTTTCGGCTGGTATTCCCTGTCCGGCATTTTATTGACCGAATCGTTCGGCCCGGTAATTGGCAGCGCCGCTTTCTTTAACGATCTGGCGCGCGAGCTGATAGCGATTATGCTGATCCCCGGCCTGGTTCGTCGCAGTCGCTCCACCGCGTTAGGGTTATGCGGCGCTACGTCGATGGACTTCACGTTGCCGGTACTTCAGCGTACAGGCGGTCTGGAGATGGTGCCTGCCGCCATCGTTCACGGTTTTATCCTCAGCCTGCTGGTGCCGATCCTGATGGCCTTTTTCTCAGCCTGATACCTCCCTGGCGGTAGAACTCTGCCGCCAAAATTGCGCTAAATCAATCTCCCTGTAAATTATGTAAGAAATCACTTTTATCCCTTTGCGCGCAGGCATAACCTTAAACATGTATATTAAATATAACTTTAAAAAAGGTGTGACCATGTTTTGTGTGCAATGTGAACAAACCATCCGTACTCCGGCGGGAAACGGCTGCTCCTACGCGCAGGGTATGTGCGGTAAAACAGCGGAAACGTCCGATCTCCAGGATCTGCTGATTGCGTCCCTGCAAGGTCTGTCTGCATGGGCTGCTAAAGCCCGTGAATATGGCATCATCGATCATGACGTTGACAACTTTGCCCCGCGTGCATTTTTCTCCACTCTGACCAACGTTAACTTCGATTCTCCGCGTATCGTCGGCTATGCCCGTGAAGCGATCGCCCTGCGCGAATCACTGAAAGCGCAGTGCCAGAACATCGATGCAAGCGCCACGGTAAACAACCCGATGGCCGACCTGCAACTGGTCAGCGACGATCTGGGCGATTTGCAACGTCAGGCCGCCGAGTTCACCCCGAACAAAGACAAAGCCGCTATTGGCGAGAACATCCTCGGCCTGCGTCTGCTTTGCCTGTACGGCCTGAAAGGTGCGGCAGCGTATATGGAGCACGCCCACGTTCTGGGTCAGTATGACAACGACATCTACGCGCAGTACCACAAAATCATGGCGTGGCTGGGCACCTGGCCTTCCGATATGAACGCTCTGCTGGAATGTTCTATGGAAATCGGCCAGATGAACTTCAAAGTGATGAGCATCCTGGATGCCGGTGAAACCACCAAATACGGCCACCCGACCCCGACTCAGGTTAACGTGAAAGCGGTTGAAGGTAAGTGCATCCTGATCTCCGGTCACGACCTGAAAGATCTGTACAACCTGCTGGAGCAGACCGAAGGGACTGGCGTGAACGTCTATACCCACGGTGAAATGCTGCCCGCGCACGGTTACCCGGAACTGCGTAAATTCAAACACCTGGTCGGTAACTACGGCAGCGGCTGGCAGAACCAGCAGGTTGAATTCGCCCGCTTCCCTGGCCCTATCGTGATGACCTCTAACTGCATCATCGACCCGACCGTTGGCGCGTATGACGACCGTATCTGGACGCGCAGCATCGTCGGTTGGCCGGGCGTAAACCACCTGGAAGGTGAAGATTTCTCTCCGGTTATCGCCCAGGCGCAGCAGATGGCAGGCTTCCCGTACAGCGAAATCCCGCATCTGATCACCGTTGGTTTCGGTCGCCAGACGCTGCTGGGCGCAGCAGACAGCCTGATCGACCTGGTCAGCCGCGAAAAACTGCGTCACATCTTCCTGGTGGGCGGCTGTGACGGCGCGCGTGGCGAACGTAACTACTTCACCGATTTCGCGACCAGCGTACCGGATGACTGCCTGATTCTGACGCTGGCCTGTGGTAAATACCGCTTCAACAAACTGGAATTCGGCGACATCGAAGGTCTGCCGCGTCTGGTTGACGCCGGTCAGTGTAACGACGCTTACTCCGCCATCATTCTGGCCGTCACGCTGGCAGAAAAACTGGGCTGTGGCGTGAACGACCTGCCGCTGTCTCTGGTACTCTCCTGGTTCGAACAGAAAGCGATCGTCATCCTGCTGACGCTGTTGTCTCTGGGCGTGAAAAACATCGTAACCGGGCCGACTGCGCCAGGTTTCTTCACCCCGGATCTGCTGGCTGTCCTCAACGAGAAATTTGGCCTGCGTCAGGTCACCACCGTTGAAGAAGATATGCAGCAACTGTTGAGCGCGTAAGGAGTTTTAGAATGACGATGCCAACCACTCAGTGTCCGTGGCGGATGCAGGTACATCACATCCATCAGGAAACCCCGGATGTGTGGACTCTCTCATTACTGTGTCACGATCACTATCCGTACCGTGCCGGTCAGTATGCGCTGGTCAGCGTTCGCAACTCTGCGGATACGCTGCGGGCCTACACCATTTCGTCCACGCCGGGCGTGAGCGAGTACATTACGCTGACGATCCGTCGCATTGATGAAGGCGCAGGTTCACAGTGGTTAACCCGCGAGGTGAAACGCGGCGATTATATCTGGCTGTCCGATGCGATGGGCGACTTTATCTGTGAAGACAAAGCCGAAGACAAGTTCCTGATGCTGGCGGCCGGTTGCGGCGTCACGCCAATTATGTCGATGCGTCGCTGGCTGGCAAAATACCGCCCGCAGGCAGATGTGCAGGTGATCTTCAACGTGCGTTCGCCGCAGGATGTGATTTTCGCTGAGGAATGGCGTCAGTACCCGGTCACGCTGGTGGCGGAGAACAATGCGACCCACGGTTTCGTGGCGGGTCGCCTGACCACTGAATTACTGAAAAACGTGCCGGACCTGGCATCGCGCACCGTCATGACCTGCGGCCCTGCGCCGTATATGGACATGGTTGAGCAGGAAGTGAAAGCGCTCGGCGTAACGCGCTTCTTTAAAGAGAAGTTCTTTACACCGGTTGCCGAAGCGGCAACGGAGGGTCTGAAGTTCACCAAACTGCAACCGGCGCAGGAGTTTTACGCGCCTGTCGGCACCACGCTGCTGGACGCGCTGGAAAGCAATAAAGTTCCGGTGACTGTGGCATGTCGTGCTGGCGTGTGCGGCTGCTGCAAAACCAAAGTGGTTTCCGGTGAATATACGGTCAGCAGCACCATGACGCTGACCGATGCGGAAATCGCCGACGGTTATGTACTGGCCTGCTCCTGCCATCCGCAGGGCGATTTAGTTCTGGCATAAGCTCTCATTGCCGGATGACGCTTCGCTTATCCGGCCTGCCATTTTTCGGCAGGCCGGGTAAGGCATTTACGCCGCCATCCGGCAATTCTTTACCGCCAGGCCGAATTTCCCGCAACAGAGAACCGCCCCGCCCCCAGAAACGCCACCGCCAGCGCGCCAATAAAGAAATAAACTAAACTTTCTATCGCCCATGCGCCGACGGCATCCAGTTGCCAGGTTTTCCCGGTGCCGACCATTAACCACGCCACCACCATCGTCAATGCCAGCACCAGCGCGGCAGGACGCGTAAGAATACCCAGCACAATCAGGCAAGGCGCAATCACCTCGCCCACCAGCACGCCATAGGCGATAAACCCGGGCAATCCTTTTGCAATCAGCATATTGCTAATGCCATCAATACCATCGAACAGTTTATGCAGGCCGTGAAACAGCATCAGCCCCCCTACTGCGAGGCGTAACAGAAACTTGCCAAAATCTTCATGCGTCAGCATACGGTTCACTGCATTTAATAACGTTGTAACCATCTGAATTGACTCCTGGTTCCGGCTGGTTTGCCATTAAATTACGCGTTCTGTCGGTTGAAATATAGCTGCTGAAAATAAGGGGTGATGACAAAGCGTAACGATTATCTTCATCTAAACTTGTAACCGGTATCACATTACAGGAGATGGAAAACCATGAAACAAACCGTTGCCGCTTACATTGCAAAAACACTTGAACAGGCTGGCGTGAAACGTATCTGGGGCGTGACGGGCGACTCCCTGAACGGCCTGAGCGACAGCCTGAACCGGATGGGGACGATTGACTGGATGTCGACGCGCCATGAAGAGGTCGCCGCCTTTGCCGCTGGCGCGGAAGCACAACTCACCGGTGAACTGGCGGTGTGCGCGGGTTCATGCGGGCCTGGCAACCTGCATTTGATTAACGGTCTGTTCGATTGCCACCGTAATCACGTCCCGGTTCTGGCTATCGCCGCCCACATTCCTTCCAGCGAAATCGGCAGCGGCTACTTTCAGGAGACCCACCCACAAGAGCTGTTTCGCGAATGCAGCCACTATTGCGAGCTGGTTTCCACCCCGGAGCAGATCCCGCAGGTACTGGCGATCGCCATGCGTAAAGCGGTGCTTAACCGTGGCGTCTCCGTCGTGGTGCTGCCGGGCGACGTCGCGCTGAAACCGGCGCCGGAAAGCGCCAGCACCCACTGGTATCATGCCCCGCTGCCGGTCGTAACCCCGGCCGAAGAAGAGCTGAAAAAACTGGCACAGCTATTACGTTACTCCAGCAATATCGCCCTGATGTGCGGCAGCGGCTGCGCGGGCGCGCATAAAGAACTGGTGGAATTCGCCGCCAAAATTAAAGCGCCAATTGTTCATGCGCTGCGCGGCAAAGAACATGTGGAGTACGACAACCCTTACGATGTGGGCATGACGGGATTGATCGGCTTCTCATCCGGTTTCCATACGATGATGAATGCTGACACCCTGATCCTGCTCGGCACCCAGTTTCCCTATCGCGCCTTTTACCCGACCGACGCCAAAATCATTCAAATCGATATCAACCCGGCAAGCATTGGCGCGCACAGTAAAGTCGATATGGCGCTGGTCGGCGATATTCGCTCCACGCTCGCCGCGTTATTGCCGATGCTGGAAGAAAAAACCGATCGTAAATTCCTTGATAAAGCGCTGGAGCACTATCGCGACGCGCGCAAAGGGCTGGATGATTTAGCCAAACCGAGCGAGAAAGCGATTCACCCGCAATATCTGGCGCAGCAGATCAGCCGTTTCGCCGCAGATGACGCCATCTTTACCTGCGACGTCGGCACGCCGACCGTATGGGCGGCGCGTTATCTGAAAATGAACGGTAAGCGCCGTCTGCTGGGATCGTTTAACCACGGTTCAATGGCCAATGCCATGCCGCAGGCGTTAGGCGCCCAGGCCACCGAACCGGGCCGTCAGGTGATCGCCATGTGCGGCGACGGGGGATTCAGTATGCTAATGGGCGATTTCCTCTCTGTCGTACAGATGAAGCTGCCGGTAAAAATTGTTGTTTTCAACAACAGCGTGCTGGGCTTTGTGGCAATGGAGATGAAAGCGGGCGGCTACCTCACCGACGGCACCGAGCTGCACGACACGAACTTCGCCCGCATTGCTGAAGCCTGCGGCATTACAGGGCTCCGCGTTGAAAAAGCCGCCGACGTCGACGAGGCGCTGCAACGCGCGCTGTCTATCGACGGTCCGGTACTGGTCGATGTGGTCGTGGCGAAAGAAGAACTGGCCATTCCGCCGCAAATCAAACTGGAGCAGGCCAAAGGGTTTAGCCTGTATATGCTGCGCGCGATCATCAGCGGGCGCGGTGATGAAGTGATCGAACTGGCGAAAACCAACTGGCTAAGGTAAAACAATGCACATCGCCTTTTAAACTATAGGGATGTGCAATGATCGATTTACGTAGTGATACCGTTACCCGGCCGAGTCGTGCCATGCTCGAAGAGATGATGGCCGCCCCGGTCGGGGACGACGTGTACGGAGATGACCCAACCGTCAACGCCCTCCAGCAATACGCCGCTGAGCTTTCTGGCAAAGACGCGGCGATTTTTTTACCCACCGGCACTCAGGCTAACCTGGTCGCTCTGCTCAGCCACTGTGAACGCGGCGAAGAGTATATCGCCGGTCAGGGCGCGCATAACTATCTGTACGAGGCAGGCGGCGCGGCGGTGCTGGGCAGCATTCAACCGCAGCCCATTGATGCCGCCGCAGACGGTACGTTGCCGCTGGATAAGGTCGCCGCGAAGATCAAGGCGGATGATATCCATTTTGCCCGCACTCGCTTACTCAGTCTGGAAAACACCCACAACGGTAAAGTGCTGCCGCGCGAATATTTAAAACAGGCGTGGGAATTTACCCGCGAGCGCGGTCTGGCGTTACACGTTGACGGCGCGCGTATTTTTAACGCGGTCGTCGCCTACGGCTGCGAACTGAAAGACATTACTCAATACTGCGATTCATTCACCATTTGCCTGTCAAAAGGTCTGGGGACGCCGGTAGGCTCACTGTTAGTCGGCAACCAGGACTACATTAAGCGCGCCATCCGCTGGCGCAAAATGACCGGCGGCGGTATGCGTCAGGCGGGTATTCTGGCTGCTGCCGGGCTGTACGCGTTGAAGAATAACGTCGCACGTTTACAGGACGATCACGACAACGCGGCCTGGATGGCGGAGCAACTGCGTGAAGCTGGTGCGGATGTTATGCGTCACGACACCAATATGCTGTTTGTCCGCGTTGGTGAAGAGAACGCGGCGGCGATGGGCGAATACATGAAGGCGCGTGACGTGCTGATCAACGCGTCGCCAATCGTGCGTCTGGTGACGCATCTGGACGTATCGCGTGAACAGCTTGCTGAAGTCGCCGCCCACTGGCGCGCCTTTTTAACCCGCTAAGGAGACGGACGTGCCGCAACGTATTTTGGTTCTTGGCGCCAGTGGTTACATTGGTCAACATCTGGTGCGGGCGCTCAGCGCGCAAGGGCATCAGATTCTGGCGGCGGCACGTCGCATTGAACGGCTGGAAAAACAGCAACTGGCTAACGTCAGTTGTCATAAAGTCGATCTCAACTGGCCGGATAATCTGCCCGCGCTGCTCCGCGAGGTCGACACCGTCTATTATCTGGTGCATGGCATGGGCGAAGGCGGCGATTTTATTGCCCATGAGCGCCAGGTTGCGATGAACGTGCGCGATGCGCTGCGTGAAGTACCGGTCAAACAGCTCATATTCCTCAGTTCGTTGCAGGCGCCGAAACATGAGCAGTCTGACCATTTGCGCGCCCGGCAGTTAACTGCGGAGACGCTGCGCGAATCCGGCGTGCCGGTGACCGAACTGCGCGCTGGCATTATCGTCGGCGCAGGTTCAGCCGCCTTCGAAGTGATGCGCGATATGGTCTACAACCTGCCAGTGCTGACGCCGCCTCGCTGGGTGCGCTCCCGAACCACGCCCATCGCGCTGGAAAATTTGCTGCACTATCTGGTGGCGTTGCTGGATCACCCTGCCTGCGAGCACCGGGTTCTCGAAGCCGCCGGGCCGCAGGTCTTAAGCTATCAGGAGCAGTTCAAGCACTTTATGGCCGTCAGCGGCAAACATCGCCTGCTGATCCCCATCCCTTTTCCGACCCGCTGGATTTCAGTCTGGTTTTTAAATGTCATTACGTCCGTTCCGCCGACCACGGCAAAAGCGCTGATCCAGGGGCTGAAACATGACCTGCTGGCCGATGATACCGAACTGCGGGCGTTGGTCCCCCAGACGCTCATCTCCTTTGACGATGCCGTGCGTCGCACGCTGAAGGAGGAAGAAAAACTGGTCAACTCCAGCGACTGGGGATACGACGCCCAGGCGTTTGCCCGCTGGCGACCAGAGTATGGCTATTTTGCCAAACAGGCCGGATTCACGGTTAAAACCTCCGCCAGCCGGAAAGCCCTGTGGCAGGTGATCAACCGTCTCGGCGGCAAAGAAGGCTATTTCTTTGGCAATATTCTCTGGAAAACGCGTGCGGCAATGGATCTGCTGGTGGGGCATCGACTGGCAAAAGGCCGACCTGAACACGCGCTTCTTCAGACCGGCGACACGGTGGACAGCTGGAAAGTCATCATTGTCGAGCCGGAAAAACAGCTGACTTTACTGTTTGGCATGAAAGCACCGGGCCTTGGCCGTCTGAGTTTTACCCTTGAAGATAAAGGCGATCACCGGCAAATTGACGTGCGCGCCTGGTGGCACCCGCACGGGATGCCCGGCCTTTTCTACTGGCTGCTGATGATCCCGGCGCATCTCTTTATTTTCCAGGGCATGGCAAAGCGAATTGCCCGGCTTGCAGAACAAATCACAGATTAATCATAAAAACATACTGTATTCTTTCATGTTTCCCATTGCATACCGACGTAATTCACGGAAGAATGCGCACGAAGTTCTATTAACCACAGTGGATTGATATGAAGGTACTGGTTACCGGCGCCACCAGCGGCTTAGGTCGAAACGCGGTTGAGTTTTTGCGCAATAAAGGCATCAGCGTCAGAGCTACCGGTCGCAATGAAGCGATGGGCAAGCTGCTGCAAAAAATGGGAGCGGAATTTGTCCATGCGGATTTGACCGAGCTGGTCTCTTCGCAGGCAAAAGTGATGCTCGCAGGCATTGATACGCTGTGGCACTGCTCCAGTTTCACCTCGCCGTGGGGAACCCAGGAAGCCTTCGATCTGGCGAACGTCCGCGCCACCCGACGCCTCGGCGAATGGGCCGTCGCCTGGGGCGTACGTAACTTTATTCATATCTCCTCTCCGTCACTCTATTTTGATTATCACCACCATCGCGATATCAAAGAGGATTTTCGTCCGCACCGCTTCGCCAACGAATTTGCACGCAGCAAAGCGGCCGGTGAAGAGGTGATTAACCTGCTGGCGCAGGCCAACCCGCAGACGCGTTTTACCGTCCTGCGCCCGCAAAGTCTGTTTGGCCCACACGATAAAGTCTTTATTCCGCGTCTGGCGCATATGATGCACCACTACGGCAGCGTTCTGTTGCCGCACGGCGGCAGCGCGTTGGTGGATATGACTTATTATGAAAATGCCGTCCATGCGATGTGGCTGGCAAGCCAGGAAAGCAGTGACAAGCTGCCTTCTGGTCGGGTCTATAACATCACAAACGGTGAACACCGGACGCTGCGCAGCATTGTGCAAAAGCTGATTGATGAATTAAACATTGATTGCCGAATCCGTTCGGTTCCGTATCCGATGCTGGATATGATCGCCCGCAGCATGGAGCGTTTCGGCAATAAATCGGCGAAAGAGCCGACGCTGACGCACTACGGCGTTTCCAAGCTGAATTTCGATTTTACGCTGGACACCACGCGCGCCCAGGAAGAACTGGGCTATCAGCCCATCGTCACGCTGGATGAAGGCATTGAGCGTACCGCCGCCTGGCTGCGCGATCACGGCAAGCTACCGCGCTGACCGGCGCACAGTGAACACAAAAAACGGCAACCATCAGGTTGCCGTCAGATTGTTGTTGTACCGGATGGCACAATAGATACTACTCACCCGCCGCAGGCCCGATAAGCCTTCGCCATCGGGCATTTCAGGCGTTGTCGTTTTATATTGTCATTACAGCGCGCTCCACGCGTCAGACCATGCCAGACCCGCGCCGGGTTCATAATAGGCCGGCGCCGTATTACACCAGCCGCTATACGGGAATGGTTTGCACTGGAACAGCTTACCGTGGTTATTCACGATATCGCCCGCATTGTACTTGCTGTTCGCGCTCCATGCCGGATACGAACCCGAATCGCCATCGTCCTGAGATGGCGTTGCCGCTTTCGCTTTCACGTTGAGCAGATAAGAGGTGGTGCTGCTCAATTCACCATCACTGACGGTCAGGCTCACCTCGTACTGCTGAGCGGTCGCCGCTTCCGGCGCTGCGAAGGTTACGACCGCTTTGTCTTCGCCAGACACGGTCTGACCATCCTGAGCACGCCAGGTGTAGGTCAGTTTGTTGCCGTCTTCGTCAGTCGACCCCTCCGCGCTCAAAGAGACCTGCGCCCCCGCATCTACCGCGCCAATCGGCCCTGCGATATGGGCTACCGGCGCATGGTTAACGGTGGTCGGCTCTGCTGGCGTTTCATCCGGCACTGGCGCAGGTGCAGGCGTATCATCAGCCGGTGTTGGCGTTACGGGCTCTTCATCCGGTTTAGTCGAAGAACCGTCATCATTAATGATGTTCACATTGTAGAAATGCTGTACACATTTCGTGTAATCCCCCTCTTTAAACGCGCTGAATGGCGTCTGATAACCCACCAGTTGGCAGGCATAGGTTTTGCCGTCCGGCGTATCCGAACTCCATCCCCAATCTTGTTCCCAGTAGATCTTCAATGCGCCCGCGCCGCCTTCATCGAACTGCTTCATGTTGGCGCAGCCCAGCACTTCATCTGCCGGAACCGGTACTTTCAGGTAGTTAGCGAACTCTTTGTAGTATTTGATACGGTTCTGCGACTGCGCGATTTCCGTCGGGCCGCCGCATTCAACGCCGCCGTTGATAATCTGGGTGGTGACGCCAAAGCCGGGCACCAGACCGTTAGCCTTATCATGCGCGTTCGGCTGCCAGGTGCCATCGATGACCTGCAACATGCTAGGTTTCGGCGGCTGCGGGTAGGCGAAGAAGAAAATAGCGCTCGCCAGGTTCAGCCAGGTATCGGCAACCAGCTCCGGTTTATCCAGTAGCGTGCGAACGTCGCCATACATCGCTTCGGAGAACGGCCCGTAGTTGTAGTTATAGGACAACTGTTTCGCACCGCGGCCAAAGTAACTCAGGAATTCACCATCTTTGTCTTTGCCGCACGGCCAGGTTTGCCCCTGCCAGACGCTCGGGTTACATTCGCCGTTATAGCCGCCTTTCTGCCCTTCGCTCCAGCCCATTTCACGCACATACACCAGCGCCTGGCGCCATTCGGCCTCTGGACGCCAGCTCTCATGGCCGCCGGTTTCCTGCGCAAAGTGGGCGAACATCGTAGCCAGCTCTTTGCGGCAAATCGCATCACTGTCGCGACCATCGTTATAGGTCTTACACAGCGCCGGAAATTTGCCGACTGCTTTCAGGAAATTGCTGTAGGTATATTCTTTAGCACGCAGCGGGAAAAGATATTCCCAGTCGCTGGCTTTGATGATTCCCTCAACGCGTTTGACGTTTTCCGGGTTGGCGGCGCGACCGGGTTCAATGAGTTCTACCTGGGCATTATCCAGCGTCTGGATCGTCTCTTTCACCGAAGCCATCAACGGGAAATTTGTCAGCTCCTGCTCCTTTTTCGCCAGATCGCTGGCTTTTATGGTGTAAGGCTCACTGCTGCTGGCCTGCAATGTATTTGCTTGCGCCATAAACGGCACCGCACAGGCACCCGCAATGAGTACACTCAATAATGTCCTTTTGCTCATTTCAATTTTTCCTTTATGTACAATAGTGATTAATTCAAATTCTGCGTTGTCAATTAACAACACGAATAAACAAACGTCAGAACCTGGGGTTTTACTTTTCGAAGAACACCAGCAGGAATTCTTCAAAAAATAAAAGCGGCTGGATTTATTTATATTGCGTGGTCATTTTTATACGCTGGTATGTTTCCCAGACTTTATGCGCGTAAATCATGCGCTGCGGGTAATTCTCTTTTTTAACCCCGGCGTTATATGCGCCTACCGCCTCCCAGTTATAACCATATACTTTGATCATATCGGATAAGATCGACGCACCGACCATAATAGATGTACAGGGTTCCAGCATCAGTCGGTACTCATCAATGCCACGGCGTTTCAGCGCTGAAAAATGCGAGCTATTTATTTGCATCAACCCGACATCTCTCGTTCCGTCGTGATTTCGTCCTACCGCATAGGGATTCATGCCAGACTCAACTTGCGCAATGGCAAATAATAAATAAGGGTCAACATGATAATAATTTGCGGCTCTGTCCCAGCAGTTGGCAAACGCGCTTTGACTTAACATCAATAACAACAAAATTAAACGTTTCATATTTTCATCCGGTTGTCGGGGTGATCTGCTCCTTGTTCGTTATGCACATTATTTTTTAGAGATGGCCGCCCCCAGACAGGGGCGGCTACCCTTCGCGGATAGATAACGTATCCGCATTATTAAGGTAAGAGGATTATTGACAGTCTGCGGCGGCGCCTTCTTTCACCCACACGTCGCTGTTGCCGGGTTTATCACCCTGCGTCCACCATTTAGCGCGGTATACAGACCCCTGATAGGTGGTAGTCTCACCGCCGTTGTAAACCACATCGGAACGCCAGTTGAATTTCACCTGGCTGACCAGTTCCCACGCGTCCACGCCAAAGCCTGGCTGATTGCCCTGCGTCCAGTACTTCGCTTTCCACACCAGGTGATCAAAACTGACGGTATCGCCATTGTTGTAGATTTTGCTGGCGTCCCATGCCGCGTAGTGGCTGGCATTGGCATCAACCGGGCTGTCGCAACCGCCGGTTGCCGCGCCTTCATCAGACGGCGTCGTCCCCTCATCGGCTGGCGTGGTGCCTTCATCAGACGGTGTCGTCCCTTCGTCGGACGGCACCGGCGCCGCTTTTGGCGTAACGTTAATCTGCACGTTGGACTGCACGCTGGTTTTACCATCGCTGACCACGACGCTGACGGTGTAAGTCGAGGCGGAGCTCACTTCCGGCGCGGTGATGGTCACGCTGGAGGTGTCCGTCCCCGTCGCGTTCATGTCGCCCGGCACGCTCCAGGCGTAGGTCAACGCGTCGCCATCAGGATCGGCAGCCTGCGCATTCAGCGTGTAGGTTGCGCCTGCTTCAAGCGACACCGTTTCCAGCGGATTCACAACCGGAGCCTGGTTCGCTTTTGGCGCTTTGTTCACAACCTGAACGTCAATGGCGTTACTCAGACCTTTCGCATCGGTAACGGTCAGACGGAACGCCAGATTCTGATTGCTGGAGACGGCGGCGACGTTAAAGCTCGCTTTCGCGCTGGTGCTCTTGTTCAGCGTTACGGACGGACCGGAGATCTGCGTCCACTTATAGGTGATCGCATCGCCATCCGGGTCGGTAGAGGCAGAACCGTCCAGCGTGACCGTCGCCGGGCCGGTGACGACCTGGTCAACTGCGGTCGCGACTGGCGCATGGTTGGTTACAACCGGCTCAACCGGCGTAGAACCCCCACCCAGCAAGCTTTCGTTCATCGCGTTCAGAATGTCGCCGTTATCAGAGTCAATAGACCAGGAGAACAGGCCGCCGAGGTTGTTAGCCAGGACGTATTTACCTTTCGCCGCCGCAGAGCGGGCGTCTTCATAGGTAATCAGGTCGCCGGTGGATTTATTGAAAATATACGGCGCTTCCGCCGCAGCGTCGTAACGGTATTCCCAGCCTGGTTTGCCTTTGTATTCATTAACAATCTGACGATAATCAACCACGCCCGGCTCCCAGGTGCCTTTCACCGGGCCGGTAGCCGTACCGGTAAACGGATTGTCGCCGGTATAGCCATGCACGCCAGTCCAGCCACGGCCATACATCCCCGCGCCCACCACGATCTTGCCTGGCTGCACGCCCTGCGCCAGCAACGCATTGACGCCATTTTCCGTGGTGTATTTGGTGTCCGGTTTCCACTCTGCGCCGTGCAGCGCCGCCTGGTGCCCCAGATCGGTGTTGCTCCAGCCGCCGTAGAAGTCGTAGCTCATCAGGAAGATGTGATCCATATACTGCTGCGCCTGGGCGTAGTCCACGTCTTCGATTTTGTCCTGACCGGAACCGATAGCGGAGGTCAACTCGTAAGTCCGACCGGTTTCGGCAGACAGTTCGTTAAGCATGGTGCGCAGATCGTGCATCAGTGCCGTGTAGGTCGCTTTATCCTGCTGCGGGTTGCCCAGCGTTTCATTCTGACCGCCGCCGCCCGGGAATTCCCAGTCAATATCTACGCCGTCGAAGAATTTCCATGTCTTCAGGAAATCCTTAACGGAAGCAACAAACCGCGCGCGAATCGCGCTGTCATGCATCTGGAAGAACGGATCGGAAAGCGTCCATCCCCCAACCGATGGCAGGATTTTCAGATCCGGGTGCGCTTTTTTCAGCGCCATCAATTGACCGAAGTTGCCTTTATACGGGTCATCCCAGTTAGAGACGCCAGCCTGCGGTTTTTGCAGCGCCGCCCACGGATCGTGGATCGCCACGGTATAGTCCTGTCGGCCATTACAGGCGCGTTTCAGCGCTTCAAAACTGTTGCCACCTTCGATGGATTTCAGGCTGTCATTGATGCCGTCGCCGCCGCAAATGGGAATAAAGCCGTACAGGATATGGTTCAGGTTAGCCGCCGGGATTTTATCCACCGGGAAATTACGGCCATACACGCCCCATTCCGGGAAGTACGCGCCCACCACTTTATCGGTATGCTGAGCAAACGTTTTATTGTTTTCCTTCATGGTGGTATTCAGCGGCAGCAGATGGCTACCGTCGGTATCCGCCACAATAATCAGCTTGCTGGCGCTTTTCGTACACCCGCTGGTATTACATAACTCAACCTGTTCCTGATAACGACCGCCTTTTTTGACTTTGAAGGTCGCAGAACCGGCAGCGCTACCTGCGCCAGACCATACGGTCTTACCATCCAACAGCACTTTCGCGGAGGTCGGCGCATCGCCGCTCCAGACGTTCCATTCCACCTTGACGTCCACGCCATCGTTATGAACTTTCACCAGGTTGTTATAATCCTGCGCAGCCTGATCCACTTCCACAATGGCGAATTTATCATTGCCGCTGGTAATAGACGGCGTACCCGGCGCAGCGGCAAAAACCGGACTTGTCGCTGCTGCCACAAAAAGTGCCAGATATTTAGGCTTCATAAATTTCATTATTAATTCCTGATAATTTTATTCGTGAATATTTAACAGCCATGCATTCCTTAGAGCATGGACGAATTGCAAACAGTAATTTATTTAAGACAACGGAAACCAACCCATTATAAAAATGAAATAATCTATTTCGCTTTACGCTCCTCCCTAAAATGGCATAAGCATTAATTCTATTAACTTATGCGACAATGATAATCTGGAAAATAAATAAGTTCCCTTTATTCCCTCGGCGAAAGAATTTAAAAAAACACTTGACCAGCCGCGTCAGAATGTGAATTGCAATGTCTGGAAGATAAACATCGCCATTCCCGAAAAGGCCAGACAGGGACCAAAAGGAATTTGCCCCGCTTTATTTACGCCAGAGTAAAAAAGGCCATACAGCACAATACCGCTTAATGCCGCAACCAGAATTAATAACGGTAACGCCTGCCAGCCGCACCACGCCCCCAGCGCCGCCAGTAGCTTAAAATCGCCCTGTCCAAGCCCTTCCCGCCCCGTCAGCAGGCGAAAACTCCAGTACACCAGCCACAGAATGAGATACCCTGCAACGGCGCCATATAACGCGCTCGCCAACGGCATCGTGTGGAAAACGCAATGCAGCAGCAGCCCAGCCCACAGCAGCGGCTGCGTGAGACAATCCGGCAACAGCATATATTTCGCATCAATCATCGTGAGCGGCAGCAGACCGCACCATAAAACCCACAGCGCGATCAGCGTGACAGAGGAAGGGAGCACCGCCGCCGTTGCCGCAAAAAAAAGCGCACTGGCTAACTCCACCAACAGCAAGCGCAGGGGAATCACAGACTGGCAATGGCGGCAGCGACCGCGCAGGCAGCACCAGCTCAGTAACGGAATATTTTCCCACCAGGCCAGTTGATGCCCGCAGTCCGCGCAGTGCGAGGCAGGAAAAAGTAAATTCCCCGCCCCTTCCTTTTCCATCACCATTGCGGGAACGCGCTCGCTGACTACGCCAAGAAAACTGCCGAGGATTCCGCCCAGGCAGGCGCTCATTATGCAAAACCCAATCGGCCAGCTTTCCCGAAACAACATGATCGTATTCATGCGTTTTTATTCCAGCTCAGCGTAATATTGGCTTTCACGTCGCTTTGACGATCGACCGGCTGCAAATCCATTTTTTGCAACTGAACGCCGGACGTAACATTCACTTCACGTAGCCAGTTTTTCAGTTCATAAATATTGACCTGTTCAACAACAAAAGAGAGTGAGCGTTCATCCTGACGAATATCAGACAACGCGAGATGGATCTCTTTCGCGCTCTCTTCAATAACCGTTCGCGGGTTGTTCGTTTTTAAGACTTTCGCCTGTAAATGATTTTTATCGATTTCGTCCCGCATCCAGCGCAGCGTCTCTTTTTGCCGCATTAACGTGGACTGGCTGTTTTGAATCATATGATCCAGCGGAATAATGCCGCCGTAATAAATTACCGCGCAGCATATCGCCGCCGCACATAGCGTAATAAGACCACGCTCGCGATCGCTGTAGTTTTGATAGCGCGCTTTTAATTGTGCAATTCGCTCTTTCATTTATATTTCCCCGTCACGATCGCCGTATAGGGTGACTGGTTCGAAACCGGTTGTAACGCAAAGTCAAAATGGGGGCTGGCCTGCGTAACGAAATCCTGTAGCGCCTGCGCGTTCGGCGAGGCCGCGTTCAGCGTCAACACATTCTGCGCGTTGTCATATTCCACTTCATTTATCTCAATAGCAGGCACAGACTGTTTAACCTGTTCCAGCGCCTCAAGTTGCAGAAAAATACCTTTATTCTGTTTTTTAATATTCTGACCAAAATGGTATTTGATATTGGTTTTCTGCCGCAGACTCGGGAAATAGTGTTGAGCGACCTGGGCAATCTCGGCCTGTACCTGATTTTCCTGCTGAACCAACATCCATGCCATTGCCACGCGTGGGCCAATCAGCAACCCCATCGACAGCAGCGCAGACACCGCCATTGCTGTCCTCAGATGACGAAATCGCCCCACCTCTTTGCCGCAGGCGGCAAATGCGCCATGCAGCATATTGGCGCGACACGCTTTCCATTGCGGCTGAATCAATACCAGCGGATGCTGCCACGGCAGTTGCTCAACGACATCAATACCCGCAGGCGCTTCGCCGTAGCAGCACACTTCGCCATCGCCGCCTTGCGCCAGCAACAGCGGCAGCAGCGTAGCATCCGCTTCGCAGGCGCCGAACGGCGGGAAACGCAGCCACCAGCTTTCGTCACAGGAAACCAGCGTACTGCCACCTTCGTTTACCGGCAGCAGAATGGCGTCCGGCAATACCTGAATCACCTTCAGTCCCGCCTCTTCGCACAGCGCAAGCCAGCGCTCAAAGCAGGTGGCGTCAATGGCCACGGCATCCACTTCCCGCCCTTGTTTCCGCAATACCGTCCAGTGCAGCGAGTCCACATCGCCGATCAGCGTCTCTTCCGCCAGCCATGAAAACGGTGTGGAGGCCGTCGATAACCCTTTTTTGGGCAGGGTAAAATGACGGAACACCATCTCACTGGCGGGCAACAGCAAACAAACGCGTGTCGCCAGGGGATGTACGGCAAGCGTTCTCAGCGCATCCCGACTTTCCAGCGTTGCCACCTGCTGGCTACCGGAGACGCACCATTCGATTTTCCCGTCCACGTTTGCATCGGGACGAATAAAAAGTACCTGTTTCATAGACTATGACTTTTCTTATTCAATCATTCGGTAACGGCGTTGCCAGGTTCTCACCTCGCCAGAGTCACGATCGACATGAATCTGGCTGACAACGCGCAGCGTTAAATCATCAGTATTACCGGTACTCTCGACCCGGAAATAGTGACTGTTCACCGCAACAAACGCCTGCATCTGCGCGAGGATCGCTTTGCTCTGCGGATAGTTTGTTTCGAGCGTTTTACTGAACGCGTCAACCGACGCCCACCCTTCTTCCGGGCGCGAAGCAATCAGCCGTGCTGCGTCATCCTCACTTAACGTCCCCGCAGACAGCGCAGACAACAGCGGCGCCTGCCCGGGCTTCAGGGTATTCACATCCACTTTGCTCTCCGTATCAGGCAGCGCGCACAGCACCTTGCTGACGCGGGGATATGCCGCCACCGGAAAACCCGGCAACCGTTTTATCTCGCTGATGGTGCGCATCATCTGATTCGCAGGAAGGCGCTGCGGCGTCACACCCGCCCAGACATCGCTTTCCAGAGCCTCTTTTGCGGTTGTGTTGTCAGCGTCCAGATAATCCACCAGTTGTTGATAAACCTCTTCCGCCGCTGCCGTACTGATGCCGCTGTCGATCAGCAACTGTTCAACGATCTGCTCTTTCACCGGCTTTGTCGGCGGCGCGGCGGCGCTATCCGCAGGAGGCGCAGGGTCAATGGCCAGCAGACTGTTCACGTTAAAGCAGGTCTGGGCGTCCTCAATCTGGCTCACGACGGTATAGTTCTCACCCTGAGTTTCCAGCGGTTCGTGCCACGCGCCTTCTGGCGATAATCCATTGCTCTCACCGCTGGCGTCGGTTTGCAGACGATCTTTTATCGCCGCAGCCTGGCCTTGCATCGCCCAGCGCAGCTGCTGCTGACTGACCTGATAGCGGGTTTTCTGCAAATTTCGGCAAAACTGCTGACCGATCTTTGCCGCCAGCGCTGACATCATCACCAGCAAAATCAACACCACCAGCAGCGCGACGCCGCGCTGTTTTTGCGCCGATTGCGTGTTCATTGCTGTTCTCCACCGCGTGCTGGCGGAACCGATGCCGTAACGTCAGCAGGCGTGGGTTGTGCAGCCTCAGCGCTTTCGTCTTTCTTTGCTCCCTGGATTTCCGGCATGTCTCCCGGCGTCATAAACACCCAGCGCCAGGTATCCCCGTTTTCCATCGTCAGCGTCAGTTCGGCGCCTTCCGGCTGATGGGCAGTTTCAACCCATGTCGTCTGCCAGCCCTGTCGCCAGAATCGCCACTTCATCGCTTTAACGTTGCTTAAAATCGGTACTTCTTCTGGACTCACGTCAGCCGGGCTATCAATGTCAGGCCAGACATCACGCCACAGGCGATGCGCCTCCAGCCGCCAGCGCACGCGTTCCAGCTGAATTTGCCCACTGACGCCGCTTACCGTCGTCAGCTCAACGGCATGTTGATCCAGACGGAACACATCCGTTTCATTGCGCGGCGCGCGCGGCTGGAGCTGAGAGAAATCGCGCTCCAGCAGGTTACAGGCTCGCTGAAGCTGATTAAGCGTCGTCGCAGCAGCATCCGTTGCCGTGGTGGTGCGCATCGCGCCGTCAAGGATTTGCCAGGCAAGGGTGCTGATCACGGCAAAAATCGTCAGCGCAATCATGATCTCCAGCAGCGTAAAACCTTGCTGGCGACGGAGTGGCGTATTCATTTGCGCTCCTTCGGCGGGACAACCCGCAGCGTGATGATCGGCTGGCTCTCTTCGCCTTCGGCATACACCTGGACTTCATCGGCAAACGCCTTGTCATCGGTTTTCACCCGCTGTTTGCGCCAGTTCCAGCTGCGTCCGCCCATCGTTTCACTGCCTTCTTCAGCGACATCGGGAAAAACGCTTTTTGCAAGCTGCGCTTGCGCGAGCTGGTTTTCCGCAATCCAACTGGCCTGTAGCGTATCGGCAAGACCGTGCGTAAAACGCACATTCAGCGAGACGGAATTCATCAACGCCAGCGCTGCGGTAGAAAAGATCACCAGCGCCACCATGACTTCCAACAGCGTCATGCCCTGTTCTTTCGCTTCCGGTTTAGTCATTGTTCTCTACCAAAACGGGCGAAGCGCCCTGCGACACCACGCGGAAATGGTGCTGTTTGTCATAGCTCTGCAACGTCAGCGTGAATCGGCTAATTTCCCCATCCGGTAAAAAGAGCACCTGCGGGTCGGCATCAGGCGTGGCCGCCAGACGCTGGGGAGCGAGCGAAACGTGCGTCTCTTCAGGAAACTGTCCGTGGGTGAAAATACGCCCGGCTGTCAGCGGCGCCCAATGACGCCCGCCGTTTTCCCCGGCCCACCTCACCAGCTGATATTCCGTTGGCGTCATCACCAGCCCGACTATATTTCCGTCCATCACTGCCCGATCAGAACCATATTCAACGAGGGATTGTAATTGCTGGCCTAATATATCTGCGCCGCTGCGTGAGGGTATTGTCGAAACCACCATCATGGCGCAACTGGCAAAAATAACCAGCGCCAGAATAATTTCCAGCAATGTAAATCCACGTTGCTTATTCATTACTTATCTTTTTTATCTAAAGACCAGTTCGTTATATCATCGGCGGTATTCGCTTCACCATCCGGGCCGGAGGAGAAAACATCTACCGCGCCATGTTCGCCAGGGCTAACCAGAATGTAATCATTCCCCCACGGGTCCTGCGGCAGACGGCGAATATAACCGTCAGCACGATAGCCGTTGGGAATCGGCGCGATCTCCGGCTTCGTCACCAACGCCTGCAACCCCTGTTCGGTGGTTGGGTAGCGATGGTTATCGAGCTTATACATATCCAGCGAGCCTTCCAGGGCGACAATATCGCTGGTCGCTTTTTGCGCATCCGCTTTCTCTTTATTCCCCATCAGATTCGGCACCACCATGCTGGCCAGAACGCCAAGAATAACGATGACCACCATTAATTCGAGCAAAGTAAACCCGGCCTGACCTTTCAGGCTATTTTTTTTCACAGACATAATTAACCCACCATATTATTGAGCTGAAGAAGCGGTTGTAATATTGACAGTACGATAAATAAAACCACCGTCGCCATCGTCACCACCAGCGCCGGTTCAAATACCGACAGCGTTAATGTAATGCGATGTTGTAATGCCGACTCCTGGTTTTCGGCGGCGCGATCCATTAATGAACCGAGTTCGCCACTCTCTTCGCCAGAAGCAATCATATAAAGCATGGTTGGCGGAAATAATCTGGCCTGCTCCAGTGCGTTATATAATGACGCGCCCTGACGCACGGTATCCGCCGCCTGTTCCAGCACCTGACGCGCATACAGATTCTCAATACCGTCCATCGCGATATACATACCTTCCAGCAACGGCACGCTACTGGCTTGTAAAATGCTCAGGGTGCGGATGTAACGGGCGCTGTTTATTGCACAGACCAGTTTTTTCAGCGGCGAACGGTTCACCAGCCAGCGGTGATATGCAAAACGATGACGCTCTTTTTTAAGCCAGGCGTTAAAAGCGATAAACGATCCGACAAGGCCGCCGCCGATAACCATTCCGTAAGCCTGCAAAAAATCGCTGACCGCAATCAGGGTACGGGTGGTGACGGGCAACTGCTGCTTCATATGCACAAACTGTTCGATGACCTGCGGCACCACCGCCACCAGCAGAATGGAGATAACCGCAATCGCCACCACCGTCAGGGTGATGGGATAGACCATCGCCTGCGACAGCTTGCTTTTCATTTTCTGTCGCTGTTCGTTGTATTCAGCCAGCTTTTCCAGCACGCCGCCGAGATGCCCGGTCTTTTCCCCTGCCATCACCAGCGTGCAATAGAGCTTGTCGAAAGTACGTGGAAACTGGCTGAAAGCGTCGAAAAGCGTGTGCCCTTCTACCACTTTATCGCGGATCTCACCGACCATCACCGCCAGCTTTTTGTCTTCCGTCTGCTTAGAAATCGCCTTCAGCGCACTCTCCAGCGGCAGTGCGGCATTAACCAACGTCGACAGCTGGCGGGTAAACATTGAGAGCACCGGTGTCGAAAGTTTTGCACCTTTCTGAGCCCCCTTTCCGGCGGCGCGCTCGCGGGTGAGCGTAATGCTGATCGGCATTAGCTTCTGTTCGCGTAGCGTCTGGCGTACCTGCTTTGGGCCTTCAGCCTGCAAGACGCCGCACCGGGTTTTCCCGACGGCATCCGTAGCCGTCCATGCGAACCAGGCCATTATTCGTCACCTCCGCGCTCGGCGGTAACACGCATCACTTCCTCCAGCGAGGTGACGCCGGAGATCACCTTCAACAAACCATTTTCCCGCAGGCTGTAGGCCTGCTTAAACAGCTGAGTTTCAATCGACATTTCGTCTTTATCTTCATGAATAGCGCGGCGCATCGCGCTGTCCACCAGCAGAAACTCATGAATACCGGCGCGTCCCTGGTAACCGCTCTGGCGGCACTGTTCACACCCCACGGCGCGATAAATCACATCGGGGGGACTCTCCATAAAACTGAACAGCGGTTTTTCATTATCATCCAGCGGACTGACGGCACGGCAGTGAGGGCACAGCCGACGAACCAGACGCTGGGCAATGACGCCAAGCAGCGATGAACCAATTAAAAACGACTCCAGCCCCATATCGCGCAACCGGGTAATCGCTCCCGCCGCGCTGTTGGTATGCAGCGTAGACATGACCAGATGGCCGGTAAGCGACGCCTGAACCGCAATCTGCGCGGTTTCGCCGTCACGAATTTCACCGATCATCACCACATCCGGGTCCTGACGGAGGATCGCGCGCAGGCCTCGGGCAAACGTCATATCCACTCGCGGGTTAACCTGCGTCTGCCCCACGCCTTCCAGTTCATATTCGATCGGATCTTCAACGGTAAGAATATTGCGTTCATGGCCGTTTAGCGCCGAGAGGATGGCGTAAAGCGTCGTGCTCTTACCGGACCCGGTCGGCCCGGTCACCAGGATAATCCCGTGCGGACGGCCAATCAGTCCTTTGAGCTGTTCCAGTTCTTCGTCGATCAACCCCAGCTTATTGATATCCGGTTTCAGGTTGCTTTTATCCAGCAGACGCATGACCACCCGCTCGCCATACTGCGACGGGATGGTTGAGACACGCACATCCACCGCCTTACGCCCAATGCGCAGGGAGATGCGACCGTCCTGCGGCAGGCGTTTTTCGGCGATATCCAGTTTGGACATCACCTTAATCCTCGATACCAGCAGCGGCGCCAGCTTACGCGCGGGCTGCAATACAGGACGCAGCACGCCGTCAACGCGAAAACGGATACTCAGCGTGCGCTCAAAGGTTTCGATATGGATATCCGACGCGCCATCCTTCACCGCCTCGCCAAGAATGGCGTTAATCAGACGGATAACCGGCGAGTTTTCATCGTTATCCAGCAAATCCTCGTTATCGGGGATCTCCTCGGTTAACGCCATCAGATCGATATTGGCATCCATATCATCAACCAGCTGCTGCGAAACACCGCTATTCTGCTGCCAGATTTTAGCCAGCATCTCTTCAAACGCTTCTGGCGTTAATGTTACCGGCGTAAAGGCACGCCCCAGCACGCGACGCATCTCCAGCAGGGCAAACGCGGGCGCATCCTCACGGATATATACGTCGTTGTGATAAAGCAGCACACCGTTGTCTTTTGCGAAGCTGCTGCTGCACAAATTTTTGCTTAATTCATCCACGCGACACCCCCGGCTTACTCTTTAAACGGATTGCGCGACGCCGTGGCTGGCGCAGCAGTGCTGGTTTTTACGGGCGACGGGAACGCGGGCAGAATGGCGTTATCGCCCGGCTCCAGGATGCCCATTTTTTTCTCCTCCATACGCAGCTGCTGGCGCGCGCGCACCTGGTCGTATTTCTCTTTCGACGCGGCGCTGTAGTTGTCGTCATCGCGCAGAACAGTGGTATGGATAAAGACCATCAGGTTTCGTTTGGTGGTATCCTGCGAGGTGTAGCGGAACAGTTGCCCCACCAGAGGAATATCGCCAAGCAGCGGCACTTTCGACACATTCTGTTTGGTGACATTTTCGATAAGCCCTCCCAGCACTACCGTCTGCCCGCTGTGAACCATCACTTCGTTATTGATCGTGCGGGTGTTAAAGGTGGGGCCTAAAGACGAATCCTCCGTCGAACTGGCGTCCACGCTGGAAACTTCCTGCTCGATCTTCATGTGGATCATGTCGCCGTCATTAATCTGCGGCAGGATCTTCAACTTCGTCCCCACCGTCTTACGCTCAACGGTGTTAAAGACGTTGTCGCCCGTCGTCGTCTGCGAACCAGAAAGCACCGGCACATCCTGACCAACGTTAAACGACGCTTCTTTGTTATCCAGCGTCACCACGCTCGGCGTGGAGAGAATGTCGTTTTTGCCGTTGGTCGACAGCGCCGTCATCAGCGCGCCGAAATCGCCGTTAAAGAAACCTGTCGCCATACCGGTAAAATTCACGCCTTTTATCGTCCCGTTCTTAACCTGGCCGATCGGCAGACCGGTTGCGCCAAACTGTACGCCGCCGTGTTTACTCGTCCACTGCACGCCGAGATCGGTTCCGGCGCCATCCTGCACTTCAGCGATAATGGCTTCCACCAGTACCTGGGGACGGCGAATGTCCAGCTTGTCGATCACCTTCTCAAGCGAGTTCATCACGTTCGGCTGCGCGGTGATCACCAGTGAGTTTGTCGACTCGTCGGCAGTAATATTCAGATCGGTCGCGGCAACCGGCGATTTACTTTTCGCCGCGCCCGGCTTGTCCTTCATCTGCTCCCCAATGCCCGTTAACACCGGCACCACTTTGGCGGCATTGGCATATTTCAGGTAGAAGACGCGGGTATTCCCCTCGTTATTCTGCTCGCGATCAAGCTGCGCTATCAGCGTGCGGGTACGCGCCCGCGCTTCTTCGCTGCCGCTAATGACCAGGCTATTCGTCTCCTCATCCGCCACCACTTTGGTCGCCAGTTGCGGTGCGTTCTGCCCTTTTTGCTCTTCGTTGTTGAGGTTATTCAACATATCCGAAAGTTCTTTCGCAGAGGCGTAATGCAGCGGAACGATTTCGCGCCGCTGTACGCCGGAACGATCGACGCGCTGAACCAGATCGACCAGGCGGTTCACCACCGAGGCTTTACCGGTGAGCAGCAGGACGTTCGACGGCTCAAAGTGCACCACGTTGCCGATACCGGTCGCATCGTTCAGCTGGCGCAACAGCGGCGCCAGTTCACGTACCGGTACATTTTCCATCTGCACGACGCGGGTAATAATTTCATCCCCTTTACCGGGATTTTTGCTGTCGGCAATCGGCGTTCCCGCGGTTCTCGCAACGGACGAACGAACCACTTTCACCATGCCGTTATCCATCGGAATCACGGAAAGTCCGTACAAATCCAGCACGCTGAGGAAAAACTGATAGTATTCATCTTCGGTCAGGACGTTATACGTCCGAACCGATACGGTTCCCTGTACCGACGGATCGACCAGAATCGTTTTATTGAGATTACGGCCAACCGTATCAATAAATTCACGAATATCAGTATTTTTAAAGCTGGCGCTAAAATTCGCCGCAAAGAGCGAACTGGAATATAACGCCAGAGTTGTCAGCGCCACGCACGCCCACGGAAATTTCTTCATGGCAATTCACTTGTTAGTTGTTTAAAACATTGACCTGAATATTTTCCAGGTGAGCGTGACGTCTTACGACTACCGCCGCTTCTTTCATTTTTGACCAGCCAGCAATGATGCTTTTCGCCTGTTCTTCTTTCGTCATATCGGTACTGTTCACCTTCACAACCACATCGCCCTTCTCCAGCCCACTGTTCTGAAAGAAAGACGAAGCATTGCGCGGGTTGATTTCGTACCCTTCCAGACGACCTTTTTCAATAAACGGTTTTAGCACCAGGACATCATTAAGATGCAGGCTCT
The DNA here is from genome assembly GCF_030333435.1 of Citrobacter sp. CK191. Lineage (NCBI taxonomy): Bacteria > Pseudomonadati > Pseudomonadota > Gammaproteobacteria > Enterobacterales > Enterobacteriaceae > Citrobacter > Citrobacter sp. CK191. Next base: position 182,875 of record NZ_JAOWFX010000028.1, on the reverse strand, counting down.
CTGCACCGGCATCGTTTGTCGGTTTTTGTAGCGGGCCGCTTTCAACACCGCCTCTGAAATAATCAGGTTTCTTTAATGCCAGTACCTGCGTAGTACCTTCGTAATTAACCACCACATTGTCGTTATTGATCTCCTCAATACAGGCGTTACTCACCCCCACGAGGCTTTCGCCTTCGCGATAACTTTGCTGTCCCGCAGGCGTTTTAATAACGGCAAACGATAGCCATTTTTCATCGCTGCTGACGATGCCTTCAATCTCGGCAGAGAGCGGCGATTTAACCGCTGCTGGCGTATTTCGCTGCCAGACGGCAGGTTGAAAAAGCGCAAATGACTTTTCTTTTTCGTCATTTTTACGCACGTTAATTTTTCTGTTATTTAACTTGTTTGTAACCTTATTATAGTTTTTAAAAACGACATACCCTTGATGTCCGCTGAATATCAGTAAAACAAACATCATGCAGGGTGCAATCAATCGGGAGAAAAGCTGCATCCTCATTATTTAAATGCCTTTAATAAAGCTAAATTTCGCAGCACCGGCTGCGCCAATCGGTGCGGCAAATAGTAATGAGCGGCAAGAAAGTCGACCACTCGCTTTCCCGGCAACTTTATTGCAGAAAAACATTGACGATTTCACTTACTGGTGTTAGCGAAAATAATCAGAGTAATTTTCTCCTGTCCGGTATTTGCCCGAATAAACCCGCTCAATTATTTTTAGCGCAACGTTTCCAGAAGCCAGAAAGTACAGCGAGACACCATGTATCAGCATCATTTTAAATTTTCCGCTCAGCCGTTTGGCAAACTCACCCGGCGAACGGGGGAGTTTTTCGTTCATTATCATCAGGACATCTTTTCCCTGTTGCAGGAAAAAACCAACGTGCCCGGCATCATCGGTCTGTTTTCTGACGAACCTGAATTAGACAATGCCTTTGTGGAAAAACTGCGTAACGGCGGCACACCTGCGCTGGCCATTAACGCCTTCCCCAAACTGAGCGCCAGTACGCTGCTCTATAAACTGAACCCTGCCGTTAAAGAGGGTAAAAACAAAATTTATGCCATTGATGCCATTTTGCGCCAATGGCATGAGGAAACGCCTTCGCATAATAAAAAAGGCAAACTGCTGATCCTCTCCACGGCACAAGCCATGAAAGATAATTGTTGGGATGTTCTGGGGATGTTGCTGACGCGGGCGCAAGAGCTGAACTTCCCGCTCACGATTCTTCTGACCGGCTCTCCCGATCAGAAATCCCGTCTTCTGGATCATTCAGGTTTACAGCCCCGCGTTCATACCTGCCTTGCACTACGTTCGCTGACCTGCCGTGAATATCTCGACTACGTCGGGGCACAGATGGACGAACAAAACGTCGATACCTCGCCACTGACGCCCGCGCGGGTGCGCAGAATGCATGCGCTGACCAAAGGACGCGTGACCGGACTCAATAAACTGGCACATCTGGCGCTGCTTGCCGCATGGACCGAGCGGGCGATACAGGTTTCCCCACGCCATTTACACCTGGCTGCCGGTGAACTCCTGCCGCCCACGCCGCGCGGTAAACGCCTGGCAACCGCAGGGCTGTTTGCCTCCGTCCTGTTCGCCTGCTGCGGCTGGTACTTTTCCGGCGCGATCGCGTCTCGCCTGCCGCAACAAGTGCCGGTTCCGGCCAGCTGGAAAAAGACGCTGCCTGAGACGACTGCGCCTGTTATGCCCACCATTGAAAATGAGGTGGTTAATCAGTCGGACGCCATGCATCAGCTCTATCTTATGTGGGGTTATGATGCTTCCGCGAACGATGCGCTATGCCAGAACGCAGCGCGAGTGAACCTGATGTGTCGTCAGGGGAATACGTCTTTACAGGCGCTGGAACAGGAAGGTTATCCGTGGGCAGGAGAGATCAAAACGGGTAATCACCTGAATTACGCCGTCGTAGCCCACGTTGATAAACAGTCGCTCGATCTTCTGATCAATAACCGAACCTGGCAGGTAAGCAGACACTGGTTTAATCAACACGCCACCGGAAATTACACGCTTTTGCATCGTTTAACGCCGCAAGGGAAAGATGAGATTAGCGCGACCAGCGGCGATAAAGACCTGGCGTGGCTGGATCAAACGCTAAGCCAGACGTTGAATGAACCGCTGACCCACTCGCGAAGCTGGACGGCTGAACTGGCAAAACGTACCCGTGAATTTCAGGGTAAGGCAGGACTGCATGTCGACGGCATCGCCGGCGAAGAGACGCTGATGCAGTTAATGCGCGCAACCAACAGTGTTCCGGGCGTACTGGCGCAAACACTAAGCCAGAAGCAGGAACATAAAACGCAAGGGAACACGAAATAATGTCCACCATTTGCCTTGCTGCACAGCGCAGTTTCACGACGGGAGAAGCGGTCTATTTTGCCTGGAGCCTTCCGGCGCCCCAAAAAGTGCTGTTCCGCGCCATGATGTGGCTGCTGACCCTCTGCACGTTTATTATTGCCGGACTGTATGCCCATATTTACTGGAACTGTCAGCATCCGACGCCTGAGCCGAAACCGACAAAAGTGGAAAACCCGGATACCCGGCTTTCTGAGATGCACTATGTTTATATTTCGAAGCCATTCCCGCAGCCAGCCCCCAAACCGGCCCCTGCTCCCCAGGCGTTACCCCCATTGCAGGATGAAGCGCCGGTAAGTCAAGACAGCGACTGGCGGCAAGCGCCGGAAGGCGATCTCTCGGATCGGGCATTGCCCGGCGCGGAAGAACAGACGCCATCGTTGAAAGCGCGTTTCCTGCAAGCGTTACAGGAGCAAAAAGAGGACTATCAGCAGGGAAAAATACCGGAACCGCCCGATGACTGATGACGCAAGAAAACATCATTACGCCTTAATGCGCTCCCCAAAGGCCTCCGCTTCATTAGCTGAAGAGGAGACAATGGGAAATGTGATTAATATTTTTCTGGCAAGGTCGTCATCGACATTAATCGGCTTTTCTCAATGACGATATAGTTTCCTTTTTTAAGGTCAGAGAGAATTTTGATGATCGTACTGCGGGCAAAATTCGTATACTCCTGAATATAGTCGTATACATTGATGTCACGGTTATGGTGAATAATCAGCTCATTAATTTCGATTAAAAATTCACGAATAACAGAGTAAGCGCTACGGGCAACCAAAACATCATCACGTTTGCTAAGCAGGCAAATATACCATGACAGCACCCTGGTGAGATCTGGCCATAAACTGTGTTCAGTCAACAGGCGCATAAACTCATCTTTTTTGATTGAGCGCACGACGGTATTGGTACGAGCAAGCCCATACATATGCAGAGAACCATAAAATATGGCAGACAGCCCAAAGATACACTGCCCTTGCAGGGTAAACATACATAACTCATCGGAGGTACGGCGAAATTCAACGTCACCACTCACGATAATATGAATATATTCCGAGTCACTGGTGGTGATTTTCTGCCATTTTTTTAAGGTTTTTTCTTTATAACCTGACGTTAAAGAAATAATACGTTCCATTTCATGATGCGGACGAATTTTCTTACCGTAAATGCTTAACATATTATGCCTTTCAAAGAATATTGATTTAAATTTAATGACAAGCGACGAGTGATAACCTCAGCTTAATGTCACTCACTGATTCAACCTGGTTAAAAATAAAATTAAGCAAAAAAAAAGATTGTGCGCGCTAAGTTTCACGACTTTTAGCGTATAAGAAATATCTTCCTGATAAAATCAATCATAGATGAGGGGAATTTAAAGTCAATTAACCATAGATTAATTTGATTTTTATCCAAAATGAATTTCGATGAAAATAAACAAGTTAACTGACTTTTATCACGACGCCAGCGCCATTAATTCTGGCCATATTTTTCCAGTAACGCATTAGCAATCGCTTGCGTTTGCGCATCCGCCACCCCGTTCCATAACGCCGGGCGGAAATGCATCTGGAACGCCATGATCACCCGCTGCTGTTCACGCGCGGTCATCTCCGGTTTGACCTCGTAACCATAACGCGAAAGCAAGTCGAGCAATGATGCGGGATCGACTGGCGTATTGGGCGCGCGTCCCGCCAGATAAAACGCCACACGCTGTTCATCAGGCCAGGCGCCAATACCCTGCGCCGCCAGATCGCGCCAGGGGAACAGAGGGCCAGGATCGTCTTTACGCTGCGGGGCAATATCCGCATGCGCCACCACGTTTTGCGGCTTAATGTCGTAGCGGGCAATGATCTCTTTCGCCAGTGGGATCAGGGCCTGAATTTGCGCAGGTTCAAACGGGGCGAAGTATTTCATTCCCGCCGACTTTTGCCAGCCGCGATTTTCCAGTTCGATACCAACGGACGTGTCGTTGATGCGCGTTGCACCGCGCCAGAAGCTGATGCCCGCGTGCCACGCCAGATCGTGCTCTGGCACCAGTTGCCAGATACGCGGCTTGCCACGATGAAGCGGCGGTACAGCAGGAATTAAATAGTGCGAGCTGACGTTTTTATCCGTTAACGTCGCCAGAGAGGTATCAAAGTCATCCGCCGTGTAGTGGATGACCAGGATTTTGATGCGCGGGTACGCCGCCTGTGCCTGATGACGGGTATCCAGCTGATACCCGTCTTTATCAATAATCCCTTTCTCGCCCGCGCACCCGGTTAACAGAAGCGCGAACGCGACCAGCCAGAGCAGACGTCTCATCGGCGCGTTTTTACCGCCGTACCGCTGACGCTCACCATCAGCATACTGCTGTCTTTGCCTACGGTCTCATAGTCAATGTCGATGCCCACAACCGCATCCGCACCCAGCGCTTTCGCCTGTTCGCCCAGTTCCTGAAAAGCGATTTCACGCGCTTTACGCAACTCTTTTTCATAGGAACCCGAACGTCCGCCGACGATATCGCGAATACCCGCGAAGAAGTCACGGAAAATATTGGCGCCCAAAATGGCTTCACCCGTTACCACACCGCAATATTCCACGATGTTCTGCCCTTCCAGCGTCGGGGTTGTCGAAAACTGCATAGCCGATCTCCTTGTTTACCTAAGCACTCGATCTCAAACGCATTATCAGACCGATACGCTATCATTGAAAAGATGTGATTGTATATTTTTTAAAATCACTAAAGATCGTCCAAGAGCACATGATTTTTCAGTGACTTACAAAAATTTCATTTCGGTACTATATGAACTTTACCGAATTTTATACGTTCTTTTCTGCCCCAAAACTGCCCCAAACGCACCATTTTTGCCCCAAAGGTGCCCCAAAAATTGCTTTCCTAAGCATTGACACTGTTTATTTATACAGCTTAAATTTAACTGTATATCCAACCAGCAAAAGGAGAATTTTATGTTTGTGGAACTCGTTTACGACAAACGCAATGTAGAGGGGCTACCGGGCGCAAGAAACATCATTCTTAACGAGCTGACAAAGCGCGTACACCGGATCTTCCCCGACGCCGACGTGAGAGTTAAGCCAATGCAAGCTAACGCATTAAACAGTGACTGCACAAAGACTGAAAAAGAACGACTTAATCGTATGCTGGAAGAGATGTTCGAGGAGTCTGATATGTGGCTTGTGAATGGAGAAGGTTTTCGCTGATGATTTCAGAGATGATCACTACGCCTATCAATGTGTGCTGGTGAGTCAACAACCCCAAGCAGGTGGGAAAATACCTGCACTAAAGCACGGTTAATGGTAATATTTTTCATAACTATTATTTGATGGCAATGAAGAGGCTGACCTTGATACCAAAAAAGATTCACTATATTTGGGTAGGTAATAAACCTAAACCCCCATTTGTTTTAGAGTGCATCGCTACATGGAAAAAATTCCTCCCAGATTATGAAATTATAGAATGGGGAAATGAATGCCTGGACTCCATTAATAATACTTACGCGATTGAAGCGTATAAAAATGAAAGATGGGCTTTTGTGTCCGACTATATAAGACTCTACGCCTTATACCATCACGGTGGTATCTATCTGGATACAGATGTCGAGGTAACAAAAGAATTTGATAACCTGCTATCACTCGATTTTTTTAGTTGCCATGAAGTGTTTAATGGCAAAACTCTCCCTATTACATCAGCAGTAATGGGGGCTTCTAAGGGAAATGGTATTATAAAAGATTTACTGGATACATATAAAAATAAAAAATTCATAATTAAAAACACATTTGACCTAACACCAAACACACTGCTAATCACTGAGTTCCTTGTCAAAAAATTTAATATATCTCAACCATTTTTATCTGACAACACAATTCACCTAAGAGAAAAGGAAATAATTTTCCCATCAAATTATTTTTGCGAGAGAGTTGATAATAAAACAAATTATTCCATACATCACTTTTCCGGCTCCTGGTTACTATCTCATACCAGAAAAGATAAATTAAAAATTTTCAACAGACTGATCGTTAGTCGATTAAAGAAAAAATCAGATAAAGGAGAGCTCCCTATTCTATCTAATGAAAAACCACTTTTTTCAGTTAAGCTAACGAAAAAAATCTCATATTTACTCTTACTTAGAACCCCATGATCGCTCTACTCGACCTGATGCTGTTTACAATTACAGTGATATTCCGGAGTCATTGAACGGGTTTACAATAAGCGAAATGCCGGTAGGCTGGCGAGAGCCAGAGAATTTATTCTGGTTGGAATGACAAAGCGCGTACAATCCGCAGTTGCGTCGTCTGCAAGAGTGCAACTGCGGCAATTCGCTATTCTTCGCCCTTTTTCTGTCCGCATCACCCGCAAAAGATAACCCTTATAACCCCAAAAGGTATTGACACCAGATTAGCCAAGGGTTACTATAACCCCATCAAGACAACACAGAGAGCCGGAGGATGGATAGCAGGAATGCAATAGCAATGATAGAAGCCGATGGGTGGTATCTGGTGAGAGTAAAAGGCAGTCATCACCAGTTCAAACACCCAACGAAGAAAGGGCTGGTAACGGTGAAACATCCACAAAAGGACATACCGCTACCAACACTGAAAAGCATCAAAAAACAGGCGGGGCTTTAGGCCCCACCTACTGGAGGTTTTAATGTTATACCCCGTTGCTATTGATAAAGGCGATTCATCCTTCGGCGTTCGCGTACCTGATATTCCTGGCTGTTTTTCTGGCGGCGATAACTATCAGGATGCAATCGAGAGCGTACGTGAAGCAATCGACGCACATATAGAATTACTGGTGGAAGATGGTGAAGCTGTACCGGAAGCTACCAGTGTGGAAAACTGGCTGGACGATCCTGATTACGCAGATGTAGTATGGGCGCTGGTGGATGTTGATGTTACACGACTGATGGGGAAAGCGGAAAAAATCAATGTCACCCTTCCCTCTTTGTTGATTCGACGTATCGACCAGTTTGTCGCCGCACACCCTGAGTACGGTAGCCGTTCTGGCTTCCTGTCCCGCGTAGCTGCTGATAAAGTGATAGGACGAGAAAAACGATAAGCCTCGCAAGAGGCTTTATTTACAATAAATTTCAGTAAAATAAGGACATATTCAATGAGCGCCCCTTTCTTGTTAAGCGTCATAATTCCTTGCTACAACTGCCAGGATTATATTTATGAATGCTTGCAATCTGTATGCAGCCAGGTTGATGATAGTGTCGAAATCATTGTAATTAATGATGGTTCAACAGATAACTCGCTTAAAGAAATAGAATCTTTTATCAAAAAAGCGACTCAAACTGTCAGAGTGATATCTCAAAAAAATCAGGGGATATCCATCGCAAGAAATAATGGAATAGAGGCATCATCTGGAAAATACATAGCACTACTGGATGGAGATGACCTTTGGACGCCGTCCTTCTGGGAGAAAATCCGCCCAGTGATAGAGAATGGCGAAACTGATCTAATCGAGTTTAATATAAAAGTGCTTTATGAATATGATAACAAAATGAAAGTCCCATTAATAACGTCATCTGATGGACACTTTAAAATAAACTCAATAAGTGATTTACGTGAAACTTTTCTAAGAAGTCAATGGTATGCCTGGGCCAGAGTTTACAAAAAGGATTTATTTAATGAATTTAAATTTCCTGCTGGAAGGCGCTACGAAGATGTTGCACTATTACCAAAAATATACCTTTCAGCAAAGGAAATCCACCGTATAACTGATGAACTGGTGCTCTATCGCATCAGGCAGGGAAGCATAACCACCTCCACGGCAAGTATGGATGTAGATGATATAATATATGCTTTGAGCGTTTTCAAAGAGTTAGCTAATGGTAAAACTAAAGATGAGATTGAAATCATATCGCCATCTGTATACACTACATACAATTTTGCAAGAAAAATCAGCAAAAGAATTTATGGCTATTGTTTTTTTAACAATACGCAAATTCATGATATAAAGAAAGCACTCAAGCCATATTTCAGAACACAAAAAACAAGCCGTCGTATTAGATTGTTTTTTATCCGTGAATTTTGCCTTGTAAATAAATTCAAATACAAGTTAAGGCTACTCGCTGGCGCTAAATAGTATAGAAGGTGGCGACCTGTGTTTGTCCGTTCCTTTCTAATGGGCTTAGAGATACCTAAGCCCAAATCACTTTGTTAGGCTGGTTGTTCCGGCCAGTTAATGTCCGGCGCATCTTCCGGTTTTACCCGACTAAGTAGCACACGGTATTTTTTCCAGGCGGTCAGCAACTTCACATCGTCATCGGTCGCCATATCGAGATCGACAGCATCCTGAAGCACAGCAATTGTGTTATTTGCCTCCTGCATCAGGCTGGCTTTAGTGTTTTGAGCGTCGGTGATGTTGGCGGCTTTTTCCGCTTCTTCATCCTTCACCCATTTTTTGCCATCCCATTTTTCATATGAGCCATCCGGTGCAACTGAAACTACGTTATCAGGCAATGATCCCAGTGATTCGATAGAAATAGCCTGTCCAGTCTGGATGTCATAGACAGTTTTACCACGATGATCTTCAACCACAGACCATTTCTGATCGTTATTATTAAAAACAGCAACATGACCAGCAGGAGTATCGGGAGGGGCAATATCTGTGCTCCATGCGGGTAAACCTGTATGCGCTGGAATAAAACCATCACCTTTCCCGATAAATTCACCACTGTCAGCGGAAAGATTATAAATCGTAATAATTCGGTCTGAGTCTGTCATTTCAAAAGTCATTATAAAACTCCATCGCAGGATGAGTGAACAACATGCTGCCTTCCTAGAGCATACTGCCAGTTAATGCTGGAGGGCGGAGTTACAATACTGCGCCACGCCAGTTTCATTTGTGCTGCTACGCTGCCAGCTGATACTTGCCCGCATCCCGCCCCCATAGCAGGGAACACAACGCGCCGAATTTTACTGTGTTCAGGATGTGTCTTGTTGTGGTGATATACAGCAAGCAGTGCTGCCCGCGTAGCAAGGTAAACAGCGTCAGTGCCACTGATAATCAAAGGAACACGCATCGTCGGAGCATGTACCAGCCAAGGGTGTTTAGAATCTCCGCTCTCAATGACAAAAGCCGAGCCAACGGGCTGCTCTCCCAAATATTCATTAACGATACGCTGCTGAACTCTGGTCATCAGTTGCGTGCCAAAAAACGCGGTAATGGCGGCATCGACACCACCATCCATCAAGCCAAAAGAGTTAGCCGCGCTGACCATGCAATCAAAATCTGGAATTGTTTCAAACGGCTTACTGATAATTTCTACATTTTCATCATCAGAAAAAAGACGCTCAAATGCCTCCGCGATTTCAGGAACAGGGGCAGAAAGAATTAATTTAATCATGCAAGTCTCACGATATAGTTAAGCGCAATGTTTTTTACGGTGTTTTCTACATTACCTGCCGCAGCAACAGTAATAGTGTGATTATGAGCCCCCAACACCATATTATGCGTATGTGCCCCTAAAACCACATTATGGGCATGAGCACCAATGCCAACGTTATGGGCATGGGCTCCTATACCGACGGTATGAGCATGCGCACCATTTGAGGATGTGTTCATACCTTGTGAGTTGTAGTTCCAATGATCGCCCGCCATTTGAACATTACCGGGCGTTGCCCCTGTTCCCCATGTATTCCCGCTCGGTGGCGCTGAAATAGTGGTATGGCTATGCGCTCCAGTGTTATTGGTCGTTTTAGTACCGTGATCGAATGATACTGTCGATTTAGTACCATAATCGAATGATACTGTTTGTTTTGTACCGTAATCGAATGATGTTGTCGCCTTTGTCCCAAGGTCAGTGTTTGCTGCGGAAGCTGAGTGGTTGTGCGACTTAATGCCGTCCTGCTCGAAGGACAACACGGCACGACCACTGGAAGGTTTGCCTTTGATCGTCTGCCCGCGCATATCAGGAATAATCCCCGAGGGATAGGCCAGAGCTAATTTTGGATACTTCGTTTTATCAAACGTCTGCCCCTGCATAAGAGCATATAATCCGGATGGATTTGAGTCAGACGGCCACGGAATTGGCGCGCCAACGGGGTAAACATCATTTAACCCAAGCGTCGCCAGTTCCCCTAATGCAAGATTACTTCTTGCCTTTGCTTTATCCTGGAGATCTGCAAGGTTTTGCGCTTTTAACAAGGCATTACCCACACCACTCCCTACCAGCAACTGTATCGCCTCAAATAACTGGGTATGATTCCCTTTTTCAAGGGTCTCACCAGCACCTTCCACGACACTGCAAATCTCTTCCTGTACGGCATCCCACATGTCACTGTTAAGATCCGTCGCGCGGCGGCCGGTTGCCGGGTCTCCGTTCGTAAAACCATTTTTCCCCGGCCCAAATTTATCAACCTGAGCCGTGGCTGTATCAATTCGATGCATCTTCTGTTCCTTCCGGATAGGCAAAAACAACAACGGTGTGCGACGGAGCAAGTTTGTCGATCACACATTCCGCAACGGTATCGCCCCATGTCCTGATCGCTGAATCACAGGTACTGCTGCATGTCTGCCAGTTAACATTCGCGTCAGCCGGAATATTCACGCGCCAGTAGTAACGCCAGAACTCGCCCCATTCAGGATCCGGCGTGCTGTCGAGGTTCTGAAACTGTTCAATGGTGGCTGTGGTATAACCGAGAGCATTAAGCTGGTTACGGTAAAACTGTTCGTTAATCCCCCCAGCGACGTTTGCTTTAGCATCCAGACGCTGCTGGCGCTGGCGTAACGTCTGCACGCCATCGGGGGCGCAGGAGTCTGGCAGCCCGTACAGCCCCTCATAGCGATCAATCAGTTCTGTCGTCTTTGCCGGGTCAATTTCATTCATCAGTGCGCCTGCGCGCTGGTGTACGCGGGTCAGTGACGGGGCCAGACCTTCAATCAACGGGTTCTTTCCTTCCCATGCGGGGCCGGGAGGGAGCAGGTGATAAAGAAGCCGGGTGTATTCATCATTCAGCGCCATGGCTATTCAGTCGCCTCCGTGTAGGTCTCCCAGGTGATATCCCCGAGTACCGGCAGCTCAGTCTGCCCCAGCACAACATCGACCGTCGGCGCGCGCAGCTGGTGGGCCACTTCGTCAGTCGCAAGGCTGATGGCTTCGCTAATGCGCGATACGTAAACCTTCCCGGATGGCTGGCCGTCGCGCAGCATCAGAGAATTAAGCTCTGCGGTAACGGCAGTACGAATCTCCGGGGTGTCTTTCGCCAGCGCAATGGTCACCGGAATAACTTTTTCTGCGGCCGCGAAAACAAACAGGCCACTGCCCGCCACCGGCGCCCGTGGCAGAATATGCTCACGCACGGCCTGAACAATATCGTCACCAGGAGCCGGGTTTGCCGGGTCACTGGTCGCCACCATCACGCCGACCGTCCCGATCCCCTGGTAATGGCGGAACGTCCACGCACGGGTAATGACCGCAATCTCTTTGGCCCAGATGACGTAATCAGGATCCGCACCGCCCTGGGGTGTCCAGTAGTAGCGTTCCATCACTCGTGCCCGCCACGTCTCCAGCTCCTCCACATCATCACCGCCGTTCAGCGTATCTGCATACCCGGTTGATGGAATACCGCTAACCGGCGTCCCCAGGCGTAACGCGGTGCCATCATCGGTATTACCGGCAGAACCGGCAACGTCGGCAACAACCGGCACACGTAACAGCCCATCAGAAGCCGTAACGGTCTGCGTGGTGGTGAACGTCACCTGGTCATCGCGCTGGATCTGTGTACCCGCAGGCAGCGTCGGTGTACCGCCAAGACCATCCCAGCGAGCAAAACCGCTTGCAGCCACCGCGTCTTTTCTCGGGCATCGCTTAATCCTCGCATGCCGGTATAGCCAGTCCTCATCGCATAAATCCGGCAGCATGTTCCGGGCCAGATAATCAAGGTAGCCATAAAGCGTATGAACGGCTGCCGCCTGTACCCTGGCGTAAACCTCAGCATCCATACGCCGCAAAACAACATCCTGCTGAAAGCGCGTCAGTAAATCGCTGCGAATGGTGGCGATCAACTGCGGAAGTTCGGGACGTGCAAATTGACTGTCAGCCATTCAGTTCGCTCCATATATCGTCAAAGGTAATGTTGTGAATTGCCCCGTCACGCTGATAAACCGTCACACCAGCAGCCAGGGTATCTATCCCTGTACGCTCTGAGATCACATCAATGCGCGCTGCCACGCCGTCTTCAGTCATCCACGCCAGCGCCTGCTGCATATATTCGCGGGCATCCTGCGGGGTTTTGTTGGTGAGTTTCCGTCGCTTCAGCAGATACAGACGGGAGCCGATACGGTCATTCTGGACAGTGGGCCAGGTGTCTCCCCACCAGCCGTATGGCTGCGGGGTTTTATCGTCCCGCTCAGCGCGGCGCCAGGAGAAGAGAGAAATCACCACGGCGCGCGTCAAAAGGTCGAGCGGATCCGTGGCATCCTTCCGGATTCCATTAACATAGAGGATCATGGTGTCAGCTCATGGGTTGGTTTGGCTTGTCGGTCGTTCCACCACCGTCGCCATTTTCTTTATGGGTGTGACCGTTATACGTCAGGCGCATCTGCGCCATGGTTTTACCGCTGCCGTCGCAGTTATCTTTGATGTCGCCGGTGGATTCGATCGGCATTTCAAAGCGGGCTTTGGGGGCGTTTGTGAACACAATCGTCTTACCGCCACCATCCACAACAATCCCGTTACGGGTCAGGGTGACCGACTGGTTCAGATCGTCATAAATAGCGACTTCTCCGCGTTTCAGCCCCTTCAGCCGGTAGCGTCTGTCGGCGACAACAACAGCAACGCCGTGGGAACGGTCACCGCCGGGAAACAGCACCACCGCTTCCGCGCCGTCCTGCGCAGCAGAGGTAAAACCGTAAGGCTCCAGATGCTCAACGCCCTCCTTGGGTTCGCCTGCAATGAGTTTCAGCCCGGCCGCCTGGCATTTTTTCGCCGTATCGAGCGCGGTAATAACAGCACGCGCCACGATGTTCCGAAGGGAATTGTTCATCAGAAATCGATCCCCCCACTGTTCTTTTTCTTCGCCTTTGGTTTTGTAGGCTCAGGAAGATAGGCATCTTCCGGCCCAACCCTGATTTCAGCGGTCGTACCGTTGCCATCCTGGCTGTAGATCACCTCGGCGATAATCAGCGTTTCATTATCGAAGCCGTTCAAAGGGTCGTAGACCACCACTGATAAATTTGGCTTCCACAGCTCGCCGTTCCCCTGCCGCCATCCCTGCACGGTGTAGGTTGTTTCCTGAGTTTTGGCAGCCCGCTGGCGCGCTTCGAACTCACAGCGCGACTTGCAACTGTCAGTTGTGGCCGTGCCGGATTGCTGAAGGGTATGAGGACGGTAGCGGGTTACGCCAGCATCCGTAGTACTTTGCCGGATGGCGGCGATAGTCGCCTCACCAAAATCATCATCCGTGCCCGGGCGTTGGCCTGTGACAAGGTAATCTGAAAAACGGTCACGCACGCTGCGTTCTGTGTCGCAGGAAAGGATATTTTCTCCGAGCACCAGCGCGGTAACAGCCTTCATGCCGCCAGGTTTCCCCAGTACCAGGCGCCCTTCCTCGTCGTCATAAGCCAGCGTCTGCGCCTGCCCTAACAGGCGATTGAGGCAGTCCACAACGGTTTCGCCGTGCTCAGGCTGGGCATCGATAACAGCTGCCGCCGGTACTCCGGCATCGACAACCTCGATACCAAATGGCTGAGCCAGCGCGCTGGCAATGCGAAACAGGTTCTTCCCGCTTTGCTGCGCAGGTGCTGCGCTGCAATCGATGAGATCCGCCGTCTTGCTGCGTCCGACGATACCGCGGCTGATGCTGCTGGCGTCATAGCGCAAAGGCAGTGCTTCAACCCAGCCCGTAATCACTTTGTCATCGCCAATAAAAACCTCAACCAGATCGCCATTTTTGATCTGCGGCATACCATCCTGGCTGCCCGGCCACTGACTGGTAATGGCGACGTTAAAATCACGGGCAATACGGTCGATGCCGGCCCCGATTCTGGCGGACGTCCATCCGCCCCACTCGCGCCCGTTGACGCGTAAAAAAACGGTATCGTTCATCGCACGGGCACCCTCAGCGGTTCAACCGGCACAAAGCCAGGATGGCGGACAGGATTGCGTGTCAGAATATCGGACTCCCGCCCGGCGTCGTCATACCACGCAGCAGCCAGCACCAGCGCAGGCAGAACATCATCAGGCGTTCGCTGCGCGGTGCGCTCAACCTGCGCCAGCCGTGCAGAAATATCGCGGTTCAGGTCAGTCCGCATCACGGAAATTCGCTGGAAAAGCACATCATCAATGATGCGCAACTGCTCCTGGTCAATCGCGGTATTAAGCGCTGTCCGGATATCTTTCAGATCCTCATAGTTCGGTGGAGGACTGTCGTTGCTGACAATCTGAGCGCCATCCAGCGCCGGGTGTGTGATATTGATAATGTCAGAGTCACTACCGATCCCTGCTGGTTGATTTGTCCCCCACATACCAGACACATCACGCGGCTGTGCCAGCGCCGTCACCGTACTGGCGGCCGTACTGATGGCCGTTGTCCGGATAGCCGAGGCGATCAAATTGCTCTGTGTCTTTTGGGTGATAACTGAACCAGAATCAGTGGTCCAGGTTCCCCTGGGAGAAAGACCAGGATCCAGCGTAATGCCGGACAGGGTTTTTATCATCGTGACCAGATCAGAGGTATCACCACTCAGACGATCACCGGCGCGCCAGGCTTTCTGTAACGCACGAACAAAATCATTTGCAGCACTGGGCGGCATCAGTATGACGGATAAATCCCCTTGCAGCAGACGCATGGCCGCAGAGACGCCGGAATCCACCATTTTGAATGCATCAGCAACGGTATTGATCATCGCCGTTGCATCGGCAATAACGTCATTCTGAATGAAATCCGCAATGCCTGAGAGGCCAAACGCAGAAAACATACTGTCAATGGCATCATCAAACAGCCCGCTGGACTCATCCAGACGCTGCGCCGTCGCCATACCTGCGACAGGAAAGGTAAGTTCACCACTCTCCACAAATTCGAAGGTTATTCGCGACATGCGCCCTTCCTGGCTGCTGTGCGATACCTTTACGGTTCCGTTAATACTGCCCTGCATCTCACCGTACTGCGGATGGACCAGCGTTCCCGGCCCTGCCGTTTCAACGGCGGCAATGAGACGATCCCGTTTATCGGCGTAGTCATCCCCGATAACGTAAGCGTTGACACTTAACCGTCGCGCGGCCCGTCCCAAATCTTCCGTAAAGGGTTTGTCCCTGTTCGGGTATTCATGGGTCTGGACGCGCCGCCCGAAAGAGGCATCATCATCCTCAACGGAGAATGGCACCCCACGGAATGACGCATCGCGCAGGCGGTCGCGCCAGTCCGGCGAAGAAAAAAACGCCATGCTTTCACCTTATAAAAAATTGCCGGAGCGGGTTAACGAGGGGTTTTAAAGGGCGAATAGCCCACATCGTGGGAAATACCCATCAGCGGATTACCGGAGGCCGGAATATCAGTCACGCGCATACCCTGAGGAGCATTTTCAAAGGTCACTTTGAGTTCGCTGCGCTGCGTTGTTGATGAAACAGCACGATCCAGAATACCCGGCGTCCTGTTTAGTGGAACAGAAGGTTGATAACGCCCTTCCGGGATCGGAGTGTCCATACCCAGGATTTCTTTAAGTCTGGGAATAAACCCGTTGTATCCCCGCTCCCGCTCTTTCGTCTGCATCTTCTGGACAACAAAAGAGCCAGCGTCCATCCCTGCATCACCGGCTGCTTTTCCCATATCCTGAAGCTCTTTAAAGAGTGATACCGCAACGCCGATTGTCAGCGTCATGGCTCCCATTCTGCCTATTTTTCCCAGTAGTCCGGATAACTGGCCTGCCAGCAGCACTGACTGCTGCAAAGCACCAATTGTTTTAACCGTAAAGGATCCGGCCATAACCAGACCAACACCCTTTATCACGTTTTCCCAGCCTCCCATCGCCTGTGCAACGTTATCCACTTCTTTCCATACGGCTTTAATTACAGGGCCAACTTCATCCCAGTTCTCAATGATCAGCATGGCGCCAGCGACAAGCGCAGCAATCGCTATTTTTGCCGGAGAGAGATTAATGACACTGTTCAGGATTTTAATGGCGCGGGACAGCGTACCAATCGACACACCGACAGCCAGCAGTGCGGCGCCGAATTTCGCGGCAGACTGCACCAGTTCAGGGTTTGCCCGGACAAACGTTCTGACCTGTTCCAGATAAGGCTTGACCTCTTCCGCAGCTTCATTAATCGCAGGTAAAAACGTGTCGCCAAGCGTGACAGAAATCGCATTGATACTGTTTTTCAGCAGGATCAGCTGGTTTTCCGTCGTGGCCGCACGCGATGCGTATTCCTTCTGCATCGAGCCACCGTATTCCTGCGCATCCGCAACACGATTAAAATTGGTGCGCAGCAGGTCAAGATTTGTCAGCAATGGCGCAATCGCCCCTAGCGATTCCTTGCCGAACAGGGCATTCATAACGGATGCCTGTTTTGCTTTCGGCACCTTCGCCAGCGAGTCCAGCACTTTCAGCATCGCCGCGCGCGAATCTTTCTGCATATCGGCGGCCAGTTGCGCCGGATTCAGCTTCAGAAAAGCCATCGCCCGCTTCTGCGACTTCGTCGCGGAGTTTCCGGCGGTAAGCGACAGCATAAAGTTTTTGATGCCGGTTGACGCAATCTCAGACTCTACGCCCATCCCGGCAATGGTGGCTCCCATCGCCGCAATTTCACCGGAGGCCACCCCGGCAACACTGCCTAATGGCCCGATCCGCGTCACGATATCAGAAATCTTCTTCGCATTCGCCGGACCGGTATTCCCCAGATAGTTAATTTTATCAGCGAGGACAACCACATCATCCTGTGTCAGTTTGAACGCCGTCCGCCACTGCGCCATCATCTGGCCTGACTCTTCAGCAGTGGTGTCAAACGCCACACCCATCTTCACCGCATCGTTTGCAAACTGCATCAGATCACTGCGGGCAATACCGGACTGCCCCCCGGCAGCAACGATTTCGGCGATACCTTCCGCCGCCATTGGCAACCGGGTTGACAGGGTCAGAATATCGTCGCTCATCTGTGCAAAGGCTTTTTTATCGTCCAGCCCGTCAACCACCTTACGGATGTCGGCCATTTTCGATTCGAAGCCAATGGCAGAATTCACCGGCATTGCCAGCGAAGCAAGAATTGCCGTTCCGGCAGCGGCAGCCCCCAGCGCCAGCCCTGCCATTTCCTTCTGAAACCCCTTCAGTTCCCGCTGCATCCCTTTCAGCGGGCCGGATAACTGGTCAACGGCGGTGATGATGGCTTTTAACTGGAAACTGTCAGCCATGCTTTATTTCCTCATTGATGCGGACGGCCTCCGATTCCAGATCCAGAAAATCGGATATAGCCGCCCGCCGGAGTTCAAGGGGGTTTATTCGCCAGTAGTGTGCTGTGTTGTAGAGCCGGCTTCTGAGGTTTCCTCCGTCTCCGATTGGGTAAAAAAATTGAGGATCAGCATGCAGCCTTTGAAAATATCCAGTTTTGTCAGCTGCGCCGCCGAAGAACGGGGGATCCCAGCAAGTAGCGGGAGATATTTCAGCGCGACGGAACTGTCCAGTTTTACCGCCCCTTCAGCGGAAACTGTAAACGGAAACCCCGTCGCCTCAATTTCATCATAGGATGGCTCACGCAGCTCCAGCACATGAAGCTTTTCGTTGTGCGCCATAATCGGCTTTTTAAGCACCAGTTCTTTTGTCATTGGTAAAATCCTTCCTCACCGTGGAACTCCAGATCCACCGTGCCCTCTTCGGGGTTATGGTTGGCCTCGCCGTGCAGCCAGGCGTTTGAGAGAACGTACACCTGACCATTTGCCAGCTCTGATGTGATGGTCATGGCATCAGACGATGTGATTTTGCTGACAGGGAAGTTCTTCGGCACTTTGGCCGTGACCTTCGTATACGCAGCCCGGCTCGTCTCCTTGTAGTCAACAGAACCGTCCAGGCCGATCACGTCATCACGAACTTTTGTGTTCATGGGGACTTCAATACCCCCGGTGATCGACAGCTGCTGGCCGTCAATTTTGAAATACGTCGTTCCAGCAATCTTTGCCATTATGCGGCCTCCTCGTTGTATTGCAGGCGGAACTGGTTAAGCACAGCAAACACGCGCAGCTGGTTGACATAATCCGGCGGGAACAGCACATCCAGACGGTTCGGATCGTTCGCGTTACGCTCAACAATCAGGTATTGCTGGAACAGGTCAAAGTTTTCCACAATGCCCTCACGTTCCAGTTGTCGGTACGTTGAACCCAGCTCACCACGGATAACGGCTGGCGTGACAATCGCCTGGCCGGGACCGAAGCGGGTACCGTCGTTCGCCAGTTTATGGCGGCCATATTTGCTGGTGATCACCGATTTCAGGCGGCGCAGCACATAAGCGCTGGTATGCAGCGTCTCGCTGTCGAGATAGCTGTTATCCGCCACACCGTAGGCATTGGTTTTGTAAGTGGTGATGTCACGCTGGATGCGCAGCACGCCAGCTTCCGTGTACGCGGTCGCAATCCCATGCTTCAGCAGGGACTGCTGCTCGGTGATGGTAAAGCGCTTGCCGGTTGGTGCAGGTAGCGCACCGGTGAGTTCTCCGGTCTGCGTAGGACGTGCCGGATCGATACGCAGGAAAACAGCTGCCCGCGCCAGACGATAGCCCACCAGCTCATCAACACACGTCTGTACCTCTTTCTCATAACCGGCAATGGTGATGTGCTGATAGTTGAACGTATCACCATAGGTCACCAGATCAGACAGCGTTCCGGTCCTGGCCGTGTAGACATGACCATAAAGCTGGCGAATGTAGCTCCAGCGTCCGGAGCTGTCGTTCATTTCAACAGACATCGCCTGAAGGGAGTTCGCATCACTGAACGGCAGGCCGATATAGTCAAAAGGCTCGTCCCCCATCGCGGCAATCGACTCAGACAGGTCAGGATCGCCTGCACCACCGCTCATTTTGCCGATCTGGATACTCAGCCCGGCGGGAGTTTCTTCACCGCTGGCGGTACCGTAGTAGTTCAGGGTTAACGGGATGCTGTTGCCCACCGTCCCGCTGTTCACCGCAGAAAGATTAACGGTACCCTGAGCGTCTCCGCCGGATGTACCCTGGTATTCAGCACTCACAGGCAAATCAGGATAGTTGTTGATAACGCTCACCAGCGCCTGTGCTACCTGATCGCCAGTGTCCCCCGTCGCCACCGTCACCTGCACCTTACGGGTACCGACATAAAGATTCACGGAACCTGCATCTGTCACGGTGCCGGTAACCGTCACTGTACCGGTTGCCACCTCGCCATTATCAGGTACGGCAATCACCCAGAGTTCTCCGAACGGATCAACCTGGCGATATGCTTCAACCATACGCGCCAGCTGGCTGCCACGGCCTGCCATTTTTTTTGCCAGGTCCTTCGATGGCATGATCACCAGTTGATTCAGCGGCATATCTGATTCCGGTAATGCCATCCCGATAAGGAGGGAGGGAGCACCACCCAGGGCGGTATTCGCCGCGCTGTTATCCATTTCGGCATAAAACAGCGGCACCCGGTTATCCGCCGGTATAGTGTTAAAGCTTACGGTCATTTTTTATCCCCTTTACGTGAGATTTTCTCGATGTCACCGGCGGCTTCCCGGCGGTACCACCAGGCGCTTTCCTCAACATTTCGCCCGGCAGCAGGCAAAAGGTCGCCTCGGGCGGGATCCGGAACGGACCGCCCCTCTTTGGGTTTCACAAACATTATTTTTTCCAGTCAGGTATGGGGTGATTACGGGAATGAGATTTCAGCGCGGTGTTCAATATTACCGTCCGGCCCGTCGCCGGGGTCGATGTAGTCCACATCGATGCTAATCAGTTTCAGATCATCCAGCGCGTCGAGATCGTCCTGCTGGCGTGTGTCTGCCTCGTCAATCTCATACTTCACCGTGAAGTCGAACTGGTAATAGAGTTCATAGCGGTTCAGCTCCAGCAGCATGCCGCCAGCGTACTGAATTTCATGGGCGTTCGGATCAGGACACCAGCCCAGCAGGGCTTTCCAGAGTTCATGACGAACATCATGCACCGCATCATAAGATGCCCACTGGCCTTTTTCGTCGCGCTCATTACTGAGGACGACAATGACGGAAAAGCCCTCCGTCAAATCCTGCCAGTAGTCTGTCTGGGAACGTTGTTCCCCTGTCACATCCTCTGACGGTACGACATAGGCGGCGGGCAGTTTCAACTTTCCGGACTCCGGGATCGCTTTAAACTGCGCGGCACCACCCACACGATTTTCAAAACGCGGGCAGCGGCCACGCAGCGCGGCCACAATGGGTGTCAGTTTCATTTCTTTTTCCTTCTCTGGGGACGCAGGGACCTGCGCAGCTCACGCGACAGCACATAGCGGGTCCAGCTGCGGCGCCGCTCCAGCACCTCCGCCATATAGTTATTGCGTGGGGCGATTCTCCAGCCACTGCCACCGGACGCACCGCGATGATGGCCTTTTTTACGTTTCGCGCCACGGCGCACGCCGTAGAACAGAAACGCCGGATAAAAGGCACCGGAAATATGGCGATTCCCCTCACCGTTCTTCTGGTTGGGAGCAATCTTCACCATCAAACCTGGGCGTCGTCTGGATGCGCGAGGAACGTAATAACCTATTGAGCGGGCCAGTTTCCCTGTACGGTATGCCGGGTTTTCGCCAGGTGCAGAGCGTCCCCGACGCATGACCAGACGGCGGGCATCCCGCATATGTACCTGACCAATGGTGACAAACGCCCGTCGCATGCGGGCGCGATTGAAAACCAGCTCTTTCGGCTGTTCAAAATCAACGTGTAAAAATGCTTTGTTCTGCATAGCCAGCTCCCCGATCCGTGCCGAGTTCCTCGCATTCAAGCAGCAAAAAGCGGCGCTTACTGTTCAGGTCACGCACACGCCGGATGCGGTAACTCTGACCGTCACAGACCACCTCATGATCGGCGGTAATATTCCGGCGCCGGCGGATCGTGAAATAGTGCGTTACGGTGTTCTCTGTCTGCACGGAACCCTGGTAAGCAGCAGCACCGGGTTGCGCCATCTTTGCCCAGGTACGGATTTCATCCGGATACGTGGGGGACACGCCAAAATCATCATCCGGCTCATCCACCCGCAGGCGAATGGTAACGCGCTTATCCAGTTCGCCCGGGTCCGGCAAAATGTAGGTCGCGCTGGTCTGCGCCTGTCTGAGTTTCATAGCGGGATATACCTGTAAGGCCCGACCAGCCATTTGAAGCTCATCGGTAACTCAAGTTTTTCAACCTCAGTGACCGCCGAGCGGTTCTCGTAGAAGTGGGTGACAAGCATCAGTAAGGCCAGCTTCACGTCATCCGACATCACCAGCCCGTCGGGATCGTCAGTTGGTTCAGTTGCATACAGCTTACGGTTGAGAAAATTCTCAGTCCGGCTCTGTACCGCGTTTCCCAGCAACTCCAGCAAGCTGTCCTCGTCGGTAAAATCCTCGTCCAGCCGGAGCTGGAGTTTGATTTCTTCCATCTTCAGCAGCATAAAGCCTCCTGTGCCCGCCAGATTGCGGGCACAAAAAAACCGCATTACGCGGCGGACTGTTGTTCCGTGATAAAGGTTATCAGCTGCTGGCGCTGCCTTTGCCCACCAGCGCTTTAATGGCGGAGGTGTCTTCCAGGATGCAGTCGAAGCGATGGAACGCCAGGAAGCCGGTCTGATCAAACTCAGCGTAACGTTCCACCAGGCGTTTCAGGATCATGTAGCGCACGCGGCGGATAATAAAGCGGTCAAAGTCACCGCAGAACATGAATTTTTTACCCGCCCCGATATCATCAATCTCCTGATCGATAACATACGGCACATTCAGCACAGAGGCTGGTGCCACGCCAACGATATCCGGCAGCCACAGCGGACGCCCCTGACCATCTTCCATCTCGCTGATGAGTTTCAGCGTATTGTCGTTAAATGCCAGGCGGAACTTCGGACCGCGACGGTATGCCGGATCAATGCTGTGCTTCAGCGCCAGAATTTCCTGCCACTTCACCGCAGCGGCAGCCGCAGTCTGCGTGGTGCCACTCACGGAGGCGGCCAGACCTTTCGGCTGTTTCGGTGTGCCGGCACCGGTACCCTGAATCAGATAACGCGCTTCACCACGGCCGATACGCTCTGCAATGCGGCGGGCAAGATAAGCTTCCATGTCGATCGCGCTGTCCTGCAACAGTTCGTTAGACACGCGGATGATTTTGGAGGTCATTTTCAGCGCGCCCAGGCTGTCCATGCCAAATTCGGTATCTTCTTCACCGGCTTCTTCATTCTCGCCAAGCAGGACACCGACCTCGGCTGTACCGTCAGCCGTTGCCCATTCCATAGTGCGTCCGTCGGAGGTTGTCAGGATCTGCGCCACGCTGGCGATACCACCGTAAGCCTTCATCTGCTCGACGACTTTCGCAAGGAAAGTGTCCGGCACGGTATAGCCGCCCTTTTCATCCGGCGCGACACCCTGAGCACGCAGCTCACGCAGGGCCTTACGCTCTTCAGCGGTCAGCTCACTGGCACCGTGGCGCATCCATTTATCAAAAATCTGGCCGCGCTGTTCATCCGGCTTTTTACCGTTATCCTTATCCAGATTGTCGCGCTGCTCATCGCTTTTATCATCGATGTATTTCTGATCCATATCGCGCAACTCTTCTTCGCGGGCAATACGCTCATCCAGCCCTTCCAGCTCGGTTTTAGCCTTATTCCATTCAGTGCGCTGCTCATCAGTCCAGGCGTTATCGCCGATCTTTTCATTCAGCGCACGCATTTCGGTCGCGATGGTATTGCGCTTTTGTTTCATTTCATGAAGCTTCATGGATGTTTCCTTATGCATTAAGAAGTGTCAGGACGCGCTCACGCGCCATTCGTTGGTTAATGGCAAGCTTCAGCGCGCCGCTGTCGCGTGCTTCCTGCCAGGCTTTCAGGGAGCGAACCCCGGAATCAGCTTCCTGGTACGCCGGATACGTTACGGGGCTGACATCAAAGAGACGCGAGAAACGCGAAATCTCACGAATAACCACGCCCTCTTCATCCTCATACCAGCGCTCGCCGTCCCGGGCGACCTTGAAGGCAAAACTGGACTGGTTGATGTCGCCGCGCAGCATCGGTGCCAGCACCAGATCGCGGATGGTCTGGGTGTCGGGTGCTTCGATGTCGTAACGCAAACCACGCTCATCGGTCGAAACCGTCAGCGTACCGGACGCGCTGCGCCCCAGAATAAAGTTAGGATCATGGTTGAACAGGCCACGTACATCGTCGCCCAGCACGTCATCAAACGAGCCTGGCTTGATAATTTCGCGGAACCCCCATAGCGGTTCAGAGCGCGAATTAAACACCGAGCCATAACCGATAATGCGCGTCGGCTGTTGATCGTGCTGCTCGGCCCTGACTTCGCCGCTGTAGCAGCGTATTTCCCGATCGTCACTCATCGGAATTGCCCTCCGTTTTATCGTCGTCTTTAAAATCTTTTGCCGGATCTGCGGCGTTGACGCTCACCAGCATCTCGTCGAGCCCGTCTTTAGGGTTCATATCCTCAAAGGCGCGAGCCTCGTTGCGGCTCATCCAGCCATCAGTGATGGCAAAGTGGTAGAACTGAGCACGCTCTTTCGGCGTGCCGCGCAGCAGGCCTGTCAGGTTAAAGCGGACGTAATACCCGGCCTCCCGCTCGGCGCGGGTGAACAGACGACGGTTTATCTCCTGCTCCCAGTTCGTTACCCAGGGCATCATCGTGTAACGCACAAACTGAATGGCCTGCTCGGAGATATTGGAGAATGTCGCTTTTTCCAGGTCGTTAATCATGTGTGCCGGTACGTTGAAAATTCCGGCAATCATTGAACGGTTAAGCTTCATCATGTCGATGAGCTGGGCATCAACAGGGGAGACGGTCAGAGCTTTATAATCCAGCTCTGCCGGCAGCAACATGGTTCTGTTTTCCTGGCTGCGCAGCATGGCAGAGGCTTTCTGCCACATCTTTTTGAGACGATCCCAGGAGTTGTCGTTAAGTTCCCCTTTTACCGACACAATCCCCGCCGGACGGGCATTCCCGCTAAAAAAGCTCTCGGTATATTTCTGCCCGCTCATCCCCATACCGATCGTTTCGGCGTGCTGGAGTATCGGACTCAGCCCCATCTTCTGGTTATTCCCCAGCGCCCGGATGTGGATCATGTCGTCAGGGCTGATAGCAAAAGAGCCCTCTTCGTTGTACATGCCGTAGGTGTAGCGCCCGCCAGTATTCAGCAGCGTCGTTTCCCATGGCATGCAGGCTTCAAGCTGGATAACTTCACCCCGGCGATTACGCTTTACGTGGGTATAGCCATTTCCCCAGCCGAGGATATGGCGCTGTTTCAGCTCGCGCCATTTATAGCTGGTTTGCCAGTCGTTCGGCTCATCATGAACCAGATAAAAAACGGGGTGATCCCGCGCTGGCTCCACAAACTTCCCGGTTCGCCGCATAACGTGTAGCGGCATCTGGGCAACGTTAGAGGAAATGACGTAAATACAGGCATACACCGCCGCCAGCTTCATCGCCGTTTTGGGGTTAACGATCACGTCACCGTTAAAAATCCCGTCGTTTTCGGCCGCTTCAGCAGTCAACGGAACAGCCGGATTTTCAAGCGAGTTGCTTCTGAACATGGCATTAATCAGCATTTTGATCCCCTTGCTGCCAGCAGCGCCCATAACAGAAGCCCGGCACCGCCAGCCATAAGCGCAGTCGCGGCGCCGTATTTTAGGTAAATACCGCCCACCAGCGCGCCAAAGCCAGACAGCCCGGCGACATCGATAATTAGTGATTTCACAGGAATAAAACGTCCTCGTCTGGATCAAGATTGGAGAGAAAATCTTTTGGCTCGTTCAGCATTGCGCGGCCAACACCCATCATCATGCCGACGGCACCATCGATTTTGTTACCACCGCCCTCTTTGACCGGGCGGACAACATCATCACTGCCAGGCAGATACTTCCCGACAACGTTTGACACACACCATGTCATCAGCGGATTACCGTCGTGATGGAAGCGGCCAGCAGCGATCGCGGCCTCAATCTCCCGCATCGGGTCGCTCATGTTGGTGTAGTTCTGGGTGATGGTGACGGGCTCCAGCCCTTCATCCTGCAACATATGGGAAAGGCCTGTGGCGCCATAAGGGTCAATCGGGCTCGCCGCTATTTTCACGGTTTCACGTAATTTCAGGATCGCTTCGAAAATAAGGCGGTAATCCACCTCTGCCCCGTCCGACGGAACCAGCACGCCCTGATTAACAAAGGACTGGTAACGGTCGGCGATCGTTTTCAACGCCGGGTCCGTGGCGTATACGGTATCTTCCGGCACCCAGAAGAGAGGCGAAACACAGTAGTAATGGCTCAGGCCGTCTATTTCTCGCCGAAAAATCGGCACGACGGCGTTCAGATCCAGTTTTGATGCCAGGTCGATGCCCAGATAACACTCTTCCCCGGCAAAGTCTGACAATTTCAGCGTCTTATCCGCTGCTGCCATCCACTTCTGTAAGTTGTAGTAAGCCGCTTTAGAACTTACCCATTTATTGAAGTGTTTCGTCAGGATCTTGTTGGTCTGGCTCGGCGTGGACATCGCCAGCAACTGCTTCGCCCTGAGAAAACTGTCTTTTATCGACACGCCATAGTTTGGATTCGCCTTAATGAGTGCTTCCGGCTGAGTCCAATCGTCTTCGTCATCAAGGGTATAAATAATCCCAAAAATAGCCTCGTTTTCGCCCCCTTCCCTGATGCGTTCCAGTATTTCGACAACCTGTGCGCGTTTCTCATAGCAGGGGGAAGCAATATCAAAGCCCGCTGTCGTGATGATCAGCGTGATGGGCTGTTCACGCGCCCCCATCCCGGTGGTCATCGTGGTATAGAGCGCATCAGTATCATGCTCGTGATACTCATCGATGATGGCGCAGGACGGTGAATCGCCGTCGCCGGGGTCACCGATAACGGGTGCAAACAACGAACCATCAGGGCGGGTCATTTTCTTCGCCCAAGGCTTGATGCTGAATTTCTGACGCAGTGACGGGAGTTTCTTCACCATCGCCAGCGCGGGTGCAAACACTTTCCACGCCTGTTTTTCGGTCGTGGCGCCACAGTAAACTTCCGCCGCATACTCGCCATCAGCGCAGAACATGTAATTCCCGACAGCGGCAGCAATCGCCGATTTACCGTTTTTACGCGGCACCTCAATGTATATTTCCGTGAACCGGCGAAACCCGTTATCCCTGCGTACCCAGCCGAACGGCACGCCCAGAGAAAACTTTTGCCAGGGTTCAAACTCAATACGCAGCTTTCTACGCGCCCATTCGCCGGAGGTATGCGGCATTTTCTGGGCAAATCGCAGAAATCGCTCTGCCTTATTTTTATCGAAGCGGTAAGGCCATTTTGGATCTTTAGCGCGCTCCAGATCGTCCAGATGTCGCTGACAGGCAAGAATGGTTAACCGGCAGGCCAGAATCTTCCCGTTCACGACGTCCCGCGCATACTGGTTCGCCGCATTGACGTTCGGATATGTAGCCATCAGTCAAACTCATCAAATTCATTCCCTTCATCGTCCGGATCATTTTTGCCGCTGGTCATACGAATGCGGCTGAGCGGGTCTAACCCAAGAAGTGAACCCAGACGGGCGAGTTGCGATACAGAGTCATTTCTGACATTAATGGCCGGGTGTTTTTTTTCACCGCCCATTTCGCTGGATACCGTCAGGCCGTCTTTCGCAATAATATTTTCGGCTTCAAGCATCAGATGAAACGCATTGCAGTACGCCAGCAAAATCGGGGCGTCCTCCAGTTCAAACACGCCGCGTTCAATTAAAATTTTGCTCTGTGTTTTCCAGAGACGGATCGCGACATCCCCCATCAGTTCATCAGGCGGCGCGATCCTGGTCAGTTTGCTTTTTTGTCCGACGGGTAAAATCCGTTTTCGACCTCCACCTGAAGATCTAACAACACCCCCCATAAAATCCCCTTTATCAATAGGCAAAACCTTCCCGAAAAAAGTTTCTTATTTTGGGCGCGTAAAAATTTGATGAGGCGGGCAGTCCGGGAAGGCAAAGGCGGGAGAGATTTT
This sequence comes from Citrobacter sp. CK191, assembly GCF_030333435.1. Classification (NCBI taxonomy): domain Bacteria; kingdom Pseudomonadati; phylum Pseudomonadota; class Gammaproteobacteria; order Enterobacterales; family Enterobacteriaceae; genus Citrobacter; species Citrobacter sp. CK191. Next base: position 155,380 of record NZ_JAOWFX010000028.1, on the reverse strand, counting down.
ACCTCCCCCCGGGGTGGCGTCCTTCGCGGGCTGTCTTCGCCCGGTGGCAGGCGGTGCAGAGACTTTGCAGATTCGTATCATCATCCGTGCCGCCCTGAGATTTAGGAATGATGTGGTCAACGTGGCGAGCCTCGACAGCCACCCCCTGCCTGCGGTGCTCACAACAGAGCCCGCCATCACGCTTCAGTATCCGAATGCGCCGTCGATCCCATGCAGTTCCGTAGCCTCGCTGGTGGCGTGTCTGGCCGGGCTTGTACTGCTGCCAGCCATCACCTTTATGCTCATCACAGTAGCCGCTGCGATCGGTCGTTGTGTTCCGGCAGCCTCGTTTTCTACAGGCTTTCGGCGTTCTCGGTGGCATGCTATTTCCTCCGGAATGCGTAGCTGCTTATCCCGTCGCGCCCCAGCCTGCTTTCAATCGTGTTGTGCTCAACACAGGTGAATCCCTGCGCTTCGAACCACATCAGCAGCCCTTCATGCGTCCAGTACCAGATGTGCTCATCCTTACGGTAATGGCGGGAAGTCAGAATATGTTCAGCGTTGTCAAATATCGGGAGCGAAACAAAAACGAACTCTTTCGCCTGTCGTACCGCGCGTTCCGGATCATCGATATGCTCCAGCACATCCCACATCGTAAGCGCCCGCCAGCGGCTGGCATACAGATCGGCGTAAGCATTACGTTCATGCAGCCAGGCCACGCCCGCAGGATTAACATCGAAGCCCAGCGCGCCGGGGTAACTGCTGACGAACTGACCTGAGCCGATCCCCACATCCAGCACCGGCCCATGATAGTGGCGCATCACAAGCTGAATACGTGCCGCCGTCAGTTGCTGCCCCATAGATGTATCGGCCATTGCCTGATAGCGCGCGAAGTAATCCTCGTTATAGGGCCGGTCAGCAGGAACGGGATAACGTCCCATCCCCAGCTCGGGCAACCACACCAGGCCGTTTTGCAGTTCATTTGAGAACAGTGTCATGTAACCAGCCTTTGAATTTGTCCAGAAAACCTGTGATGTGCTTGTTGCAGTCGTGTTCCATGCTGGCGCACATGCAGTAATCATCGGGCTGCGCCCAGCCGACACGGGACAGGTCCATTTCAGGATCTGTAACGATATGCGGGGCATTGTGGGCGCCGCAGCCGCCCTGAATGATGAAAACAGGCGTTTTGTAGCAGACTGCCGCAGGCAGCGCCCAGCCCACACCAGAAACGACAACGGCGGCATGTTCCACCAGCGCCAGCATTTCGGTTAGAGACAGCTCGCCGCTGTGCAGCTGCAAATCGGCTTCAGGTGGCTCACCCACCAGCCACTCTTCCCCATCTTCCAGATCAGCCAGGCTTACTACGTAGAAATGCTTGCGCAGTTCCCTGGCAGCAGCGGCCAGATATTTCGGTTCAGGATTGCGTGCCGGGTTCGCCCACTCTTTACGGACGGTTGCAGGACGAATCACTGCGATCGGCTTATCCACCGTCACTGGTGACTCACCATACGACGGCAAATCGAACACGCTGGCCGCCTTGCCGAACTGCCATGTCATGGCGTCAACAATGGAACCTTTCTTCAGCTCTTCCGGACCATAGAAGATAGTCAGGACTTCTGACGGGCGCGCCGGTTCCCGCACATACACCACGCCCGTTTTCTCTTCATTTTTACGCTGCGTTCGCAGGCTGGTACCGGAGCGGACAAATCGCACATCCAGATCAGAGTAAAGCTCCGGCCATGGAGTACGCAGGAACGCGCCAGGGAACTGACGCACAAACGCACGCTGATAAATAGAATCACCAAGCCCGTACATCCCTCGGATGCAGACCTTTCGTCTTAATGCCATAAATGTCCTACAGAGAAAGCGCAGCCTCTAACGGCTGGCGGGGAAAGCAGGTAAGCCGCGTATAGCGGGAACAGTTAATAATTTCGGTACCACCAGCGATAGCCAGCAGGCGGCTGAACTCATCATGCCAGCGCGCCACGCTGAATTTATCCGGATTAGCCAGCAACTGGTGGTTGCCGTGCCAGTGGGTGCCGTGCCGTATTGAGCAGTCGTACCCCAGAAGCAGAACACGGTGCGCGCCCAGATGGAGCGCCAGTTCAATGGCGCGTTGCCCGGAGTTGAAGGAACCAGGCAACGCGGAGGGAAAGCAGTTAATACCAAAGCGGCGGGCGGTAAACTCATCGCCGCACCATCTTTCAGCAGGTGAAGCGATCATGCGGTGGTTTTCTTCCCACCAGCAGCAATCTGCTGCATAGATAGCTGAACAGAATGGTGCGGAACGCCAGGAACTATTGACAGCAATAACAGGAATGTTAGCAATATGGAGCTTCTGGCAATCTTCAGGTGTGAGTGATGGGCCACTCGCTACACATGCCATGATTTTACTCAACATGAGGGGCCTACCTTGGCATGCTAGTACGACACAATAAAATTGCCTGAAAGTAATATTTTCTGACAAAAGCTCAACTTAAACTCAGGATTTTTGCCAAAATACACACTCTTTGAAAAGGAGATAATATGATAGAAGATCAACGTTCAAATATGACTGTAGAGCAACGGTTACACGCACTTGAAGGAACATGCGACAGGCTTCGCATCGAAGTGTGGGTTTTGCGTCAGATAGTGCAGCAGCAAGTCCATCTTATTAACAAAAAAGGGATTTTTGACTTTGATCAAGTGCTCAAGAAGTTAGCAGAAAGCATAGAGAAAAAAGAATCACTTACTAAAGAAGATAAAGATGTTATAGAAACCTATCTCCAATACCAAACCAAGAAGGACTAAGATGATGCTGGAGCCTAAGGCTCCAGCTCTTTAAACTCAGAAATAAGATTAATTTTGTTTCTGACAGTTCGTCTGCCACGCTTTGTTATGCGCCAGGATGTCGCGCTTCGTCTGCTTGTCCAGCACATCGATGTCGTGGTCGGTCAGGTAGAGAATTCGCGTCCACAGGCACCCTGTATCAACGACTACCGGGGCGGGTGAATTGTTCACGCAACTCACGATCAACGTCATCATCAGGCATACGCTTAACAGTTTCTTGCACATCACTGGCCTCTCTGGTTACTTCTGCCTGTCGCTCTGCTGCCGCCACCGTTGCCGCTGCGTTCTCTTCGGTGCGCTGCCTTTCGGCTTTGGCTTCCGCTTTACTGGTGCCGCGCGCATGGCCGAAACCAAAAGCACCAGCGATAGCGGCAATCACCGCTGCGGCCAGCCCGATAATCATCTCCAGCGTCATATAACCACCCGCTCCTTTACCCAGCCATAAACAAACGTCTCGTTCGCGCTGCGCTGTTCTGCCAGTTCGAGATAACGTTGACCCTGACTGCAATTCAGGGCGCGGAGCATAACCAGTTCGCCCTCTTTCCCGCGACGAGAAAGATAGCTTTTCAGCGCGCTGATAGTTCGCGGACCGATAAAGCCATCTGCAATCAGATCGGGATAAAGTGAGCCCTGAATGTTGAACACGTTCAGCCAGCGCTGAAACCATTTGGTCTGAACCGATGGGCCCATGTTTACGCCCGTGTCGCAGAGTTCGGCGGCGATGGCTGGTGACACCTCAGAAACAAGGTCGAAGCGTGGGCCCGTCCAGTAGTCAGCTGTCAGAATATCCAGCGCCTGCTGGCGGGTGAGGTTCCGCATATCTCCGGTGTACCCGTGGGCCCGAGCTACCGCTTGCGTAATTCCCCAGTTTGTTGGCCCGCCTTTATCGTCAGGATGATTAACGTAACCCCCTTCTTTACCGAGAATGGCGTCAAAAATTTCGTCTTTAGTCATTAGTGCCTCAGAGTATCTATGAGACGCGCCACGTTTCCCCGAGCCCATAGTACGGCGGCGCAGATGATCAAATTAACGATGACTACCATCCAGTGTGATTCCTGATAGAGACCGAACAGATACCGGAATGGGACGCTGGCATATACCAGCACTGTGAAGTAGGCCACCAGCGATATCAGAGGGCGATGTCTCGCGCCGCCACGCTGGTAGAACATCAGCGCAACCACAATCACCCCACAAATTAACGCATTAAAGAAAGCAGAAGGATCATTTAACATTGCCCCCTCCTCCGCGCAGACGCGAAAGCATACCGAACAGGCTATTTAGATCCTGACTGTTCAGAAACGTCAGTATCTTGATACACAGAGCAGAAAGGATAACGGCACCAAGAGCATCCAGCGGACGATCGCTGTAGCCTGTCCATGCAGCGAGTTTTGATCCCAACAAACCGGCACCGAGCACGCCAACGATGAAAGATGTAATAAAATATGCCCCCAAGCGACCGCGAGTAAGGTTTGCTGCCGTTGCAACGTAAAAAACCGCACCGCCAAACGCGCCAAACACGACACCAAAATCGGTATGAGTGAAAATTCCGTAAATTACGGACCCCACCAGCCCACCAAAGAGTGTCGCGCCAGTGCCAGTTACAGGATCGGACATTTAGCCCCCTCTATTGCTGTGAGTCCTCTCAGAATTGAGGGGAAATAAAAAAGGCCGCCCGGAGAGGCAGCCTATTTTGAAATAGTTTGTTTTAGATAAGACGTTGTTAGGTCGGTATTTTTCTTGGCTTGCCAAGGTGATAGGTGATGTAGGTCGTCTTACCACCATCATCCAATGGAATAACATCTTCACTAGTTCTGATTATCATCCACCCGTTAGAAAGAGCTTGATTCACCTCTTCAATTTTCTGAGTTGTTGCGACTCTCTCTATTTTTCCTAACACATTATCTTCACTGCTCATCAGAACCTCCTTTATTAAAGGGGGCATGATATCAAAACAACTTATTTACTGATGTGATAAGCATAAAAAAACCCGCGCTTGGGCGGGTTTAATGTCGTGCAGGCGTAATATCCCACGATTGGAAGGATACAGGACAGTTTTATGCAAAGTCAACCTTATCGTGCAAAAAATTGTCGGCATTTGTTCCAATCACATCAATAACTGGTTGCCTTCTCAAACTCTAACGCAGCGTGTCTCTCCCCCTTGTGCAACACATCCACCAGCATTTTATATAATGGCTTCCAGTTGCGGGACCACGACGACTGATGGAGGTTCGGTAGACGTCTGAGAATAGCGCGGTGAACGGTCGCAGAAGACACTCTCGAATACCCTTCACCACCACAACGCTCACAGATTTTGAATACCGGCGCCCCATGCTCTTTCGTAGCCTTGCGATCGAGCACCTCCCCTTTGCCACCGCAGCGACACCGGGCGCTTATCGTTCCCTTACCTTCACAAACTTCACAGACAGCCGGGACACTCTCCGTGACCTCGTTCCATTGCTCCCAGTCTGACGGACGAACAGCGCGGGACTTGCTGGCCCAGTATGGAGCTTTACCCCACGGGTAAGATACCTTGCGGATTGTCCGGGTCACCGTTACACGCCCGGAACCATTGCAACTGTGACATGTCGCGCTGGTGGCCGCAGAACGGGAATACTCAGAAAATGCAAACTGCGCCAGTACCTGCATGCACCAGCCGAACTCAGTCCCTGCGGCCTTTCTGACATTCTTCGGAGCCGTCGCCATCGCGTGACGCGCCAGTGCCTGAACCGCCAGTTGTTCATCCGTCTTGCTGATCCCCGCTTTGCCGAAGAAAGCAGCCAGGCCGAATCGTGCGCGGCTGCTGGTGGTGCCGATGGCCGCCATAACATCAGTGCCGGTGATCCGATCCGGTGATGTGCCTTTCACACCGTCGCTGATGTGCATCCCCTGAGGGCTGAAATGTTTTAAGGATGATTCCAATTTCATTGGATGGTATCTCCCTTCTCTGCTGTACCGAACCAGCCAGGATGTGCCCAGCCAACATCCATCACCTTTTCACCATTCCCCCACAGTGACAGCGCACGCATCGCAACGTAGTGCATAAAGATTTTTTCATGCTCACGCCATTCATCTTCGGGAGTTCCTTCAACAAATTCCGCTATAGCATCAGCAATGAGCCCAAAACATTCCGGAAAATCACTGTGTCCTGTCGCTATTTCACAAGCCGCTTCCTGAAGTTCCTCAAAACGCTTTTTGGTGAATAAATACGACATTTCGCGAATAAGACGATCCATTGCTGACTCCTTAGGCTTTTGCATAACGTCGAGGTTGTGATTTTTGCTGTGGTGCTGATTTCCGCCTGGCTTCTTCCTGGTCTACCGGGAGAAAATGTCCGTTATAAAAACGACGGTACACGGTCCCAAGAACGCCGTTACGCTGTTTGGTGATATTGATTTCCGCGATCCCCCTTGCTGGTGACTCAGGGTTATATACCTCGTCACGGTAAAGCATCATGATGATGTCGGCATCAGCCTCTATTTCGCCTGAGTTCTTAAGGTCGGAGTTCATTGGGCGTTTGTTCGGTCGGGACTCCACGCCTCGCGAAAGCTGGCTCAATGCGATTACGGGAGTCTGGTTTGCCTTAGCCAGATTTTTTAACCCCTTTGAAATTTCACCTACAGCGAGGTCATAACGTGCCGTACTCTGGATCTTAATGAGTAAGAGGTAATCAATGACCACCAGGGAAATTTCCGGGTGGGCAATCTGGTGACTGGTGGCGACCTGCTGGATTTGCTCAACCGTCAGATTGGTAGCGTCCACCATCCAGATCGGGCGTCCGGTAAGACGACCAACACCGGTTGATAACCGCGCCCAGTCCTCATCGTCAAACTTCGCCGCAGCCTTGAGTCGGGAAACTGACATACCACCGGCGGCAGATACCATTCGTTCACCAATCTGAATGCTGGCCATCTCCATGGTGAAGAACAATACACCACGCCCCTGCTCCGATACCTTGTCGATAATATCAAGCGCCAGTTCGGTTTTACCCATTGATGGCCGGGCAGCGATAAACACCAGATCCGTGGGTTCAATACCGCCTGTTTTCTCGTCCAGCTCTTCAATGCCAGTGAGCAGGCTTTTTGCTGTCTCCAGCCCCTGATGCCGGGCATCAACACGATCAACGACAGCAGGCAGGATTTCATCAATATGAACTGGCTGTACGGTGTTTGCGGAAAGGGAGATAGTCGCGATGCTGGCCTGTGCAGATTTCAGCGCTTCAACTGCACTCTCACCATTGGCCGCTGCCCGGATTCCTGCAAGGGCATTTTCAATCACCACTTCCGCATCGCGTACAGCTGCGTTACGTTCCAGCACAGAAACGTAGGAAACCAGCGCTGATTTCGCCCAGGCTATTTGCCCTGACGCCATAATAACCGCACTCTGCTCCGGCATGCTCTCGCAAAGCAGAAGAGGATCAATAACCCCCGTTCCACGCACCTGACGGCATATGCCGGAATAAATTTCACGGTACTGCCGCACATAAAAAACGCTTGCTGGCAGGCGGGAAATGATTTCAAGAACCTCATGATCAGCACCGCGCAGAAAAATAGCGCCAATTACCGCACCTTCCAGATCATCGTTTCTCCATACTGGCGTCATTTAGACCACCCGTCTTTGCCACGGAAGCTTTCCCAGTTGAATGCCAGCCGGTTGTGTCCACCGTTTGTCACGCGGTCAACGATGCGCTCACCAATGGAATCCTTAAGCTGCTCAAAGGTCAGATTGCTAATCAGGATGGTGGGCAGCACACTTTCATAGCGAGCGTTGACGATCTCCTGCAAGATAGCCAGCTCTGAGGCGCTGCCGAACTGAACTCCGACCTCATCAATAATCAGCAGATCCAGCGACGCAAAGTGGTCCAGCACACTGTCTTCTGTCGTCTCAGAGTTATGGCGCCAGGTGCTTTTTACGGCACGCATAACGCGCATCACATCGGTAATTTCAACCCGGGCGAGGTGGTTGCGGATGAGGTTTTTTGTCATAGCAACAGCCAGGTGATTTTTCCCGGTTCCGCATTTTCCGACCATCAGCAGGCCCAGTCCTGCATCAAAGCAGCGTTCCCAGTTGTCAACATAGCCCCGGCACGCAGAGAGGTTTTTCGCCGCATCCTGATTTACAGTCTGGTAGTTATCGAACTCACAATCCTCGAAGCGGCGGGCAATACCAGCGCGATCCAGCAATTCAGTAACGCGCAGTGTACGCAGTTTTGCGTCAACCTCCGCAAGTTCATCCCGCAGACATTCCGGACACTGTGAGTGTTTAAAATTATCACCGCCGCGAAAATCTTTTCCTACCAGAGTGAAACGCTCAAATTCGCCATGTTTTTCGCAGGTAGTGGTCTTGGTTTTCCCTGAGTCCCAGCCGCCATATCCCCACGGAAGTTTATGCTCCAGTGCGAAATTTAATTCTTCGTTCAGGCGCTCCTGTCTTGCCTTCAGGTCAGCGCGATCTTTCTGCTGATTCAACAAATTTAACATTTTAATTATCCCCGCTTTACCACTGACAACCCGATTCGCCATAGTCCTGCTCGCTGAAGCCGGATACAGGGAGCGCATTGCGACGCCCACCTCCGGGAGCGGACGGAGTCTGCCAGGACTCTTCGAAGTGGCGATCGGGGCCGAAGAACGTTGCAGCCTGCTTGACGTACTGTGTGCCGGTATTACCGGTCGCCAGGCAGTAAGCCGCATAGCGCTTAACGCCTGCCAGCATGGCTTCAGGGGTAACCCCGTCTTTCAGGCGGGCTTTCCACGCCTTGAATGCTGCCGACTTGGGATTTCCACCAGCGCGCTTAGGGTATGCCTGCCACACTGTTTCAAACTCCGTTGAATAATCCTGTTTTACAGAGCGAGTTGGTGCAGGCGCGCCAGCAGATGCGCCAATATCTTGCGATTCATGTTTTGAATTTACTTGTGGATCATGTTTTAAACCTTGTGGATCTGGGGTCAGATTCTGACGGGTCAAAACGCCATTTTTGTCAGAATCTGACGGGTGAAAACCGTATGGACGTCCAGAATCTGACGGGTCAGAATTTGAAGGTTCAGAATCTGACGGGTGAAAGCTGGTTGCTCTGCGTTGCTGTTTCATTGCTGAAACTTTATCCCGTTCAGCGCGTGCCAGCGCCTCAAGGCGTTCGGCATTCAGGTAGTAAAGATTGGACGTATTACGATTTCCTTTGCGACGTGATTCACGACGTAACCAGCCAGCAGACTCAAGTTCTGCAACCGCTGTCCTGACCGTGCTCTCTCCCAGCCCCAGTTGGCGACAGATTGTTTCCACCCCAGGATAACTAACACCATCATCATTCGAGTAGTCAGCCAGGCGAGCCATAATCATTAGCTTCGCGCCCTTAACGTCATGCGCAGCGCATGCGTCCCAGACGTTGCCCAAAATTTTGCTACTCATGCTGCACCTGCTAATTCTTTGTCGTGGGTAAATTCCCCGTTCCAGCTCTTTTTCATCGGCAGAGCACCTTTGAGATACTGGCGATAAATCCACACCGCTCCTTTGCGGAGTAAGACAGGGGTATATGTGTCGAAACTGTCAAAATCATCATGCTCGACAAGGTGGCGGCGTTCGGTCAGATAAAGATCGCGCGCATAAGCCTTTACGCGCCACGCCGGACGCCTGGACTCAGGACGATCGTCATAAAGCCAGTTGTGTTCTTCAAGAAAGGCCGTCACCTGCTGCACATTGACGCCGTTGAGACGCTTACAAAACTGCGTAGGGGTCATCCCCGGGCTGAAAAGATTTTCCAGATGCTGGATGTACCTTGCCTGGCGTTCTGCGTATCCAATTGCTCGCCGTGCCGCCTCTCGTTCATCGGCCCACGCACGAGCAGCTGCAACCTCATCGGAAAAATCAGGAAGATTATTAGACGGGATAAGATTGTATGATCCCGTCATTCGGATAGATGGCAGCACATCGGAAGTGACCCAGCGCTTGAAGCGTTTAGCCTGTTTTTTGCGGCTTTTAAGAATGAGCGTGTAAAGCCCGGATTCATTAACCAACATTGGTTTACGACCCGAACCCGAATACTGTTCGTGTTCACACTTATCCTCTTCATCTACCGACAAAAGCGCTTTGTTGGTATCGCTCAGGCCCAACGCCTCACACACATCAACAGCGAAAAACCACGGAGAGCGATCAATCTGCACAGTACGAACCGAAGCCAGCAGATCACCAGCATCAGACTTAAAGTCGAACGTTTTAATGGTGGCATTCATATTTGAGCTTCCCATTGTTCGCGTGTGACATGTCACACCTCTGAGGATGGGTGCGGAAAAGTATCAGGAAGATCCGGACGAATCTGATAAGCTTTAACTTCGCCGTTGGTAGCTTTCACAATGGACATGACATGGTCGGCCTTTACACGACTACCATTAAGCCAACGGAATACAGCGGGTTGAGTAACGCCACAGGCCCTAGCTAATGCGGCTTGCCCACCAAGAATATCGATTGCTCTTTTTACATGTTGGTTGGTCATGGAAATACCAAAAGTTATTAAACACAAAGCAAGATTATAACCTTGAATAAGATTATGCAATAACTTATCGTATTTGCCGTGTAATAACTTTTTGTATAGGCTTACTCTTATGAACACATTCTCAGATCGTATTAAAAAAGCGATGGCTGACGCCGGCCTAACTCAGGCTGAATTGGCTACGATGGTTGGGGTCTCGCAGCCAGCTATCTGGCGCCTAGCCTCCGGGAAAACCAACTCATCACGTAAGTTGGTTGAGATCGCTCAAGTTCTGGGCGTTAGCCCCGAATGGCTTTCGACTGGTAAAGATCACACCCCTCATAAACAGGGGTACGTGATTGAGAATATGAATGATAAAGAGCTGCGGGCTAACTCCGATGTATTCAGGGTTGAAGTACTTGATCTTTCTGTAAGTGCAGGGCCTGGCACATTTATGCTTTCTGAATTTGTTGAAGTTTTACATGCCATAGAATACACGACAGAACACGCCAAATCCCTTTTTGGGAATCGTAGTGAAGATGTCGTAAAAGTAATGACTGTAAATGGCGATAGCATGGCCAATACCTTCAATTCAGGAGATCGCGTTTTCGTTGACATTTCGGTCCGTCACTTCCTCACTGACGGAGTGTATGTGTTCGTTTTTGGTAAAACATTCCACCTTAAGCGCCTCCAGATGCAGGGAAACAGACTTGCCGTCTTATCCGACAACCCCGCTTATGAAAAATGGTATATCACGGAAGAGAGCCAAGACGAGCTATATGTGATGGGCAAAGCAATCATGCACGAATCAATAAATTACAACAGGCTTTAATACTCTGAATAACCTACCTCTCCCCATGTGAAGCCGCTTAAATGCGGCTTTTTCATGCGCGTCAGTCGGTAAAATAGGCCCATAAAATAAAATTTATACTAAAAAAATCAATGTATTAAACTAAAATGCAAAATAAAAATAAGTTTTGTTATTGCAATAAGTTATTGCATGACTTACAGTTCACTCATCGGCAAAACAACGGAGCCAATGAGATGACAACTTCATACCCCCCCTTATTAAGCAATGCAAAAAAGAAAGTCGATAGCATCGTCTGTCTATTAATTGCACTAGAGCATTGTGGATCATCACTGGATGAAACGGTTCTTGAGGGGGCTATTTCAGGAGTTAGAATGCTAGCTTCCGATGCATATTGCAATATGGATTCGGCAGAGAAATATATTAACTCGTCTAAAGCAAAGGAGGTGAGCAATGAAAACTCCAATTAACATGCTTGAAAGTATTGCCGCTGACATCGTTGAAAACACCTCGTTACTTGAGGTTATTTATCGCATCAATGAATTACCACCAGAAGCAGATCATGAAATCGCATGTTTAATCAGATCAATGCAGAAAACGAATGAAACTGCATGTGGGTATATTGAACAACTCAGCGGTCAAGGCGGTGAATAATGAGCACATGTTTATTAGGAGCCAGAAACCGAATCAAACAAGCAGAAGCAGTTCTGAATCAATGGGCGGAAAACCCGAGAGATGATTATGAGCGCACATTGATTATGGCAGTAATGACCCTGCTTGAAGGTGTTGGGGATTCAATTCAGCAAGCAGAAACCAAACTCGAACCGAGCAAGCAGTAAATTCGCGAAAACATATATTACACCTTAACAGGTGGGGAATCGCTCACCCCAAGGAAATGAAGATGGATATTATCGTCAGAAATGAAGCTGTAAAGACCAAGGTTCATTCCGTTATCCAGGATGATGATCTTCTTTATATAAATAAAGCAAGTAAAACAGCAGAGTGTGCTAATAAATATGCGCATGAACTTCGTGCGGAGTTTATCGAGTTACTGATGCCAGCAATCACACGCACTGATGTGAAGGTGGCCGGGCGATTCACCTCGTTACTGAATGAGCTTTGTTTCATGACCAAAATGACGATGGAGAATACATCCAAAGGGGGGCAATAATGAAATTTCTGAAAGATAAAGCAGCACATAAAACAGCAACATTACTTGCCCGCTATGGCAATGGCTACCTGCATATTGCAAACCTTTTTCTGCGCAAAGCATATGGGCGGTAACAATGAAAACAAGCCTGATTGAAACTCGCCGCCGTCATCTTGTCCGGGCAAAACTCGATTCAATGATGCGGAGAACCGGAAGTTATTTCCAGATAGTTAAGCTGGAAGATGGTTCAAAATTACCCGTTGAACTTGACGAAGATATTTTGACGAAAGCGCTGATAAAACTTTTCGAAGCGATGATTTATGACATGCATAAACATGAGCAGGCAGAGGACTTAATTTCTGAACATTATTCAGCATGCGTGGGTATTAATAAATTAACACCCGATGGTGTGGATTTTATGAATGCTGTTATTGCAACGCTGGCGGAACAATCATTAAAAGCGGAGGAGTTAACTGATGATTAGTCAGAATACATTTTTACGCAATAGCGCTCCTACCCATTCTCGGTCGCTGACGGCTGATCTGCATGTTTCGCCGGATTTCTCCGGGCGAGTGCTGGTTTATGTGCGTAACGGTCTGGTTACAGTTCGACGCCTTGCTGATAACGAACATCTTTTGACGCTGACCGGATTTATCGAAATGGCCCGCCAGGCTGGCTGGGTTGTCACTCCATCTGAAGACGTAATGGAGGTCTGCGCCAGTGGCACTAACAGCAATCAGGATTCCTGAGCGCGTTCATTGCAGTGGGCTTTCATGACCTGAATACGGGAGTGTAATTCGTGAACAAATTCGAAATTGACCATTTTTTAGAATCTAAAATCTCGCGGAAAAAGAAGAAGAGACTTGTTTGCGGCATTGGGTGTTTTGATGTTGATTTCCCGTGTGGAATCTGGATAGACGGTAAATGCCATCATCACAGCGCGTACGACGTCTGGCGTCACATGATTCAACGTTGCTACAAACCGAACACAGAGCAGGACGCGCGCACCTACGCCGGATGTATTGTGTGCGATGAGTGGCTTTATTTCAGTAATTTTCTGGCCTTCTGGAAAGCCCATTACCGTGAAGGCTGCGCACTGGACAAAGATTTATTACATCCCGGTAATAAAATTTATTCACCAGAGCATTGTGTATTCATTCCGCAAGCACTGAACGGCTTTGGCGCTGACCACGCCAGAACACGCAGTGAATTACCGCAGGGTGTGAGCCGGCACAAGCTACGTAGTAAGTTTCGGGCGAAAATCCGCATAAAAGGGAAAACCAAACATCTCGGGTTGTTCGACAGCGTACAGGAAGCACATACAGCATGGCATGCAGCAAAGATGCAACAGGCTCGTGACTGGAAGTCAGTCTGCGATGAAATCCATCCAGACCTGCACGCCGGGTTGATGCAAAAAGTAGCAGGGGAAATAAAACGATGATCGACAACAGAACCGCCAGCACCATTGACCAGGCACTACAAAAACACGACACGCCAGCTGGCTCGCTGTTCGTGGCAGTACGCCACGGACGTATTAAAAAATGCTTCACGCGAGATACGGCGATCCGCTATCTGGCTTTCTTCATGACCACCGAGGCTTTTGAGCGTTCAGGTTTTCCGCAGCGTCACCCTCGGGTGCGTATTGATCGCGACGACAGAGAAGTATGGCGAGACGGAGAAACAAAGGCCGAATATCTTGCCGCCCACCAGCGTTGTGTCCGCCGTCTGCGTCGCATCCTGGCGCGTAAGCGAGAAATGCAGAAGTGGTGCGCAAAGTGGGACGCCATGCATGTCCGCTTTGTGAAAGAGCGCGAAGAACTTCAGTCCAGCAAACCAGCAGAGGTACGCAATGGATCGCACAACATTTAATCCCGAACCTACGTCAACCGGCATTCGGTTTGGAAATCGCGTGATTGGATGTTCCGCAGCTATTCGCCAGCTCGACAACGGTCACTATGACAAAAGCATTGCGGAAGGGCTGGAACTGCTGGCCTGCATTATGGAAGCAGTGGAAAGCAACTGGATCACACTCAACATCGATAAACAAATCATTGTCTGGCGCTGGCTGCTCGCCGCGGTATTCATAACTGAGGAGCGGGAGAAGAACGGGACGATCGACGTTCCGAACGACGAAGGCGGCGTTGATACAGCCGTTATCTATTCCGGCAAGCACGGTGCAATCAGCGTTTACCCTGGGCCGTTACGTTTTTCTCTCGCCAACCACGTAGAAGGTATCGCGATTGAGAAATACGGCGTGGAGAAGGGTTCAAAGATGGCTCTTCGCATGTACCAGAACATGGTGATTGCAGATCCCGGAGACGGATTCAGGATGTCACCCTTTGGGCGAGAGGGACTTGAGATGCTTCACGATGACTACATCGGAATGATTAAAACCAGCGGCATACCAGAAATGCCAGTTATGCACTGAGGGGAAATATTAATGTTTATCTATACCGATTTACTCCGCGCAGCCCTGTGCTGCGTCGCCAGCAAGAAAGAAGAACGCAAATACCTACGGGGTGTTCACATAACCCCAACCCACATTCAGGCAACTAATGGTATTGCGGCCGTTTCCATGGAACATGGTTCAAAGACCGATATTGATGCAGTTTTCATTCTCCACGGTGAAATACCGGCTACCGCTGAAGGAACTGTATTCCAACAAATTGACAGCCAGTGGATCGCCGCACACATGGACGACAGCAGGCGACCTGTCGGCCATAACGAACTTGAACTGGTTGGGGGTAATTTTCCTGACCTGAGTAAGCTGCTGCCGACAGATGTTGAACCGTGTGATGAGTTTCCGCCGTTCTCAGCAGAGCTTCTGGCTCTGCCCTATCGTATGTTTGGCGCTGAATTTAGCTCGATGCCCGTTAAATTAAATTTCTTCGGGCCCGAAAAACCATGTCAGATCCTGCTCAACGTCGCAGTTAACAGTTTCTACGGTGATCCGCTTCTTGTGATTATGCCAATGAAATCGACGGTCTTTGAACTACATCGCGAGGCGATAGAACGATGAGCGAATCAACAACACAGGACTGGCGGATCAGACTGCTGGCGTCACTATGCCGTAAAAGCGGAACAATCAACAGTAATGATCTGGCTGACCTTCTCGATAGGCTTCAGTTGGATGACGCTGCTGGCAAAACGTTGACCATCACCCTTCCTGATACCAGTTCGAAGGCATTCTGGAGCGGCAGCGGCAAGACGGAAGTATTCCACCCAGAAACCTATAAACGCTGGGTGAAGGAATCAATCGAGCGCTATTGCGCCATCGCCGGGATCGAAGTGAGGGTGAAGTGATGGTCGAATCCAACATGTTCGAGCTGGTAGAACTCATTAAAGCCGCCAAGTGCGATCCGTCTGCAATGACAGATGCGATCTGGGAGGCAGGTTACCGTCAGCCGAAACGCTCCGCCGAACAGGCAGCGCAAATTACCATCGATACTTTTTTCTACTGTGAGAGCTTCAGTATGCCTACGGAATTCTGGCCGCGCAATTATGACAGCGTTCTCCAGAATGAACTGATGAAAGCAGTTATTGGTGAGGATGGAGAGCTGGCCTACGCTACCGCCAGCGAAATTGCCAAAAGCGTTATCAACGCTGGATTCAGCAAGGAGGCCAACAATGGGTGAAATGGTCGATTTGGATGATGAACTGGTGCGCTCAGTTGTGACCGTTAACGATGGCCGGGACTACACCGACCGCATCATCTGGAAAATGTGCTCCCGGCGCAACATGCGCAACGGAGTGTCTACGCCATTACCACCAGCCCTCAGGTTGCCGCGGTACACGTAGAAGCGAAAAAGAAACCACGGAAACGGGGTTATCGGGTGGTACAGAAAGCGATCGGGGCTGTGTAACGATGAACAGAGAATCCGAAATGTGGGTCCGCCAGCGGTATGGCTGCCGGTATGACCTAACGCGGGATTGTGACGGTTTTTACTGCCGTGAAGTGGTTAAACGAATGTTTGAAACGTGGTGCCACTGCCGTGGCCTGAATGTGGCGTGAGGTGGGTATGAGCGATGTCATTCTTCTGGCCCCTAATGAGTGGGTTACAGAAAAGGTTCTGATAGCAGTTACCGGGCTAAAACCCGGAACGGTTCTCCGGGCCCGCAAGGAATCCTGGATGCTCGGACGAGAATACAAGCACATAGCGCCCGACGGCAGCCCGAAGCCAACGAGCGAGTGCATGTACTGCATCCCTGAGATAAACCGTTGGATCAAAAGCCAGCCGAATCCAGCAGTCGATCTTTGACTTAAATCTTTGAGGATGTAATCTGATGAAGCTCTTGGACGCAGGAGGATTTATGGCTAAACCGGCCTATCCAACCGGCGTTGAAAACCACGGAGGTAAACTCCGGATCTGCTTCCACTATAAAGGGAAGCGTGTACGTGAAAATCTGGGGGTGCCTGACACCCCTAAAAATCGCAAAATTGCAGGTGAGTTACGGGCTTCTGTCTGCTTTTTAATTAAGACTGGTAGCTTCAACTATGCGGAACGGTTTCCTGATTCGCCAAATCTGAAGCAGTTCGGCGTGGTGAATAAAGACATCACTATCGCTGAACTGGCGGACAAATGGCTTGGCCTTAAGGAAATGGAAATATCGAGAAACACGATGATCCGCTATGAGTCGATCGTAAAAACGAGTGTTTCTTTGCTTGGAGGGCGGGTTCTTGCTTCCGCTGTAACACAGGAAGACTTGCTCGTTTTCAGACGGGAACTGATGACAGGTCATCAGGTAGCGAGACCAAACCGTGAATTGACACCGAAGGGACGTAGTGTGGCGACAGTAAATGCTTATATGGGGATTGTCTGTGGAATGTTCCAGTTTGCAGCATGCAATGGCTACATTTCACAAAATCCGTTCAGTGGAATATCAACACTGAAGAGAGCAAAAGCTGAACCAGATCCGCTTTCACAGGACGAATTTACGCGACTCATTGACGCCTGCCACCACCAGCAGATCAAAAATCTCTGGTCCCTGGCTGTTTACACTGGCATGCGACATGGAGAATTGTGCGCGCTGGCGTGGGAAGACATCGATATTAAAGCGGGCACTTTGGTTGTCAGGAGAAATTACACTCAGGCTAAAGAGTTCACCCTGCCGAAAACCCAGGCAGGAACCGACAGGGTGATACATCTGATACAACCTGCGATTGATGCATTAAAAAACCAGGCATCACTCACAAGGCTGGGCAAACAACATAAAGTTGAGGTGAAGCTACGCGAATTTGGCCGGACAAGCGCACATTCATGTACCTTCGTATTCAACCCTCAGCTTACCACACGTTCAGGAAAGTCCGGAGCGCATTATGCTGCAACGTCACTAAACAGGATATGGGAATCAGCGATGAGACGAGCCGGTTTACGATACAGAAAAGCGTATCAGTCCCGGCACACTTATGCCTGCTGGTCACTCGCCGCTGGAGCCAATCCTAATTTTATTGCCGCACAGATGGGACATGCAAATGCTCAGATGGTCTATACAGTATATGGTGCATGGATGGCCGACAATAACCAGTCACAGGTTGATATACTGAATCAGAGGCTGGCAGCCACTGCCCCAAAGGTGCCCCAAAAGGGGTTGGCAGCAAGTTTAGTTTAGAAATAACAATACGTTAACCGGTTATACAATCATAGAAAAGATATAATTGATTATCGTAGATCGCTTTTTGGCAGATCGCTTATAAGGAAATCACTATGCGCTACAGCAAACTCTCTCTGCTCGTCCCTTGCGCACTGCTGCTCAGTGCCTGCACAACCGTCACTCCTGCTTATAAAGACAATGGCCCGCGCAGCGGGTCGTGCATAGAAGGCGGGCCGGACAGCGTGGCTCAACAATTTTATGACTACCGCATTCAAAACCGTACTAACGACATTACCGCCCTTCGCCCTTACTTAAGCGACAACCTGGCAAAACTGCTCTCTGACGCCAGCCGTGATGGCAAACACCGCCAGTTGATGAGCAGCGACCCGTTCTCCAGCCGCACCACCTTCCCGGATAGCGCCAGCGTAGCCAGCGCGTCCACCATTCCTAATCGCGACGCCCGCAACATCCCGCTGCGCGTGGAGCTGAAGCAAGGCGACCAGACCTGGCGCGACGAAGTGCTGATGATCCATGAGGGTCAGTGCTGGGTTATTGATGATGTGCGTTATCTTGGCGGCAGCGTCCACGCGCCAGCCGGTACGCTGCGCCAGTCCGTCGAAAACCGCTGATCACCCGACAAAACGTCGATAAATCATAAGCCCCACAAATTGTCTGGCATTCTGCATAGAATGCCGACAATTATTCTTGCCGCCTACCGCCCCCGCTATTTTGTGCTATGTTTAGTGAAGAATGCGGTTTGCATTTAACTTTTAACGCATAAATATTGCATAACTATTCTGTCAAAGGTACTATCTGCGGCCTCAACATACACAAAATCATTCATGATGCGTCGAGGCGGCAAGTGACTGGAGTGACAAATCTGTCAGGAACAGATTTGAACGTCGCGAGCAACGGTCCGTAAGGGCGAGTCTCAGGGTGAGACGAGTCACTCAGCAGCCAACAAAGAGGCAGCATGAAGGATGACGTGTACAGTTATCAGACTGCCAGCATACGAGAATCAATGAGTATTCAATTAAACGGCATTAATTGCTTCTACGGCGCGCATCAGGCGCTGTTCGATATCACGCTGGATTGCCCTCAGGGCGAAACGCTGGTGTTACTTGGCCCAAGCGGAGCGGGTAAAAGCTCGCTGCTGCGTGTACTCAATCTGCTTGAGATGCCGCGCTCCGGCACGCTCACTATCGCAGGAAATCATTTCGACTTCACGAAAACACCTTCCGATAAGGCGATTCGTGAATTGCGCCAGAACGTAGGCATGGTTTTTCAGCAATACAATCTCTGGCCGCATCTCACGGTACAACAAAACCTGATTGAAGCGCCCTGCCGCGTGCTGGGTCTGTCAAAAGACCAGGCGCTGGCGCGTGCCGAGAAGCTGCTGGAACGTCTGCGTCTGAAACCTTACAGCGATCGCTATCCTCTGCATCTTTCCGGCGGTCAGCAACAGCGTGTGGCTATCGCCCGTGCGTTAATGATGGAGCCGCAGGTGCTGCTGTTTGACGAGCCAACCGCCGCACTGGACCCGGAAATCACCGCGCAAATCGTCAGTATTATTCGTGAACTGGCGGAAACCAAAATTACCCAGGTGATCGTCACTCACGAAGTAGAAGTGGCGCGTAAAACCGCCAGCCGAGTGATCTATATGGAAAACGGTCACATCGTCGAGCAAGGGGATGCGAGCTGCTTTGCGAACCCGCAGACCGATGCATTTAAAAACTATTTATCTCACTAAGATTCGGGACAATGACAATGAAAAAAGTTCTGATTGCCGCGCTAATTGCAGGCTTTAGCCTTTCCGCTACAGCAGCTCAAACCATCCGTTTCGCCACGGAAGCATCCTACCCTCCGTTCGAATCTATGGATGCCAGTAACAAAATCGTCGGCTTTGACGTCGATCTGGCCAATGCGCTGTGTAAAGAGATTGACGCGACCTGCACCTTTACCAACCAGGCGTTTGACAGCCTGATCCCAAGCCTGAAGTTCCGTCGTTTCGACGCGGTAATGGCCGGTATGGACATCACGCCTGAGCGTGAAAAGCAGGTTCTGTTCACCACGCCTTACTATGACAACTCCGCGCTGTTCATCGGTCAGCAGGGTAAATACACCAGCATCGACCAGTTGAAAGGCAAAAAGGTGGGCGTACAGAATGGCACTACCCACCAGAAGTTCATCATGGATAAGCACCCGGAAATCACCACCGTGCCTTATGACAGCTACCAGAACGCGAAGCTGGATCTGCAAAATGGTCGTATTGACGGCGTGTTCGGCGATACCGCCGTGGTCACTGAATGGCTGAAAGATAATCCGAAGCTGGCGCCGGTTGGCGATAAAGTGACCGACAAAGATTACTTCGGCACCGGCCTCGGTATCGCGGTACGCCAGGGCAACACGGAACTACAGCAGAAATTCAACACTGCGCTGGAAAAAGTGAAGCAAGATGGCACGTACGAAACCATCTACAACAAATGGTTCCAGAAGTAAGACTTGATGAACGAATTTTTTCCTTTAGCAAGCGCCGCCGGGATGACCGTCGGCCTTGCCGTTTGTGCGCTGATCATCGGCCTCGTCCTCGCTATGATTTTTGCCGTCTGGGAGTCCGTAAAATGGCGCCCGATAGCCTGGACAGGTTCCGCAGTGGTCACGATTCTGCGCGGCCTGCCGGAAATTCTGGTGGTGCTGTTTATCTATTTCGGTTCCTCTCAGCTTCTGCTGATGCTGTCTGATGGCTTCACCATCAACCTGGGGTTTGTGCAAATCCCGTTGCAGATGCAGATTGAAGACTTCGACGTCAGTCCGTTCCTGTGCGGTGTCATCGCGCTGTCGCTGCTGTATGCGGCATACGCGTCGCAAACGCTGCGCGGCGCGCTGAAAGCGGTTCCGTCTGGACAGTGGGAATCCGGTCAGGCGTTGGGCTTATCGAAAACCGCGATTTTCTTCCGCCTGGTGATGCCGCAAATGTGGCGTCATGCGCTGCCAGGGCTGGGCAACCAGTGGCTGGTATTGCTGAAAGATACCGCGCTGGTCAGCCTTATCAGCGTGAACGATCTGATGCTGCAAACAAAAAGCATCGCCACGCGCACTCAGGAGCCGTTCACCTGGTACATTGTGGCTGCGGCTATCTATCTGGTGATTACGCTGGTGAGTCAGTACATTCTCAAACGCATTGACCTGCGCGCGACACGTTTTGAGCGGAGACCAGGCTGATGTTTGAGTATTTACCTGAACTGATGAAAGGGCTGCACACCAGCCTGACGCTGACGGTTGCGTCTATCATCGTCGCGCTGATCCTGGCGCTGATTTTCACCATCATTCTGACGCTAAAAACGCCGGTGCTGGTATGGCTGGTTCGCGGCTACATTACGCTGTTTACCGGTACGCCGCTGCTGGTGCAAATCTTCCTGATCTACTACGGCCCGGGGCAATTCCCGTCGTTACAGGATTACCCGGTACTCTGGCATCTGCTGTCCGAGCCGTGGCTATGCGCCTTACTTGCCCTGTCGCTCAACAGCGCGGCCTATACCACGCAGTTGTTCTATGGCGCGATCCGTGCGATCCCGGAAGGCCAGTGGCAGTCCTGCGGCGCGCTGGGGATGAGCAAAAAAGATACCCTGGCGATCCTGCTGCCGTACGCGTTTAAACGCGCCCTCTCCTCTTACTCCAATGAGGTGGTGCTGGTCTTCAAGAGTACGTCTCTGGCGTACACCATTACGCTGATGGAAGTGATGGGCCACGGCCAGCTGTTGTACGGTCGTACCTACGATGTGATGGTGTTTGGCGCGGCTGGCGTGATTTATCTGATCGTCAACGGTTTGCTAACCTTGCTGATGCGCCTCATCGAGCGTAAAGCGCTGGCGTTTGAGCGCAGGAATTAAGAACATCATATGTAGGCCTGATAAGATGCGTCAGCGTCGCCATCAGGCAATGGCGCAAGCGCCTTATCCAGCCTACAAAATTATCGACATAAATGCATAAAACGAAATCATAAAGGCGGACAAGCCACTAAGCTGTCCGTCTTTTTTTATAATAACAAAAATACTTAATCATTTTTATTGCATATAAATTCATTAAATGGCATTGTAAACCCATGCCGCAGACACGGTGAATAATCATAAGATTGACAGACGGGAGTTCCACCATGAAAAAGTTAGTTCTGGCCGCATTACTCGCTACTTTCGCCGCTGGCGCCTCAGCTGCCGATAAAATCAATTTCGGCGTTTCCGCTACTTACCCGCCGTTCGAATCACTGGATGCGAGCAATAAAATCGTCGGTTTCGATATCGATCTGGCGACTGCGTTATGCAAACAAATGCAGGCCGACTGTACTTTTACCAACCACGCGTTTGACAGCCTGATCCCGGCGCTGAAATTCAAAAAATATGACGCGGTTATCTCTGGTATGGATATTACCCCTGAGCGTAGCAAACAGGTGACGTTCACCAGCCCTTACTATGCCAACTCTGCGCTGGTGATTGCGAAAAAAGACAGCTATAAAACCTTTGCCGACCTGAAAGGGAAACGTATCGGCATGGAAAACGGCACCACGCACCAGAAATACCTGCAAGATAAGCATCCTGAAGTGAAAACCGTAGCTTATGACAGCTACCAGAATGCGATTATCGACCTGAAAAATGGCCGTATTGATGGCGTATTCGGCGATACCGCCGTGGTGAATGAGTGGCTGAAAACCAATCCGCAACTGGGCGCGGCAACAGAAAAAGTGACCGATCCGCAATACTTCGGCACCGGCCTTGGCATCGCTGTGCGCCCGGATAATAAAGCGCTGCTGGAAAAACTGAACACCGCGCTGGCGGCAATCAAAGCTGACGGCACTTATCAGAAAATCAGCGATCAGTGGTTCCCGCAGTAATCTTCCTTGCCGGATGGCGCTGCGCCATCCGGCAATTCTATAAGGGCACAAAGAACCTAAACCGCGCGCCACTCACTGAATCCATCAGCCTGATCCCACCGCCGTGCAGTTCCAGCATCCGTCTTACAATCAGCAGCCCTAACCCTCCGCGATCTTCCCGCGACGCCTGATGCCCCAGCACCGATGGTCGCTGGAACAGTTGTTCACGCAACGCTTCGTCGATACCTGGCCCGCTGTCGCTGACCTCTACCTGTAGCTGCGCCTCCTCCTGCCATACCTTCAGCCGGATAGTGCTCCCCTGCGGCGAATGGCGCACGGCGTTATCCAGCAGATTCGTCACTACCCGCTCTATCATCGAGACGTCAGCATTGATAAGCGGCAGGGAATGCGGCATATCGACCTGCAAATGCAACTGCCGGGTCTCTATCGTCAAATCGAATTTTTGCGCTACATCCTGAATCAGCTCACCAATAGCAAAGCGCTCCAGTTGCGGTTTAATGCTGCCATGCTCAAGCCGCGCCAGCTCGAAAAGCTGCTGCGACAGGTGCCGCACCTTGTGCCCCTGACGCAGCGCAGTAGCGAGATATTGCTGCGTTTCCTGCGGCGTCAGCGTAGCGGATTTAAGCGATAGCGTTTCCAGGTAGCCCAGCAATGACGTCAGCGGCGTGCGTAAGTCATGCGAGATATTGGCGATAAACTCCCGGCGCTGCCGGTCGCTGTCGGCCAGTTGATCCCACTGACCGGCGATTTTGCGCGCCAGCTCGATAAAAGTATTGCGCAGCACCGCAACTTCATCACTCACCGTGGTCTCCGGCTGCTGTGCCGCCAGCTGTTTGATGGCGGTAATGCTGTCCTGCTCCAGCCCGGCAACGTCCATCGTCAGGCGTTTTACCGGGCGCGTCACCCAGTACCAGATCAGTAACCCCGCCAGCAGGCCAAACAGCGCCACCCATAGCAGGG
The DNA here is from genome assembly GCF_030333435.1 of Citrobacter sp. CK191. NCBI lineage: Bacteria > Pseudomonadati > Pseudomonadota > Gammaproteobacteria > Enterobacterales > Enterobacteriaceae > Citrobacter > Citrobacter sp. CK191. The sequence goes on along the minus strand of NZ_JAOWFX010000028.1, from coordinate 131,718 downwards.
ACCACAACACCGTACTCCAGAGTGCTTTATGCCAGGCCATTTCTGCCAGCGAATTTGACTCTTCGCCTTGCAGGATGATGTACAAATAGCCTTTAAGCTCACCATCCTGACGTAAAGGGGTAACGCTGAAAACCTTCTGACTCTGACTACGCGGATCGTCGCCATAGACGGGCATCGCTGCGCCGCTGAGAAACGTTTGCAATGGACTAATATCGATCTTTTGCCGCTGGATATGGCCCGGCGGCGCAGCATCGGCCAGCAGTTCGCCGTCAGAGGAGACGACATACAGCTCAACGCTCGGGTTAAAGGTCATCAGGCGGTCAAACAGCGGCTTCAGCACGCTGCGGTCAACCCTGCCCTGCGCATCCAGAATGGGTTCACGCTGCACAATCTGTTGCGCCAGCCCGCCGGACAGCCGCTGCACCATCGCGTTGCCGTACTGCATGCTGCTGTAGAGTTGCACCGCGCAGGCAACGGTAGCGCAGAGCATCAGCAGCAGAATAAACAGCAGCGTCAGCCGCTGGCTCAGGCTAAAGCGCCGCATCATGGTTCAGCTCCGCAAATTTGTAACCTTTGCCCCAGACGGTACGAATAATCTCCGGTTCAGCGGCATCTTTTTCAATCTTGATGCGCAGGCGATTAATGTGGGTGTTGACGGTGTGCTCATACCCTTCGTGCTGATAGCCCCAGACCTGTTCCAGCAGCGCCAGACGCGAAAAGACTTCGCCAGGATGACGGGCAAAGAAGTACAGCAGCTCAAATTCACGCGGCGTGAGGTCCACGTCCTGACCGTGCAAGCGCACCGTACGCGCCAGCGGATCAAGCGTCAGGCCATGAGCCTGAATATGCCCGGCAGTCTGTGCCTGCCCCATAGCCTGCTGACGGCGAAACAGCGCTTTGATGCGCGCGATCAGCTCCTGCACCGAGAAGGGTTTTGCCAGGTAATCATCTGCCCCGGTTTCCAGCCCGGTAATGCGGTCCGTTTCGCTGCTGCGGGCGCTGATGATAATCACCGGCAGGTAGCGGGTCATCTGACGGATGCGACGACAAATTTCCAGACCGTCAACGTTGGGGAGCATCAGGTCGAGGATCACGGCATCCCAGGGCTGGGTTTCAAGGCACTGTAACGCCTTGCCCCCATCCGGTTGGTGAGTAATGGCGTAGCCTTCGTCTTCTAAATTGAGGCGCAGGAGCGCCGCGATGTCGTGGTCATCTTCCACCAGCAGGATCTGCTTCATGGGTAAGCCTTCATTCTCTCAATGCCAATGACTTAAGCTTACCCGATTTCACAGGGGGGAAGAGTTCACATTTTGTTGAACTTTGTGCGGCCGTTGCGCCAGGCGGCTTCGCTTTACCTGGCCTACCGGTCAGCGTGTTTTGGTCAACAGCGTTAACACTTCATAATGCGCGGTATGCGGGAACATATCGAAAAGCTGAACACGCTCAATACGGTAGCCCGGCAAGTTGGCAATGTCCTTTGCCATCGTCTGCGCGTTGCAGCTGGAGTAGATGATGTATTCCGGCGCCATCTGGCTAAGATAGTCGCACAGGGCTTTTCCAATGCCGCGACGCGGCGGGTTCACCAGCACCAGTTCCGGCACTTCCCCTTGCCCGGTCGCGAATTGCGTAGAATCCAGCGCCTGAAAATGAAGATTCGTCAGCCCCAGCTCTGCGGCGGATTGCTTCGCGCAGGCGATTGCCTCTGGTGCGATCTCAATGCCCGTCAACGTCATTTCCGGGGTGGCGCAGTGCAAACCAAATCCCCCGACGCCGCAAAACAGATCCCACATGTGATGAACAGGCAGCTGACGCACCCAGTCACGCGCCGTCGCATACAGACGGCTCGCAACGACCGGGTTGGTCTGGAAAAAGCTCTGCGGACGGATCCACAGCGGCACATCGTTAAAACGTTCTGCCAGCGCCTGCTGCTCCGTCAGGAAGATCTCCGTCTCCCCTTCCATAATCGCCATGTGTACCGGTTGAATATTCGCGGTAATAACCTTCAGCTGCGGTAACTGCGCCTGTAGCCACGGCAGCGCCGCGCGCAGCTGCGCCAGTTTGGTTTCTGAGCGCAGCACGAACCGCAGCATCATGCCGCCATCGAACTGGCTTTCCGTCAGCAGGATGTATTTCAGCTCGCCGCGTTTGCGCGCCACGTTGTAAGGCGTTAACCCGGCACGGGCGATGAACGGCTTCAGCACGGCGAAAACGGGAGCAAACGTGTCGGGATAGAGCGGACAGTCACTCAAATCCTCCGGGGTGCCATCGCGATGCAACATGCCTAACAGCGGCTTTTCCACGCTGCCGCTGACCACCATTTTGGCTTTATTACGAAAGGCCTGTTCCGGGCCGCTGACCGGCGCGCACCACTGTTCAACCGAAAAATCGGCAAGCAGCCCCTTCAGATCGGCGGTTTTGGCGGAGAGTTGATCGCGGATCGGCTGGACTATCCACTGACAGGATCGACAGCGACCGGCGTCGTAGAGTGCGCACTGCATACAAAGACCTTCATATTACCAGGGGCGAGGATTATACACGTTATTGCAAACGGAAGAACCGCCTGCTGCCCGCAGGAATAAAGAGCAGCATCAGAACCAGCATGTCCGGCAATTTCTGCATCACCAGCGTGCGCAAAATTTCGCGTTTCGACTCCCCGGCAATACTGAACAGTTCCGGGTAGCCATAGCCCAGCGACGCCGCCCACAGATAACCTGTGGCAATAACCTGCGTGAGCAGGTACACCCAGCGCGCCCAGTTGCGCCCTTTCACCAGCGAAAACGCGCAATATATTTCAGTAAAGACCAGCGCCAGGCTGCCTAAAAACACCAGCGTCAGATTCCAGGTTTGCACGCTGCGATGAATAAACTCCCCCATTCCCCGCATGCCGAGCGTGTTAAAAATCATCAGCAAATCGAGGCAGCGGATCAAAATAATCGCGAGCGCCGCCACCTGCACCAGCGTGGGTACATTTAAACGGGCATGTGATGAGGATGATTTCTTAAAAAATCCCAACGAATCGTCTTCCATGAAAACGTTACCGCGCTTGCCCACGGTAACGTGTTGCCAGGTTGGCAGATTTTAGTTTCTTCAGCCGCGTCTTGCACGTTGGATATCACGCATCCGCTGCTTTTCTGCGCGCGCCATCAGATACCAGGCGATAAAACCGACAATGCCTACCACGCCGAGGATAAGGGTCGCCAGCGCGTTAATCTCCGGGTTAACCCCCATACGCACGCTGGAGAAGACCAGCATCGGCAATGTCGTCGCCCCCGGGCCAGAGACAAAACTGGCGATCACCAGATCGTCCAGCGACAGCGTGAAAGCCAGCAGCCATCCAGAGATCACCGCAGGCATGATCATCGGCAGCGTAATCACAAAGAACACTTTTAACGGCGTCGCGCCAAGATCCATCGCCGCCTCTTCAATCGAGCGATCCAGTTCGCGCAGGCGCGATGAAATAACCACCGCCACATAGGCCGTACAGAAGGTAACGTGCGCCAGCCAGATTGTCAGCATTCCGCGATCTGCGGGCCAGCCGATAGCATGAGCCAGGGCCACAAACAGCAGCAACAACGACAGTCCGGTAATCACATCCGGCATAACCAGCGGCGCGGTGATCATAAACGCAAAGCCATTCGCTCCACGAAAACGGCCAAAACGCACCATTACCACGGCGGCAATCGTCCCCAGAATAGCCGCCATTGTCGCGGCGCAAGCGGCAATCGTGAGGCTCAGGCCGACGGCGCTTATCATCGCGCTATCCCGGAACAGCTCGCCATACCAGCGCGTAGACCACCCCGCCCAGACAGTCACCAGCTTCGAGCTGTTAAACGAATAGATGACCAGCATCAGCATCGGCGCATACAGGAAGGTAAACCCGAGCACCAGAATAACAATTCGCCAGGGCGAACGAACCACCGGTAAAGTATTCATCCGAGTTCCCCCTCGCTTTTTTGCTGATGCTTATGGAACCAGATAATCGGTACAATCAGCAGTAATAACATGATGATAGCCACCGCAGAGGCCACCGGCCAGTCGCGGTTGTTGAAGAACTCCTGCCACAGTACGCGGCCGATCATAATGCTGTCTGGCCCGCCGAGCAGTTCCGGGATCACAAATTCCCCCACCGCCGGAATAAACACCAGCATCGATCCGGCAATTATTCCCCCTTTCGTTAACGGCACAATGACGCTAAAGAAGGTTTTCAGCGGACGCGCGCCCAGATCCAGCGAGGCCTCCACCAGCGAATAGTCAATGCGCGTCAGCGCGATATAAATCGGCAGTACCATAAACGGCAGATAGGCGTAGACAATACCGATATACACCGCCAGATTGGTATGCAAAATCGTCAGGGGATGATCGATAACCCCCAGCCACATCAGGAAGTTGTTCAGCACGCCGTTATTTTTCAGAATCCCCATCCAGGCGTAAACGCGGATCAGAAACGAGGTCCAGGACGGCAGGATCACCAGCAACAGCAGAATATTACGCGTTGACGGCCTGCTGTGCGCCACCGCCCAGGCCAGCGGATACCCCAGCAGCAAACAGCAGAGAGTCGAAACGCCCGCCACCTGCAAAGACTGCAAATAGGCGTCAAAATAGAGCGGATCGTCCGTCAGTTGCAGGAAGTTTCCCAGATTGAGGGTCAGGGATAGCTGCCCGTCGGCCCACGCCACCAGATCGGTATAGGGCGGGATCGCCCGCGCCATCTCCGCCAGGCTGATTTTAAACACGATCAGAAACGGCAGCAGGAAAAGCAGGATCAGCCAAAGGTACGGCACCGCGATGACCAGCTTACGCCCATGCTTCATTTGCATCCGCGCCAGCCACAGCGTCAGGCCGCCGGGCTTTTTATCGCGAGCCGGAGGTTCAAGTGTACTCATTTTCGCTCCTTAAACCGTCAACACCACACAGCTGTCCGCATCCCAGCATAAACGCACTTCATCGCCCCAGGTCGGCAACCCTTTGCGATAGCGATGCGCGTTCTGTAGCTGAGCGCTCAACATCTGGCCGCTTTTCAACCGCACATGATAAATCGACAAATCGCCGAGGTAGGCGATATGCACCACTTCACCCACGGCAAAGTTGTAGCCGTCTTCTGGCGGCGCGTCGCACAGCATGATTTTTTCCGGGCGCAGCGCGACATACACCGGAACGTTATCGACAACGGACGCATCCGCATCCACCTTCAGAGGATGCACCAGCCCCGGCGAATCAATGACCAACCCATCATCCTGACGTTCCTTCAGCAAGCCTTCAAAGACATTCACAGAACCGATAAATTCCGCGCTGTAGCGGGTGGTCGGATGTTCATAAATCTCTTCCGGTTCGCCAATCTGCACGAATTTCCCACGGTTCATGATCGCAATTCGCCCGGCCATCGTCATCGCCTCTTCCTGATCGTGCGTTACCATCACGCAGGTCGCGCCAACGCGCTCAAGAATATCGACGACTTCCAGCTGCATCCGGTCGCGCAGCTTTTTATCCAGCGCGCCCATCGGTTCGTCGAGCAGCAACAGCTTCGGGCGTTTCGCCAGGCTACGCGCCAGCGCCACACGCTGACGCTGGCCGCCGGAAAGCTGATGAGGCTTACGTTTAGCGAACTCCTGCATATGTACCAGCCCCAGCATTTCGTTCACGCGCGCGGTGATTTCCGCCTTCGACAGCTTGTCCTGCTTCAGCCCAAACGCAATGTTTTGCTCCACCGTCATATGGGGGAACAGCGCATAGGACTGAAACATCATATTGATAGGGCGCAGATAAGGCGGGACATGCGCCAGATCGACACCATCGAGCATGATTTGCCCGGCAGAGGGTTGTTCAAATCCGGCCAGCATACGCAGCAGCGTGGATTTCCCGCAGCCCGATGCGCCAAGCAGCGCAAATATTTCGCCTTTATAGATGGTGAGGCTGACATCATCCACGGCGTGTTGACCATCAAATGATTTTGTCAGGTTGCGGATTTCAAGAAGCGGCGTCAGCGCTTTACGGGTTTTCGCCTGTGGGCGGGGGGTCGCGTCGTTCACGGGGTGCTCTCCGGCATAAACAAGAATCAGTGCAAACGCACCATAAAAGTGCGCATTGCCCGGTAAACCTCACCGGGCAACGTTCTGATACAGCGGCTTATTTACCGCTTTTCACCTTCGTCCAGGCACGCGTACGCACACGGTCGATCTTCGGTTCCTGCACTTTCAGCGTGAACATTTTCGCTCGCACATCCGCAGGCGGATAAATGCCCGGGTTGTCACGCACTTCAGCGCTGACCAGCGCCGTCGCTTCTTTGTTGGCGTTGGCGTAGAACACATGGTCGGAAATGTGGGCGATCACATCCGGGCGCAGCAGGTAGTTGAGGAACTGATAAGCCTCTTCTTTGTTTTTCGCATCAGCAGGCATCGCGAACACATCAAAGAACGCCATCGCCCCCTCTTTCGGAATGGAGAAGGAGATATTCACGCCGTTTTTCGCTTCTTTCGCGCGGTTAGCCGCCTGCCATACGTCCCCTGCCCAGCCAATCGCCACGCAGGTATCGCCGTTCGCCAGATCGTTTATGTATTGAGACGAGTGGAAATAACGAATGTTCGGGCGCAGCTTCAGCAGCAGATCGGTCGCAGGCCCCGTGTAGTCATCCGCTTTGGTACTGTTGGGATCTTTCCCCAGGTAGTTCAGCACGGTCGCGAACACCTCTTCAGGCGCATCAAGGAAGGAGACGCCGCAGCTTTTAAGTTTTTCCAGATTTTCAGGTTTCAGCACCAGATCCCAGCTATCGACCGGTGCGTCAGCCCCCAGCACCGCTTTGACTTTATCGATGTTATAACCGATACCGGTGGTCGCCCACATATACGGCATCGCGTATTTGTTGTCGGGATCGTGCTTCGCTACCAGCTTCAACAGCTCTGGATCGAGGTTTTTCCAGCCAGGTAGTTTGCTTTTATCCAGCGGCTGGAATACGCCCGCAGTGAGCTGGCGTTCCAGAAAACTGGCCGACGGGACAACCAGATCAAAACCGGTGCTCCCGGCCATGAGTTTCCCTTCCAGTACCTCGTTGGAGTCGAAGACGTCATAGACCACTTTGATACCGGTCTCTTTTTCAAAGTTCGCGACCGTATCCGGGGCGATATAATCAGACCAGTTATAGATATGCAGTGTTTTTTGTTCAGCGGCGAGCGTGCTGGCAGAGACGGCCATCAGAGCACCCGCAACCAGACCCGATAGCCATTTTTTATTTAAGGCGGTCATAATCTCTTTCCTTCTGAAAGTTCGTTAACAAACGAACCAAAAAAGTTGCATTCTAAGATATGCAAGAAACGTGCATATTTTGTCACTCGACACAGTTACAGAAGAGAGGGCTCTCTCCCTGCCGTCATTGCTCGCCATAAATACACAAAATCATTCAGGAGGTTGTCTGAAGGATGACGTGTAAAAGCTTCGCAAGAATAACTTTAGCCAGGGTTCGAGGCTATAGCTCAGATTAAAAAACGCCTTTTATCAATTTTTTATGCAGGTTTTGTCTATGTGATAAAGCGAAACAGGCGGAAAGGAGGTGAATTATTCTTTAAAGAAAGGTTAAAGGCAGAATAAAAAAATGCAAACAGCAGCCGCTCTGGCAGCGACTGCGTTAGACGCGTCATTCTTCAGGTTGCATGTGCGCAGATTTCAGTGAAGAAAATGATTTTCAGCGCTACTTTTTTGCGCGTCTTCTTCTGCGCTGAACAGCAGCTGATGCGCTCCGGCTTCCAGGATCACCATAGAAATCTGCTCTTCGCTCTGACGAACAAACCACTCGAACTGTTCATACGTCACGCCCCGCATAACGGATAAAGACTGGCAAACCACCAGTTTTGGCAGATTATCATCCTGCATATCCAGGAACGCTTTCACCGTTAACGAGCTGGCGTTAATTGCCGACAGATCGGCAGCCAGCGGCAGCAGCGCAGAGGGCCTCACTTCCGCCATTGCGGAAAACAGCACCGTGTTATCCACCAGGTCGATTTTCGCATCGTAAATGCCGTCAAAATTTTGCATATGGGGCAAATGCAGCGCCTGACAGGTATCACATTCAAAAAAACTCATGCCCAGGTCGTCGAGCCATTGACGCAACGTATCCAGAGTAGGAACGACCAGTGATGTCATAATAATGTGCTACCTCTTACGATAAAAAATTACCGGCACAGCTTACGCAAAAAGACCGCGTCATACCACGATCGGGAACGATATTGCGATTAACCGCCCGTTTTAAGGCAAAATTCGGGGGTGGCGTGACGCTCGATCCACTGGATCATTCGCCCGGCGATATCCACACCCGTCGTTTTTTCTACCCCTTCCAGACCCGGAGAGGCGTTCACTTCCATGACCAGCGGCCCACGCTCCGCGCGCAGAATATCGACGCCAGCAACATCCAGCCCCATCGTCTGCGCCGCTTTTATCGCGATCTCTCGTTCACGCGGCGTGATACTGGCGATACTCGCCATACCGCCGCGATGAAGGTTGGAGCGAAAATCGCCCTCTTTTGCCCGCCGCTCAATGGCCGCCACCACTTCGTCGCCCACGACCAGACAACGGATGTCACGCCCTCTGGCCTCTTTGATGTACTCCTGCACCAGAATGTGCGCATTAAGACCGCGAAACGCATCAATCACGCTCTCTGCGGCTTGCCGGGTTTCCGCCAGCACCACGCCAATGCCCTGCGTACCTTCCACCAGTTTGACCACCAGCGGCGCGCCGCCGACCATGTCGATCAGATCGCTGGTGTCATCCGGCGAATGCGCAATGCCGGTAACGGGCAAGTCAATTCCCTGCCGGGCCAGTAACTGTAGCGAACGCAGTTTATCGCGCGCGCGGGTAATCGCCACAGATTCGTTCAGCGGATAGCTACCCAGCATTTCGAACTGACGCAGCGCCGCTGTACCGTAAAACGTGATGGCAGAGCCAATACGGGGGATGACGGCATCAAAATGCGGCAACTGGCGGCCTTTATAGTGAATAGAAGAGGCCGCCGGGCTGATGTTCATATAGCAGGAAAGCGGATCGAGTATTTCGACCAGATGGCCGCGCTTCATCGCCGCTTCGCGCAGGCGTTTACAAGAATAGAGCGTTCCGTCCCGGGACAATATGGCAATTTTCACCCTGCACCTCTCTAAAAGACCTGGTAAAAGCCTGCGTATCATACACCGGGTGTTAGCGCGTCGCCCAACCCTGTTTATGCAAATAGTCCAGAATAAACGGGCGATTCTCTTTGATGATGGTACGACGAATATGGTCGCTCCAGGTATCGCGGCGCGTATTGCTGTCGCGGGTCAGGTAGTACTCCGCGATCTGCTCATCATATTGCGCCAGCAGCGCGGCATCCACAGGCTGATAGTGATTTTCATGCACCACCAGTTCTGCGGGCAGGCGCGGCTTAACGCCAGGGTTATCCGCAGGCCAGCCGAGGCACAGCCCAAACAGCGGCAGGACATATTTCGGTAATTTCAGCCGTTCCGTAACCGCTTCAATATGATTGCGGATACCGCCAATGTAGACGCCGCCCAGCCCCAGGGATTCGGCAGCGGTCAGCGCATTTTGCCCCATCATCGCCGTATCGACCGTGCCCAGCAGCAGCTGTTCCGCCAGCCCGAGCTGCGCGTCCGGGCAAATCTGTAAGTGACGATTAAAATCAGCGCAGAAAACCCAGAATTCCGCGGCCTGCGCAACGTGCTTTTGCCCGCCCGTCAGGGGCACCAGCGCTTCGCGCATGGCTTTATCGGTAATGCGGATAATGGAACTGCACTGTAAAAAACTGGAGCTTGAGGTTCCCCGCGCGGCGGCAATAATCGACTCACGCTGCGCATCGGAAATCGGCTCATCGGTGAAATGACGAATAGAACGGTGACCACGGATTAAATCAATGGTTGGAGTCATGCGGTTTTTCTCTTGCTGAACGGGAAGAAGAATCGGGTGAGCGCGTCATCAGTTGCGGCGCAATAAGCTGCGCGATCCGCCACATCAGCGCCACCGTAGCGGGAAGCATAAGCAGGATACCGAGAAATATCATCACCGTTACCGCCAGCGGGCTGTTCATCGGCGCGGGTAATGTGAGGTACTGATTGAGCGACAGCAACGCCGCTGCCAGCAAAATCATACCGAGAATTTCCAGAATCAACACGCTTTTGGGTAAAGCGCCAATCGAGCGCATAAGGGCCTCCCGGATAACGGATGCTCAGTGTAACGCGTTCAGGTTTATCGTGTTTAACAGATATAGCCTATAGGTATCAAAGCAACAGGCGCAACCTGCTTTTCAGACGCGTCGTTTAACGGCATCATAGCCGCCATTCGTCACAAGGCTATGAGTTCGAGGAAAAAAACAATGTTTACCGTTATTTTTGGTCGCCCAGGGTGCCCGTATTGCGTGCGTGCAAAAGAGTTAGCAGAAAAACTGAGCACTGAGCGCGACGATTTTAACTATCGCTATATTGATATTCATGCTGAAGGCATTACCAAAGCGGATCTGGAAAAAACCGTGGGTAAACCGGTAGAGACCGTACCGCAGATTTTTGTCGATCAGAAACACATCGGCGGTTACACCGATTTTGAGGCTTGGGCAAAAGAGAATCTGAACCTGTTCGCCTGATCGCTGCTTTACGCCCTCTCCCGGAGGGCGTTATCGGTTCTTTTTACGCCGCTGACTAAACAGGCTGCTGATAAATAAAAAACAAAGCGCGCCGAGCGCACACCAGAACACCGCACTGAACAACCACGCCAGTTCTTGCCATACGGAGCGCGTAGGCATAAAAACAAATCGCATCAGGACCAGACAACATGGCGCGGCCAGCATGGCGCCGATAAGAGGTTTAATGACTTCTCTGCGATGGGAAAAAAAACTGGCCACCGCGCCAGGTAACGTAAAAAACAACAGCCCAATCTCAGGATGCCCGGCAACCCGAAATGCCCCTTTCATATGCATCGTTAATGAAAGGCACACCACAATAAAGAGTACAAAGCAGCAGATTGCACCCGCCCAACCTTGTTTATGTTTCAATCGTTCCTCCTGACACTATCTCTATCGAACACTTTTTTCGCCCGAAGGCGTCCAGTCAGATAAAGTCGTTCGGCATTCCATGCCAAAAACACACCCACACGATTCTTATAGCCGTTGATACGTAATGAGATTAAACTAGCGAATTAAATTGTTGCGCTGCTTTTATTTGAGCGCCGATACGATGCCGACGCCTCATAATTTCTGGCAAAAACATTAGCGTAAATTGTCATTTCTTTCAACAGCTTACTGGTAAACAAGAAGTTAGTCTCCGTGAATATAAACGTCGCAGATTTGTTAAATGGGAATTACATCCTGTTATTATTTGTAGTCCTGGCTCTCGGGCTATGTCTGGGTAAGTTACGCCTGGGTTCAGTCCAACTCGGTAATTCCATTGGCGTTTTAGTGGTCTCCCTATTATTAGGGCAGCAGCACTTTAGTATTAACACCGATGCACTAAATCTGGGCTTTATGCTGTTTATTTTTTGTGTCGGCGTCGAAGCTGGCCCCAACTTTTTTTCTATTTTTTTTCGCGACGGCAAAAATTACCTGATGCTTGCTCTGGTCATGGTCGGTAGCGCGCTGCTGATCGCATTAGGGCTGGGTAAGCTCTTTGGCTGGGATATCGGCCTGACCGCCGGTATGCTGGCGGGCTCCATGACCTCGACCCCTGTGCTGGTCGGCGCAGGCGACACGTTACGCCATTCCGGTATGGAGAGTTCGCAGCTCTCGGTCGCGCTGGACAACCTGAGCCTGGGCTACGCGCTGACCTACCTCATCGGCCTGGTCAGCCTGATTGTCGGCGCACGTTACCTGCCGAAACTGCAACATCAGGATCTGCAAACCAGCGCCCAGCAGATTGCACGCGAGCGCGGCCTGGATACCGACGCCAACCGCAAGGTCTATCTGCCGGTCATCCGCGCTTATCGCGTCGGCCCGGAACTGGTGGCCTGGGCCGACGGGAAAAATCTGCGCGAGCTGGGCATCTATCGTCAGACCGGTTGCTACATTGAGCGCATCCGCCGTAACGGTATTCTGGCGAACCCGGATGGCGACGCGGTATTGCAGATGGGCGATGAGATTGCCCTGGTTGGTTACCCGGATGCACACGCCCGGCTGGACCCCAGCTTCCGTAACGGCAAAGAAGTCTTCGACCGCGACCTGCTCGACATGCGCATCGTGACCGAAGAGATCGTCGTGAAAAACCACAATGCCGTAGGCCGCCGTCTCGCCCAGTTGAAGCTGACCGACCACGGCTGCTTCCTTAACCGCGTGATCCGCAGCCAGATTGAAATGCCGATCGACGACAACGTGGTGCTGAATAAAGGCGACGTCTTGCAGGTGAGTGGCGATGCGCGTCGCGTGAAAACCGTCGCGGACCGTATCGGCTTTATCTCGATTCACAGTCAGGTAACCGATCTGCTGGCCTTCTGCGCCTTCTTTATCATCGGCCTGATGATCGGGATGATCACCTTCCAGTTCAGTAATTTCAGCTTCGGCATCGGCAACGCCGCCGGGCTGCTGTTCGCCGGGATCATGCTCGGTTTCCTGCGAGCTAACCACCCCACCTTCGGGTACATCCCGCAGGGTGCGCTGAACATGGTGAAAGAGTTTGGTCTGATGGTCTTTATGGCCGGCGTCGGCCTGAGCGCGGGCAGCGGCATCGGGAACGGGCTTGGCGCGGTCGGCGGGCAAATGTTGATTGCCGGTCTTGTGGTGAGCCTGGTGCCAGTCATTATCTGCTTCCTGTTCGGCGCTTATGTATTACGTATGAACCGCGCCCTGCTCTTCGGCGCCATGATGGGCGCGCGCACCTGTGCTCCGGCGATGGAGATCATCAGCGACACGGCGCGCAGCAACATTCCGGCATTAGGCTATGCGGGAACCTATGCGATAGCCAACGTTCTGTTAACGCTGGCGGGGACACTTATTGTCATCATCTGGCCGGGATTAGGATAAAACTGAAGTTTGCCTTTAAGTGAAAAATTTTTGCAGGTAAGCAGAACTTTTCTTCAAGGCGTCAGTCATAACTAGTGCCACTGCTTTTCTTTGATGTCCCCAATTTGTGGAGCCCATCAACCCCGCCATTTTGGTTCAAGGTTGATGGGTTTTTTGTTGCCTGAATTTCACGCCTGCCCGGCAATACGCTTCACCATGACCAGAATATCGTCCCGCGTTAAAGGCGCTCTGTCGGTGACGAAATGGAGGGTCATGCCTTCGATAAACGCGTCCAGCGCGCGGGCGGTCACCGGTTCAAACCACTGCTCCAGCGTTTGCTGACTGCGCTGCATCCAGTTCTGCATCACCGTTTTCAGCGCCGGTTTTCGGCTGGCGAAGGCATACAGCTGGTACATCAGCTCCATATTATCTGGCGTGGTCACCAGCGAGCTGTAGATCATGTCGGTAATGGCGTGACAGGCGTCCTGAACGTTCGTGACATCGGCAAAGAATGACTGAAACTGGTGCGACATTGTTTCTGTAAACCGGCTTAACGCCTCGATCAGCAACTCATCGATTCCCGAAAAATAATAGGTCATCGACCCGAGCGGCACCTGCGCTATCGCCGCGATTTTGCGGTGCGTAACGCCGTGAATGCCATGCGTTATTATCGCTTCCTGCGTGGCCTGAACGATTTTGTCTCGCCGCAGGGGATCGTTAGCTCGTCGCACTGCTTTTCCTCTCATCACTTTTGTGTACAAATGTACACAAACTTGCTAGTGTTGTCCTCTGTATTCTCTTTTTTCAGTTTGAATCAATGACCGCCATCTCATCACGTAAAGCCTTAAGACGCCGGACCTGGGCGCTTTTTATGTTCTTCTTCTTGCCAGGGCTGTTGATGGCCTCATGGGCAACCCGCACCCCCGCCATTCGCGATATCCTCTCGGTCTCAACGGCAGAAATGGGGGCGGTGCTGTTTGGGCTTTCCATCGGTTCGATGAGCGGTATTCTGTGCTCCGCCTGGCTGGTAAAGCGATTTGGCACGCGTAACGTCATTCAGACCACCATGTCCTGCGCCGTTGCGGGGATGGTTATCCTCAGCATTGCACTGTGGTTCGCTTCTCCGCTGGTTTTTGCGCTTGGCTTAGGCGTATTCGGCGCCAGCTTTGGCGCCGCCGAAGTCGCTATCAACGTCGAAGGGGCGGCGGTTGAACGTGAAATGAATAAAACCGTCCTGCCGATGATGCACGGTTTTTACAGCTTCGGTACGCTGGCTGGCGCTGGCGTCGGCATGGCGCTAACCGCCTTTAACGTCCCTGCCAACGCTCATATCCTGCTGGCGGCTCTCGTCGCGATCGTCCCCATTTTTATTGCTATTCGCGCCATTCCCGACGGCACGGGGAAAAACGCCGCCGACGGCGCCCACACAACGGAAAAAGGCGTACCTTTTTATCGCGATGCCCAGCTACTGTTGATCGGCGTGGTGGTACTGGCAATGGCCTTCGCTGAAGGGTCCGCCAACGACTGGCTGCCGCTTCTGATGGTGGATGGTCACGGCTTCAGCCCAACGTCCGGCTCGCTGATTTATGCGGGCTTTACGCTCGGTATGACCGTCGGGCGCTTTACCGGCGGCTGGTTTATCGACCGTTATAGCCGCGTGGCGGTAGTCCGCGCCAGCGCGCTAATGGGAGCGCTCGGTATTGGTCTGATTATCTTCGTCGACAGCGCCTGGGTCGCGGGCGTTTCCGTTATTCTCTGGGGGCTTGGGGCGTCGCTTGGCTTCCCGCTAACGATTTCAGCGGCCAGCGATACCGGCCCGGACGCGCCAACCCGCGTCAGCGTGGTGGCGACAACCGGTTATCTGGCCTTCCTGGTGGGGCCGCCGCTGCTGGGCTATCTTGGCGAACATTATGGTTTGCGCAGCGCAATGCTGGTTGTGCTGGCGCTGGTCATCCTTGCCGCTCTTGTCGCAAAGGCTGTCGCCAAACCAACATCAAACACTCAATCTGTTATGGAGAATAGTTAATGGGTATCAAGCTAATTGCGGTAGACATGGACGGCACCTTTTTGAGCGATCAAAAAACCTATAATCGCGACCGGTTTATGGCGCAGTATCGGCTAATGAAGCAGAAAGGCATCCGTTTTGTGGTCGCCAGCGGTAATCAGTATTACCAGTTAATCTCTTTCTTTCCAGAGATCGCCCACGAAATCGCCTTTGTCGCTGAAAACGGCGGCTGGGTGGTCAGCGAGGGCGAAGACGTGTTCAACGGCGAACTGGCGAAAGAGGATTTTGCTGCCGTTGTCGATCATCTGCTGACCCGCGCGGATATTGAAATCATCGCCTGCGGTAAAAGCAGCGCCTATACCCTGAAACAGTACAACGATGAACTGAAACAGGTTGCGGCGATGTACTACCATCGCCTTGAGTTCGTGGACAGCTTCGACAACATCAATGACGTGTTCTTTAAATTCGGCCTCAACATTACTGATGACCGTATTCCCCAGGTTCAGACGGCGCTGCATGATGCGATTGGCGATATCATGGTGCCGGTTCATACCGGTTACGGCAGCATCGATTTGATCATTCCCGGCGTACACAAAGCGAACGGCTTGCGTCTGCTGCAACAACGCTGGGGGATTAACAATGATGAGGTCGTGACGTTTGGCGACGGCGGCAATGATATTGAGATGCTGCGTCAGGCCGGCTTCAGTTTTGCGATGGAAAACGCCGGAGCGGCGGTGGCCTCTGCGGCGAAATATCGGGCGGGCTCGAATAACGCGGAAGGCGTGCTGGACGTTATCGACCGCGTGCTGAAAAACGAAGCCCCGTTCAGTGGGTAATGCCTCTTTGAGGCCTGATGGCGCTGCGCCGGACGGCCTCACCCTTCCCGTGAATCCCCTACCCGTTTGTCTTTCAGGAAGATAACCATCAGCAGCAGCCAGAGAATGCCGTTCGCCAGGTTGAAGAGGCTAAATAAGCCGTTGCCGCCGCTCAGATAAGCATGCTTGCTCACTTCAATACCCACGGTAAAGATCAGCATCTGCAACATCCCCATCGCCGCAGAAACCGTGCCTTTGCTCATATCGCTGGCAAACAGGGTCAGACGCACCAGCCCCGCGTTCGCCACGCCGATGCCAAAAGCGTAGACGCTCAGACCCGCCGTCATCCATAGATACGCATGGGAAGAGACCACCGTCGCGGCTGCGGCGATCAGCAATCCCGCCACAATCGGCCAGCCGCCCATGATAATCAATGCGCGCACCGTTCGCCGGGAGGTCAACCGCGCCAGCACCAGATTCCCGGCAATCAGCGCGCCAAAGACAGGAACCTGCAACAAGCCATATTCATAGCTGCTGAGCTGCTCACCGCTGATGATAATGATCGGCGACTGGGCAATCCACGCCAGTAGCGGCAGGCTGACGAACCCCAGCGCCAGCGCGCCGGCAACAAACCGCACGTTTTTCAGCACCAGCTTGTAATCCCGCCCCAGCTCTTTAAACGACAGCTTCTCGCCGAGGCGGGTCGCGGTCTCCGGCATCGCGCGCTGTAAGCCGACAAAAGCAATCGCCGCCAGTACGGCAAACAGAACAAACATCCCTTCCCACGGCAGAACATGCACCCAGGCGGCGCCCACCAGCGGCCCCAGCAGCGGCGCAATCAGGGCAACGTTAGCCATTAACGCCGTAATTTTGATACACACCGCTTCTTCAAAGGATTCCTGAATGGCGGCGTACCCCACGGCGCCAATAAAGCACAGGCTTACCCCCTGTAAAAAACGCAGCAGGGTGAACTGCTCAATGTTTTGCGCCAGCAGTGTGGCAAGGCAGGTGACGATAAACCAGATCACGCCCGCTAACATCACCGGGCGGCGTCCAATACGATCCGACAGCGGCCCTAACAGCCACTGCAAAAACATCCCGCCCGCCAGGTAGGCGGTCATCGAGGTCGGAACCCAGTCGATCCCGGCCTGATACTGTTCCACCACCGCCAGCATCCCCGGCTGGATCATATCGTTGCCGATATACGTAGAAAATTCGTAAAGCACCAGACAGAGAGGGAAAAGCAGTGCCTGACGTCCGAGCCGGACGCCTGTTTGTGAAAGGTTTTGCATGCAATCTCTTCGCAAATAAAAAATCGCGCAAAGTGTAATGAAAGTACGTTACCTGAGATAGCGAATTATGTGATTTACAAACAAAATGCGCACATTTTTACATAATCATCCTTCGTGACCTTTTGCTTTAAGGTTAATTTAAGTTGCTGGCGCTATCATGGCGAATAAGCTCGCGCCATTGTCTTAAATCTCCTCATTTTACAGGTAAATAAGACAATACCGCTTTCCCCCCGTTGCGGCACTTTGTATTCTCGCCCTTACCCGGAGCACGTAGGGTCGTTTCGTTTAATCACTGCACTGAGTCTGGATGTTATGCTGGAAAACCTTAACAACTCGCTGTTTTACTTAATCAATGCCACCCCCGACTCCGCACAGTGGATGATCGCCCTGGCCATTTTCATTGCCAGAGATTTGATTAACATCGTGCCGCTGCTGGCCGTTGTGCTTTGGTTATGGGGGCCGCGCGATCGGGTCTGCGCTCAACGCCAGCTGGTGATTAAAATGGGTATCGCGCTGCTCATCAGCCTGACGATCTCCTGGATAATGGGGCATCTTTTCCCGCACGATCGTCCTTTTGTCGATCGTATCGGCTATAACTTCCTGCATCACGCGCCCGATGACTCCTTCCCGAGCGACCACGGCACCGTTGTCTTTACCTTTGCGCTGGCGTTTTTATTCTGGCACCGCGTCTGGTCTGGCGTACTGCTCATGGCGCTGGCCGTGACGGTCGCCTGGTCACGCGTTTACCTCGGCGTTCACTGGCCGCTGGATATGCTCGGCGGTTTGCTGGTCGGGATGATCGGCTGCCTGAGCACGCAAATGCTGTGGCAAAAATATGGGGTTGCTCTCTACCACGGCCTACAAACGTGCTACCGCGTCTGCTTCGCGCTACCCATTCGTAAAGGCTGGGTACGTGACTAACCTGGTGAAAAAAGAGTAGTATTAAGCGCTCTGTACTGTGCAGAGTGCTTATTCAACTGTCCAGGGGAATTATGGAAACACGACGCGACGAGCGTATTGGTCAATTGCTGCAAGCGCTAAAACGCAGTGATAAATTACACCTGAAAGAAGCCGCGACTCTGCTGGGCGTATCGGAGATGACCATTCGTCGCGACCTGAATAATAAAAGCGCGCCCGTCGTGTTGCTGGGCGGGTATATTGTTCTGGAACCCCGCAGCGCCAGCCATTATTTATTGAGCGATCAAAAATCCCGCCTGGTTGAAGAGAAGCGCCGCGCCGCGCAGCTGGCCGCCGGTCTGGTACAGGCGCATCAGACGATTTTTTTTGACTGCGGCACCACCACGCCGTGGATCATTGAAGCCATTGATAACGAATTGCCTTTCACCGCCATCTGTTATTCCCTGAATACGTTTCTGGCGCTCCAGGAAAAACCGCTGTGCCGGGCGATTCTGTGCGGCGGGGAATTTCACGCCAGCAACGCCATTTTCAAACCGCTCGATTTTCAGGAAACCCTGAATAATATCTGCCCTGATATCGCCTTTTATTCCGCCGCAGGCGTTCATATCAGCAAAGGGGCAACCTGTTTTAACCTCGAAGAACTGCCGGTGAAACACTGGGCTATGTCAATGGCGCAATACCATGTCCTGGTGGTGGATCACAGTAAATTCGGCAAGGTGCGACCCGCGCGGATGGGGGAATTAACGCGTTTTGATGCGGTAGTGAGTGACTGCCGCCCTGACGATGAGTTTGTCGATTATGCCAAAGCGCAGCGCATTACGTTGATGTATTGATGTAAGGTTTGCCGGATGGCGGCGCTGCCGCGCCTTATCCGGCCTACAAATATGCACGTATCGTAGGCCGGATAAGCGTTAGCGCCATCCGGCACCGTCACCGCGATTAAGAGAACCAGCCGCCAAACCACTGGTGGAATTTCATCAGGACGAAGTCCCATATCCGCCCAAAGAAGCCGCCCTCTTCCACGTTTTCCATCACCATCAGCGGACGCTGTTCAATGGACTTCCCGTTGAGCTGGAAGTCGATGGTGCCGACAACCTGGCCTTTCTTCAACGGCGCGGTCAGCTGCGGTTCCGTCAGCGTAAAGCTGGCCTTCAGGTTTTTCAGCTGTCCGCGCGGAATCGTCACGGAACCCGCCTCTCCCGCGCCCAGATTCACCTCGCTCTTATCCCCAAACCAGACGCGCTGAGTCACGAACGTCGCGTCAGGCTTAATGGGTGTCACCGTTTCAAAGAAGCGGAAGCCCCAGGTCAACAATTTCTCTGACTCATTAAAACGGATGCGATCGGTTTTCGTCCCCAGCACGACGGAGATCAAACGCATATCTCCCTGAGTCGCAGAGGCCACCAGATTGTATCCGGCGCCTGCCGTTGTCCCGGTTTTCATGCCGTCAACGTTCAGATTAGAACTCCACAGCAGGCGGTTACGGTTCGGCTGGCGAATCTTGTTGAAAGTGAACTCTTTTTCTTTGTGAATGGCGTACTCTTCCGGCACATCATGGATCAGCGCTTTGCCCAGCAGCGCCATATCACGCGCGGTACTAAACTGCCCCGGCGCATCCAGGCCGTGAACCGTCTGGAACGTTGTGTTGGTCAGCCCCAGTTTTTTCGCGTAACCATTCATCAAACCAATGAACGACTCCTGGCTTCCGGCAACATAATCCGCAAGCGCAATACAGGCGTCGTTACCCGACTGAATAATCACACCCTTGTTGAGATCGGATACCGAGACCTGATCTCCGGGCTTAAGAAACATGACCGACGAACCGCGCAGAGCCGGGTTGCCCGTGGCCCAGGCGTCTTTTCCTACCGTCACCATATCCGTGAGCTGAATTTTTCCGGCCTTCAGCGCCTGCCCGACGACGTAACTGGTCATAATTTTGGTCAGGCTGGCGGGATCCAGTTTCTCGTCGGCGTTGCCTTCCGCCAGCACCTTGCCGCTGGAATAGTCCATTAAAATCCACGCGCGCGCATCAACGCTCGGCGGCGCCGTTGTCTGCTCAGCCGCCTGTAACGTCGGCGCAAAAAGGAATAAGAGTGCTGAACCCGCAGCAAGACTACGAAGGGAAGAAAAGTATTGCGTCATAAATGCCACCCGAGTATCCATTCCAAAAAAACACGCCATACCACCGTGTTATAAGTGCGGTGAGTAATAACGCACTAACGAACTTAAAGAAACCGTAAGTTGGTAAAGTTTTTAAAGTTTATGCAATAACGCCACGCTGCGCTGCCTCCGTGAGGATTTTTTTGCAAGCTGTTGCGTAAATGTTAGCTTTATCCCACCATGGGACGAGTCGGATACCGATTGCAGAACAATTTGAGGGGTAACTATGATTACGCTGTGGGGACGGAATAACTCAACCAACGTCAAAAAAGTGCGATGGACGCTCGACGAACTGGAGCTGCCTTATACGCAAATTCTGGCAGGCGGGCAGTTCGGGCTGAATCATGACGCTGACTATCTGGCGATGAACCCGAATGGCCTGGTGCCGCTGCTGCGCGATGATGAAACGGACGTTTTGCTCTGGGAGTCCAATACCATCGTCCGCTATCTGGCGGCGCAGTATGGGCAAAAGCGTCTGTGGGTAGACTCTCCGGCGCGACGGGCAGAAGGGGAAAAGTGGATGGACTGGGCAAACCAGACGTTAAGCCCGGCGCATCGCGTGATCCTGATGGGTTTAGTCCGCACCCCGCCGGAGCAGCGCGACCAGGCGGCGATCGACGCCGGCGCCAACGTCTGCGACGGCCTGTTTGGCATTCTTGATGAGGCGCTGGCCAGCCAGACCTGGTTCTCCGGCGCGGAGTTCGGCACGGCGGATATCGCGATCGCCCCCTTCGTCTACAACCTGTTTAACGTTGGCCTGAGCTGGACGCCGCGCCCTCACCTTGAGCGCTGGTATCAGCAACTTACCGAACGTCCGGCATTTCGTAAAACGGTGATGCTCCCGGTCAGCTAAGCGCGTGGGCTGACTTTCAGCAGTTCTCCGTCGGACTCGTCGGTTAAGACATATAAATAACCGTCGGGTCCTGCGCGCACATCGCGAATACGTTTCCCTCTGTCGCCCAGAATCCGTCCGTCCTCCGTCACCTTGTCGCCGTTAACGCTCAGGACTATCACATCCTGCTCTTTCAGCGCGCCGATAAACAGTTTCTGCTTCCATTGAGGGAACGTGTCGCTGTTATAAAACGCCATACCGCTGACCGCTGGCGATTTTTTCCAGTAGAAGATCGGCTGCTCCGTTCCCTCGACAATTTCACCTTTCGCTTCCGGGATTTTAAAGCCGCTGTAGTTGATGCCCCAGGTTGCCAGCGGCCAGCCATAATTTTTACCTTTTTCGGGGATATTGATTTCATCGCCGCCGCGCGGGCCATGTTCATTCAACCACAGCGCATCGCTCCACGGGTTTATCGCCATACCCTGCGGGTTACGTATGCCGTACGACCAGATCTCAGGGCGCGCGCCGGTCTGATTCACAAAGGGATTATCCGGCGGCACGCTCCCCTGGTCGGTCAGGCGCACCACTTTGCCCTGCAACTTGTCCAGATCCTGTGCGGTAGGGCGCTGATTATTTTCGCCAAGCCCGATAAACAGATGGCCTTTGCCATCAAAAACCAGTCGTCCGCCGAAATGATTACCGGTTGAGAGTTTCGGCATCTGACGAAAAACGGTCTGGAATTCCTCCAGATGCTTCAGGTCATCGCTGAGTCGCCCGAAGCCTACCGCCGTTCCGGCTTTCCCCTCGCGATCGGCCTCAGAAAAACTGAGCCAGACGCGGCGAGACTGCTCAAAATCAGGCGCGAGCGCCACGTCCAGTAATCCCCCCTGCCCGTTCGCCCAGACCTTCGGCACGCCCGTTATCGGATCGGAAAGCCCTTTACCCGCCTGCCAGTGACGAAGCTGGCCGCCTCTGAGAGTTATCAACATACCGCGGTTATCCGGCAGAAAAGCCAGCGCCCAAGGATGATCAAGTTTGGTCTGCAAAACCTCCACCTTCACCGCCGGGGTTTCTGCATTCACGAAGGGAGAAAACAGTGCCAATAAGGCAACAGAGAAAAGTGTCCGACGCATACCGCCTCCTGTATGACCCTGCGTTAAAGCGTAGTCAGCAAGGGACAGCGCGGATTGATTTTTACAAAAACTTAACGAAAAGGGGGAGTCGCCTCCCCCTGACTTAGACCTGTTCAAGCGGTGATTGCGCTTTCAGGCTCTGGATACTCAGCGTCAATGTTGTCAGACAGTTTTCAAGTTTCTCTGCGTTGACGGCGATAAACGTCGGACAGTCATGGTGTCCGCTCATGAGACATACTGCGGCGGCTGCCAGTGCGCCTTCAGCACGATGTAAAGCATTCCATTCTTCCTGATCCAGATGCAGACCTTGCAGCAGTGATTTATCGTGAAGCCCACGATTCAGTTCAAAAAAGTTGTCACGCAGATGATCACTTTCGCTGACTGACATATAGCCTTTCGCCTTTCTTAACTGCAAATAAGCGGCGAGATCGATTCGGGCGTTTATCAGCTTGTTAAGTAGCTCGGTTCTTAGTCTGTCAACGACCATACCTTGTTCCTCCTCTTTCCAACCATACTGCAACTTAATAGTATGGTCATTTTTTGAACAAAGTGCTGCCTGAGATCAATAATTCACTCGGTATTAACATACTTTACATATTTGCTATAAACCCCGTGGCGCGCTTACCCGCACAGGCGATGAGATAGCGATACATTTTTTGCCCGGATCTCTGTAGAATCCCTGCCCTGACCATTCCAATAACTGAACAATTTTTAAGCTATGAGCAATGTAACCCGCCAGCCGAAAATCGGCTTCGTTTCCCTGGGCTGCCCGAAAAACCTGGTTGATTCGGAGCGAATCCTGACTGAACTGCGTACCGAAGGCTATGACGTCGTACCGAGCTACGACGACGCCGACATGGTGATCGTCAATACCTGTGGCTTTATCGACAGCGCCGTACAGGAGTCTCTGGAAGCGATTGGTGAAGCGCTGACTGAAAATGGCAAGGTGATCGTCACCGGCTGCCTGGGCGCGAAAGTCGATCAGATCCGTGAAGTACACCCTAAAGTGCTGGAAATCACCGGGCCGCATAGCTATGAGCAGGTTCTGGAACACGTTCACCATTACGTACCAAAACCGAAGCACAACCCGTTCCTGAGCCTGGTGCCGGAACAGGGCGTTAAGCTGACCCCGCGTCACTACGCCTACCTGAAGATTTCTGAAGGCTGCAACCATCGCTGCACCTTCTGCATTATTCCGTCCATGCGCGGCGATCTGGTCAGCCGTCCGATTGGCGAAGTGTTAAGCGAGGCCAAACGTCTGGTCGATGCGGGCGTGAAAGAGATCCTCGTCATCTCCCAGGATACCTCCGCTTACGGCGTGGATGTGAAGCACCGCACCGGTTTCCACAACGGCGAGCCGGTAAAAACGAGCATGGTCGACCTTTGCGAGCAGTTGTCAAAACTGGGCATCTGGACGCGCCTGCACTACGTCTACCCTTATCCGCACGTTGATGACGTGATCCCGCTGATGGCGGAAGGCAAAATCCTGCCGTATCTGGATATCCCCCTGCAACATGCCAGCCCGCGCATTCTCAAACTGATGAAGCGTCCGGGCGCTGTCGATCGCCAACTGGCGCGCATCAAACAGTGGCGTGAGATTTGCCCGGAACTGACCCTGCGTTCGACCTTTATCGTCGGTTTCCCTGGCGAGACGGAAGACGATTTCCAGATACTGCTCGACTTCCTCAAAGAGGCGCGCCTGGATCGCGTCGGCTGCTTCAAGTACAGCCCGGTCGAAGGCGCTGGTGCGAACGCGCTGCCAGATCAGGTGCCGGAAGAGGTGAAAGAAGAGCGCTGGAACCGCTTTATGCAGCTGCAACAGCAGATCTCCGCAGAACGTCTGCAAGAGAAAGTGGGTCGCGAAATCCTAGTCATTATCGACGAGGTTGACAAAGAAGGCGCGATTGGCCGCAGCATGGCCGACGCACCGGAAATCGACGGCGCGGTCTACCTCAACGGTGAAACCAACGTTAAACCCGGCGACGTTATCCGCGTGAAAGTTGATAACGCCGACGAATATGACCTGTGGGGCAGCCGCGTTTAATTCGCCCAAATTATCGTAAAACCCGTAGGCCGGATAAGGCATTTATGCCGCCATCCGGCGCAATGCCTGATGGCGACGCTGAAGCGTCTTATCAGGCCTACATGCTTATCAGGCCTACGGTTCGACATTCACCCCTTAATCTTCGGGTCCAGCGCGTCGCGCAGCCCGTCGCCCAGCAGGTTAAACGCCAGCACCGTCAGGAAAATCGCCACCGCCGGAAAAATCGCCACATGCGGCGCGATGACCATATCCGCCCGCGCTTCATTGAGCATCGCCCCCCACTCCGGCGTTGGCGGCTGCGCGCCTAACCCCAGAAACGACAGGCTTGCCGCAGAAATAATCGACGTCCCGATGCGCATAGTGAAAAAGACCACGATCGACGAGACCGTGCCGGGCAAAATATGGTTGAACAAAATCGTCGCGTCGCTGGCGCCAATACTGCGCGCCGACTCAATAAACGTCTGCTGTTTCAGCACTAATGTATTTCCGCGCACCAGACGGGCAAACGCGGGGATAGAAAAGATGGCGACGGCGATAATCACATTCGCAATACCGCTACCGAGCACCGCCACGACCGCAATCGCTAACAGAATGCCCGGAAACGCGAACAGCACATCGCAAATACGCATAATCAGCCGGTCCCACCAGCCTTCGTAATAGCCCGCAACCAGCCCAAGCACCGTGCCAAGCGCCGCGCCGATAAAGACGGCGAAAACGCCTGCCGCCAGCGAAATTTGCGCCCCGACCAGGACGCGGCTGAAAATATCCCGCCCCAGCGAGTCCACGCCAAACCAGTGCGCCGCCGAAGGACCGTCATTCAGGCGATCGTAATCAAAGTAATTTTCCGCATCGAAAGGCGTTAGCCAGCGGGCGAATATCGCCACCAGGATCAGCAACAGCACAAATATCCCTGCGATCATCGCCACATGCTGACGGCGAAAACGCCGCCAGAATTCATGCCACGGCGTACGCACCCGGTCGGGTTTGACCAGCGGCATGGCATCTAAAACCGCCTGACGGCGCCAGTTAAATAATCGCATCCTTACTTGTACCTGATAGCCGGGTTAATGGCGGCATAGAGCACATCCACCACTAAATTGATAAGAATAAACTCCAGGGAAAACAGCAGCACTTCAGCCTGAATCACCGGGTAGTCGCGCATTTCCACTGAATCAACCAGCAATCGCCCCAGTCCGGGCCAGTTAAAGACCTTCTCGACGACAATCGAACCGCCGAGCAGAAAGCCAAACTGCAACCCCATCATGGTCACAACCGGGATCATGGCGTTACGCAGACCGTGTTTCAGCACCACCCAGGTTTCGCTGACCCCTTTCGCACGCGCGGTGCGCATATAGTCTTCACTGAGGACATCCACAAACGACGCTCGGGTAAAGCGCGCCATCACGGCCGCAACGGCGGCGCCAAGCGTGATGGAGGGAAGAATATAGTGCTGCCAGCTATCTGCGCCCACGGTCGGCAACCACCCCAGCTCAACGGAGAATATCTGCATCAGCAGCATCCCCAGCGCGAACGCCGGGAACGAAATCCCGGTTACCGCCAGCGTCATGCTGAGCCTGTCCGGCCAGCGATTACGCCAGACGGCGGCGATAATCCCGGCGGTCATCCCGAACAGTACCGCCCATACCATACTGGTGATGGTCAACCACAGCGTCGGCATAAAGCGGCTGGCAATCTCTGCCGATACCGGACGACGAGACACCATCGACGTGCCGAAATCTCCCTGCAACACGTTAGTCATGTAATGCCAGAACTGGATATGCAACGGCCGATCGAGACCAAGCTGCTGGCGCACCAGTTCAATCACCTGCGCGTCAGCCTCCGGCCCGGCAATCAGCCGCGCCGGATCGCCAGGCAACAGATGAACAAATAAAAACACCAGCACCGCCACAATGAACAAGGTCGGAATCAACCCCAGCAGGCGCTTAAGCACATAATTAAGCATCAGGCTCCCTTTACAAACCTTTTGCCGGATGGCGACGTAAATCCCTTATCCGACCTGCAACGAACTGCGTCTGCAAGCCGGATAAAACCATCGGGCGCGCGTTGCTTACTGCAAATCCGCGTCATCAAAACTGAAGCCAGTGTCCGGCATGATCCAGAAACCCGTCAAATTTTTACTGTGGGCTGAGACCAGTTTTTCCACCACCAGCGGAATCCAGGGGGACTCTTTCCAGAGGGTGTCCTGCGCCTCTTTATACAGGCGCGCTTTCTCCTGCGGATCGTTGGTTTTCAGCGCTGCCGCTAAGTCGTCATCAACCTGCTTGTTGCTGTAGAACGCAGTATTGAACAGCGTTGGCGGCCAGTTTTGCGAGGCAAACAGCGGTGACAACGCCCAGTCCGCTTCCCCCGTGGAAGCCGACCAGCCGGTGTAGAACATTCTCACACCGCTCTCTTTCTGCCCCTTGCCTTCCACTTCTGCCGCACGCTGCCCGGCGTCCATCGCCGTTACCTGCGCCTTAATACCGACCTGCGCCAGCTGCTGTTGCGTAAATTGCAGCACTTTCTGCGCGGTGCTGTGGTTATGAGACGACCACAGCGTGGTGCTAAACCCATTCGGATAGCCCGCCTCTTTCAGCAGTTCGCGCGCTTTCGCCGGATCGTAAGGCCACGGCGCGTAGCTCTGCGCATACGCAATGGCTGGCGGCACCACGCCCGTGGCAGGCGTCGCGTAACCGGCAAAGGCCACTTTGACCAGCGCCTGACGGTTGATGGCGTAGTTCAGCGCCTCCCGCACCTTCGGATTATCGAACGGTTTTTGCGTCACGTTCATGCTGATGTAACGCTGCATGATCGACGGACTGGCAACCAACTGTAGATTTTTGTTTTTCTCCAGAATTGTCGCCTGCTCGTAAGGGATCGGGAACGCAAATTGCGCTTCCCCGGTTTGCAGCATTGCCGCGCGGGTGTTGTTGTCCGTTACCGGACGCCAGGTGATCGTATCCAGTTTAGGTAAGCCTTTCTGCCAGTAATCGGCAAATTTCTTCACTTTCACGAAATCAGTCTGGTTCCAGGTATCCAGCTGATACGGCCCGGTGCCGACCGGATGGAAGCCAATGTCCTTACCGTATTTTTCCAGCGCGGCCGGAGAGATCATCGCCGTCGCCGGGTGCGCCAGAATATTGATAAACGCCGAGAACGGTTGTTTCAGCGTAATTTTTACCGTCGTCGGATCGACCGCTTCGGTTTTATCGATGTTTTTATACAGGTTGTAGCGTTTGAGATGGTTTTCTGGATCGCTCGCGCGATCGAGGTTGGCCTTCACCGCCGCTGCGTTAAAGTCGGTGCCGTCCTGGAATTTTACCCCCTGGCGCAGCTTCAGGGTGTAGATCAGGCCATCGTCGGAAACGGTGTAGCTTTCAGCCAGCACATTTTTTAACTTCATGTCTTTATCAAGACCAAACAGCCCCTGATAAAACGACTTCGCCACCGCCTGCGATAAGGTGTCGTTCGCATCGTACGGATCGAGCGTGGTGAAATTAGAGCCTACCGCTACCACCACATCTTTAGCAGCAAACGCCGGAGATGCCGCCAGTGCAGAAGCGACGCCCAGCGCAACCAGCCAATTACGGGTTACAAATGTTGTCATATTATTCTCCTGAACCCTGCCTGTTTTATGAGATGTTATAAACGCGATAACGCATTTTCTGCCTGCGGGCGCGCGACATAATGCCCCGGCCCGACTAACTGCAATGGAGCGGGCGCGATCTCCTCCCCACGTTTACGGATGTTGCTGGGGATATCGTCCGACAGCAGCACACGCTGCGGCCTGTGCCGGGAAGGATCGGCCACCGGTACTGCCGCCATTAATTTACGGGTATAGGGATGCTGCGGATTTTCAAACACCGCCCGGCGGGGGCCGATTTCCACAATCTGCCCCAGATACATCACCGCCACGCGATGACTGATGCGCTCCACCACCGCCATATCGTGTGAAATAAACAGATACGCGATGCCCATTTCCCGCTGCAAATCGAGCAACAGATTAATGATCTGCCCGCGAATCGAGACATCCAGCGCGGAGACTGACTCATCGGCGATAATCACTTTTGGATTCAGCGCCAGCGCGCGGGCGATGCAGATACGCTGACGCTGGCCGCCAGAAAACTCATGCGGATAACGCCACGCATGTTCCGGGCGCAATCCTACGCGCTCAAGCAACCACGCCACCCGCGACGCGGCCGCCTCGCCTTCCAGCAAACCATGCACCCGCAATGGTTCCATTATGGAGTAACCCACCGTCTGGCGCGGGTCGAGCGAAGCGTAAGGGTCCTGAAAAATAAACTGAATATCTCGCCGTAGCGGCTGTAACTTACCGGCAGGAAGCGTGTCGATCCGCCGCCCGTTGAAGGTAATTTCGCCAGCCTGCGACTCCACCAGCCGCAGCAACGCCCGCCCGGTGGTCGATTTACCACAGCCGGACTCCCCCACCAGCGAGAGCGTTTCGCCAGGCCAGAGATCAAAGCTGACGTTTTCCACCGCATGCACTTCACGGGTCACGCGGTTAAGAATACCGCTACGCAGCGGAAAACGCGTCACCAGGTTGCGCACTTGCAGGATCGGATCGCCTGCCACCACCGTGTCCTGCTCGGTTTGCGGTTCCACACGATCGGGATCGTTCAGTGAAATCAGCGGAAAGCGGCGCGGCAGATCGTGTCCGCTCATCTCGCCTAACTGCGGCACGGCAGCCAGCAGCGCTTTGGTATAAGGGTGCTGCGGCGCGTGGAAAATTTGCTCAACGCTGCCGGTCTCCACCGCTTCACCCTGATACATCACCAGGACGCGATCGGCAATATCGGCCACCACGCCCATGTCATGGGTGATAAAAATCACCCCCATCGACATATCCTGTTGCAGCACTTTGATCAGTTGCAGGATCTGCGCCTGAATCGTGACGTCCAGCGCTGTGGTCGGTTCATCGGCAATCAGCACCGCCGGGCGGCACGACAACGCCATCGCGATCATCACCCGCTGGCGCATCCCGCCGGAAAGCTGATGTGGGTAACGCGATAAGATGGCCTGCGACTCAGGAATACGCACCTGGTCAAGCATCCGTTTCGCTTCCGCCATTGCCTCTTCGCGGCTCGCCCCCTGATGCAGACGAATGGATTCGGCAATCTGCTCGCCCACGGTAAATACCGGGTTAAGCGAGGTCATCGGCTCCTGAAAGATCATGGCGATATCCGCGCCGCGCACGCGCTGCATCTGCGCATCGCTTTGTTCTCCCAGTTCAATGACCTGGCGATTACGCCGCCGAAGCAGCATCTGATCGCAGTGAACGTCGCCGCCCGCCTGCTCGATCAGGCGCATCAACGATAACGCCGTAACGGATTTCCCCGATCCCGATTCGCCGACAATCGCCAGCGTTTCGCCTCGCTGAAGCCGAAACGACACATTGCGCACCGCGCTGACGCGTTGCTGCTCCTGCTCGAACGCAATGTTCAAATTTTTGACCGCCAGTACGTCGCTGGCGTCTAATTCGTGACTGTGTGGCACCTGTTGCTCCTCACTCCCGGTAGATCCCCGTCGTTGGCGTATCTCCGGCATATCCCCAGGCGCGATACATGCCTTCGCTGTTAAAAGGTAGGGCGACGTTGCCTTCATGATCGACGGCAATCAGCCCACCGCTGCCGCCCAGCGCAGGCAATTTCTCCATGACCACACGCTCGCAGGCTTCCGCCAGGCTGAGTCCGCCGTAGTCCATCAGCGCGGCAATATCGTAGGCCGCCAATGCGCGGATAAACACCTCGCCCGTTCCGGTACAGGAAACCGCCGCGCTGGCGTTGTTGGCGTAACACCCAGCCCCGACCAGCGGGCTGTCGCCTACGCGACCAGGCAGTTTATTCGTCATGCCGCCCGTCGACGTGGCCGCCGCCAGATTACCAAACCGATCCCGCGCCACCGCGCCCACGGTGCCCATTTTGGTGGTTTCATCCAACGGCGCGCCGCTATGGTCGAGCACCGTTTCTCCGGCGTCACGCGCCGCCAGCAGTTGCGCATAGCGCTCAGGCGTGGAGAAAAGATCGGCAGAAACGCGCTCCATCCCCCTGGAAGCCGCAAACGCTTCCGCCCCGTCCCCCACCATCAGCACATGCGGGCTTTGCTCCATCACCAGCCTGGCGGCCAGCACCGGGTTGCGTAAATGGCGAACGCCAGCGACAGCGCCTGCGTTAAGCGTATTGCCGTCCATGACGCAGGCATCCAGTTCGTGGGTGGCGTCGCGCGTGTAAACCGCGCCGATCCCGGCATTAAATAATGGGCACTCTTCCAGCAAACGCACCGCTTCCGTCACCACATCCAGCGCGCTTTCGCCCGCCTCCAGCATTTTCTGTCCTGTTTCGACGATGTCCGACAGCGCCTGAATATAGCGCTGTTCCTGCTCCTGGCTCATCTGTGCGCGCGTAATTGCGCCTGCGCCGCCGTGAATAGCAATGACTGCTTTGCCCATTATTTGTCGTCCGTTAGCGGTGGCACACAACTTTCCCTATAAATATCAGAATTGTTGTGAGTTATTGATTCGATTTTTGAATATAGAAAGATGCAGGCGGCATGTAAAGGTAAAGGGCCAGCCCCTAAGTCTGAGGTGGCATACAGCCTGCCCGCATTTTCTGACATAATAGACGGATTCGATTTTGCCTCGCAGGAGTGTTTTCATGGAATTTACCGCCGGACTGATGCCGCTTGAAACGGCGCTCACCCAGATGTTGTCGCGCATTACGCCACTCACGGCATTCGAAACCCTGCCGCTGGTTCACTGTTTTGGCCGCATCCTGGCAAACGATGTGGTCTCCCCGCTGGACGTTCCGGGATTCGATAACGCCGCAATGGACGGTTACGCGGTGCGTTTGGCGGATCTGACCGCTGGTCAACCGCTGCCGGTGGCGGGGAAAGCCTTTGCCGGGCAACCGTTCCAGGGGGAATGGCCTGCTGGCGCCTGTATCCGCATTATGACCGGCGCGCCGGTGCCTGCGGGGTGTGAGGCGGTGGTCATGCAGGAACAGACGGAGCAAACCGACGAGGGCATCAGCTTTACCGCTGACGTTCGTAACGGACAAAACATCCGCCGCCGTGGGGAAGACATCACCCATGACGCCGTGGTTTTCCCGGCGGGGACTCGCCTGACCACCGCAGAACTGCCGGTACTGGCTTCGCTGGGCATCGCCGAAGCGCAGGTCGTGCGCAAAGTGCGCGTGGCGCTGTTCTCCACCGGCGATG
Organism: Citrobacter sp. CK191; assembly: GCF_030333435.1. Taxonomy (NCBI): domain Bacteria; kingdom Pseudomonadati; phylum Pseudomonadota; class Gammaproteobacteria; order Enterobacterales; family Enterobacteriaceae; genus Citrobacter; species Citrobacter sp. CK191. Next base: position 100,337 of record NZ_JAOWFX010000028.1, on the reverse strand, counting down.
AACTGCAATTGCCGGGTCAGCCGCTGGGCGACGGGCAAATTTATGATACCAACCGCTTAACCGTACACTTGATGCTTGAGCAGTTAGGCTGCGAGGTGATCAATCTCGGGATCATTCGCGATAACCCGCAGCAGCTACGCGCCGCCTTTATCGAAGCCGACAGCCAGGCCGATGTGGTCATCAGCTCTGGCGGCGTTTCAGTGGGCGAGGCGGATTACACCAAAACGATCCTTGAAGAGCTGGGAGAAATCGCGTTCTGGAAACTGGCGATTAAACCGGGCAAACCGTTCGCCTTCGGTAAACTGAGCAACAGCTGGTTCTGCGGTCTGCCGGGCAACCCGGTCTCTGCGGCGCTGACGTTCTATCAGCTCGTGCAGCCGTTGCTGGCGAAACTTAGCGGCAATATCGCCAGCGGTCTGCCAGCGCGCCAGCGCGTGCGTACCGCTTCACGGCTGAAGAAAACGCCGGGCCGTCTTGATTTTCAGCGCGGCATTCTGCAACGCACGGCTGACGGCGAACTGGAAGTCACCACCACGGGACACCAGGGTTCGCATATTTTCAGCTCCTTTAGCATGGGTAACTGTTTTATTGTGCTGGAACGCGATCGCGGCAACGTTGACGCGGGCGAATGGGTGGAAGTCGAGCCGTTTAACGCGCTGTTTGGAGGCCTGTAATGGCGGAACTCAGCGACCAGGAGATGATGCGCTACAACCGGCAAATCATTCTGCGAGGGTTCGATTTTGAAGGACAGGAAGCGCTAAAGGATGCGCGGGTGCTGGTCGTTGGCCTGGGCGGACTCGGGTGTGCGGCAACGCAGTACCTCGCGGGCGCGGGCGTTGGGCAGCTCACGCTGCTCGACTTTGACACCGTTTCAGTGTCGAACCTGCAACGCCAGACGCTGCACAGCGATGCCACCGTCGGGCAGCCGAAGGTGGATTCGGCGCGCGAGGCGCTGGCGCGCATCAACCCTTATATCACCCTTACACCGATCAACGCCCTGCTGGACGAACCGGCGCTGAATGCGCTTATCGCCGGGCACGATCTGGTGCTGGACTGTACTGACAATGTTGCCATCCGTAATCAGCTTAATGCCGGATGTTTCGCCGCCAAAGTGCCGCTGGTTTCCGGCGCCGCCATCCGTATGGAAGGACAGATCACCGTCTTTACCTGGCAGGAAGGCGAACCCTGCTACCGCTGTCTGAGCCGTCTGTTTGGCGAGAACGCCCTCACCTGCGTGGAAGCGGGCGTCATGGCGCCGCTGATAGGGGTGATCGGTTCATTGCAGGCGATGGAAGCCATCAAATTGCTGGCGCATTACGGTCAACCCGCATCCGGCAAAATTGTGATGTACGACGCGATGACCTGTCAGTTCCGCGAAATGAAATTAATGCGCAATCCGGGTTGCGAAGTGTGCGGAGCACAGGTGCCGGATGGCGGCTGACGATGGTTTGTAGGCCCGGCAAGCGTAGCGCCCCGGGCATATTGCCGGATGGCGGCTGACGCCTTATCCGGCCTACGATGGTTTGTAGGCCCGGCAAGCGCAGCGCCCCGGGCATGTTGCCGGATGGCGGCGTAAACGCCTTATCCGGCCTACGCGTCGCTCAAAGCGACGTTCGTCCGAACGCGCCTTGCCAGTCTTGCTCAAACTTCGCTACTGCGGCATCGACAGCCGGGTAACTGATAAGCTGCTGCGCGACATCCAGCGGCAGGGTGATGGATTCACACCCGGCCAACAGGCAGTCCAGCGCCTGACGCGGCGTTTTAAAACTGGCCGCCAGCACTTTGGCGTGCGGGGCGTGCATTTTCAGTAGCTGCTGCAAATCATTAACCGTCTGAATACCGTTCCCGCCCTGTGCGTCCACGCGGTTAACGTAAGGCGCAACGTAGTCGGCACCCGCCAGCGCGGATAACAGCCCCTGCGCCGCGCCGTAAACCGCCGTCCCCAGCGTCGGAATACCTTCCGCTTTCAACAATTTAATCGCTGCCAGTCCTTCGGCTGTAACCGGCACTTTTACCACGATATCAGGAATAATCGCCCGCAGCTTACGCGCATCGCTGACCATTCCTTGCGCCGTGCTCGCCATCACCTGAGCGAATAAACGCCCCTGCCCGCCCATCGCGTCGTGCAATTCCGGGAGTAACACCTCCAACGGTTTTTTACCTGCCGCCACGATACTGGGATTCGTCGTCACCCCTGCCAGCGGGAATATACGCGCCAGCGATTTCACGGCCTCAACGTCAGACGTATCCAGATAGAGTTCCATAACCATTCCTCAAACTGTGAGATTTTGCATAGTTTAAGACTATCACGACAAAACCTCTCTGAGAGTTGACCTGCGTCAACATAACTTTCATTCGAAAGTTATTTAATCTTTATACGAAAGAAAGAGAGGCCGTTTATGATTTTCAATATTCAGCGCTATTCTACCCATGATGGCCCCGGCATTCGCACCGTTGTCTTCCTGAAAGGCTGCTCGCTGGGCTGCCGCTGGTGCCAGAACCCGGAAAGCCGCGCACGCGCCAGAGATCTCTTATACGATGCGCGCCTGTGCCTTGACGGGTGCACGCTGTGCGCGCAAGCCGCGCCAGAGGTGATCGAACGCGCGCTGAACGGCCTGCTTATTCATCGCGAAAAACTGACCGATGCGCATATGGATGCCCTCACCCACTGCTGCCCTACTCAGGCGTTAACCGTCTGCGGCGAAACAAAGCGCGTGGAAGAGATCATGGACACCGTACTGCGCGACAAGCCGTTTTACGATCGCAGCGGCGGCGGTATAACGCTCTCCGGCGGCGAGCCCTTTATGCAGCCGGAACTGGCCGCCGCGTTGTTCAAAGCCAGCCATGATGCGGGTATCCATACCGCGGTCGAAACCTGTCTGCACGTACCGTGGAAATATATCGAACCGTCCCTGCCGAATGTCGATCTGTTCCTCGCCGATTTAAAACACGTTGCCGAGGCGCCGTTTAAGCAGTGGACCGATGGCAGCGCTTCTCGCGTACTGGAAAACCTGAAAAAGCTCGCTGCCGCCGGTAAAAAAATGATCATCCGCGTGCCGCTCATTCAGGGTTTTAACGCCGATGAAGAGGCGATCAAAGCCATTACCGATTTTGCCGCCGACGAACTGCACGTCGGTGAGATCCATTTTCTGCCCTATCACACGCTGGGCATCAATAAATACCACTTACTCAGTCAGCCCTACTATGCCCCGGACAAACCACTTGATGCGCCCGCGTTGCTTGATTTTGCGCAGCAGTACGCCAGCAGCAAAGGTTTAACCGCGACTTTACGAGGATAATCCCATGACCACACTGAAACTGGATACGCTCAGCGACCGCATCAAAGCGCATAAAACCGCGCTGGTGCACATTGTGAAGCCGCCCGTATGTACGGAGCGCGCGCAGCACTACACCGAGATGTATCAGCAACATCTGGATAAGCCGATTCCGGTTCGTCGCGCGCTGGCGCTGGCGCATCATCTGGCGGAACGCACTATCTGGATCAAACATGACGAACTGATTATCGGCAACCAGGCAAGCGAAGTGCGCGCCGCGCCGATCTTCCCGGAATACACCGTCTCGTGGATTGAAAAAGAGATCGACGATCTGGCCGATCGCCCTGGCGCCGGTTTTGCGGTCAGCGAAGAGAACAAACGCGTTTTACACGCCGTGTGCCCGTGGTGGCGTGGTCAGACGGTACAGGACCGCTGCTACGGCATGTTTACCGATGAGCAAAAAGGCCTGCTGGAAACCGGCATCATTAAAGCCGAGGGCAACATGACCTCCGGCGACGCGCATCTGGCGGTAAACTTCCCGCTGCTGCTGGAAAAAGGTCTTGATGGTCTGCGTGACAAAGTGGCGGAACGCCGTTCGCGCATTGACCTGACCGTACTGGAAGACCTGCACGGCGAGCAGTTCCTGAAGGCGATTGATATCGTGCTGGGGGCGGTCAGCCTGCACATCAAACGTTTTGCCAACCTGGCGCGTCAGATGGCGGCGACAGAAAGCCGTGAAAGCCGCCGTGACGAACTGCTGGCGATGGCGGAGAACTGCGATCTCATCGCCCATCAGCCGCCGCAGACGTTCTGGCAGGCGCTGCAACTGTGCTATTTCATCCAGCTGATTTTGCAAATCGAGTCTAACGGTCACTCCGTCTCGTTTGGACGTATGGACCAGTATCTCTGGCCGTATTACCGTCGTGATGTGGAGCAAAACCAGACGCTGGATCGCGAACACGCGATTGAACTGCTGCACAGCTGCTGGCTGAAGCTGCTGGAAGTGAACAAGATCCGCTCCGGCTCTCACTCCAAAGCCTCAGCGGGCAGCCCGCTGTATCAGAACGTCACCATTGGCGGTCAGAGTCTGGTCAACGGTCAGCCGGTGGATGCGGTCAATCCGCTCTCTTACGCTATTCTGGAGTCCTGCGGCCGCCTGCGTTCCACCCAGCCGAACCTCAGCGTGCGCTATCACGCCGGAATGAGCAACGACTTCCTCGATGCCTGCGTGCAGGTTATTCGCTGCGGCTTTGGGATGCCCGCGTTCAACAACGACGAAATCGTTATCCCGGAATTTATTAAACTCGGTATCGACCCACAAGACGCTTACGACTACGCGGCCATCGGCTGTATCGAAACCGCCGTGGGTGGCAAATGGGGCTACCGCTGCACCGGCATGAGCTTCATTAACTTTGCCCGCGTGATGCTGGCAGCGCTGGAAGGCGGTCGCGACGCCACCAGCGGTAAGGTCTTCCTGCCGCAGGAAAAGGCGCTCTCCGCCGGTAACTTCACCAGCTTCGATGAAGTGATGGATGCCTGGGATACGCAGATTCGCTACTACACGCGCAAGTCGATCGAAATCGAGTACGTGGTTGACACCATGCTGGAAGAGAACGTCCATGACATTCTCTGCTCGGCGCTGGTGGATGATTGCATCGAACGCGCGAAGAGCATCAAGCAAGGCGGCGCGAAATATGACTGGGTTTCCGGTTTGCAGGTCGGTATCGCTAACCTCGGCAACAGCCTGGCGGCGGTGAAAAAACTGGTCTTTGAACAGGGGGCTATCGGCCAACAGCAACTTGCCGCCGCACTGGCCGATGACTTTGAAGGCCTCACTCATGAACAGTTACGCCAGCGACTGATCAACGGCGCGCCAAAATACGGTAACGACGATGACACCGTCGATACCCTGCTGGCCCGCGCTTATCAGACCTATATCGACGAGCTGAAGCAGTATCACAACCCGCGTTACGGTCGCGGCCCGACGGGCGGCAACTATTACGCCGGAACCTCGTCCATCTCTGCAAACGTACCGTTTGGCGCGGCAACGATGGCGACGCCGGATGGCCGTAAAGCGCATACCCCGCTGGCGGAAGGGGCAAGCCCGGCTTCCGGTACTGACCATCTCGGTCCAACGGCGGTTATTGGCTCCGTCGGCAAACTGCCTACCGGCTCAATTCTCGGCGGCGTGTTGCTCAACCAGAAGCTGAACCCGGCGACGCTGGAGAACGAATCCGACAAGCAGAAGCTGATGGTACTGCTGCGCACTTTCTTCGAAGTGCATAAAGGCTGGCATATTCAGTACAACATCGTGTCGCGCGAAACGCTGCTGGACGCGAAAAAGCACCCGGATCAGTATCGCGATCTGGTGGTCAGGGTGGCCGGTTATTCCGCCTTCTTTACCGCGCTGTCGCCGGATGCGCAGGACGATATCATCGCCCGTACTGAACATATGTTGTAAAAATACGCCCGGTGGCGCTTCGCTTACCAGGCCTACATATTCCCCCGTAGGCCGGATAAGGCGAAGCCGCCACCCGGCTTTCTGACTTTCATTCGAAATTAAATTTGTGCTCCCCGTCACCTTGTTATTAGAATGTTTCTGGTCGCAGTTTTGAGCCAGGAGCAATGTATGACCGTTAAAGTTATCGTCACTGATATGGACGGAACTTTTCTCGACGACGCCAAAAAGTACGATCACGCACGATTTATGGCGCAGTATCAGGAACTAAAAAAACGCGGCATCGAATTTGTCGTCGCCAGCGGCAACCAGTATTACCAACTCATTTCCTTTTTCCCCGAGCTGAAAGACGAAATTTCCTTCGTCGCGGAAAATGGCGCGCTGGTTTATGAGCATGGCAAGCAGCTGTTTCATGGCGAACTGACCCGGCATGAATCCCGTATTGTGATTGGCGAGCTGTTAAAAGATAAGCAGCTTAATTTTGTCGCCTGCGGCCTGAAAAGCGCTTATGTCAGCGAACATGCGCCGGAATCTTTTGTGGCGCTGATGTCGAAGCACTACCACCGTCTGCAACCCGTGAAGGATTACCAGGACATTGACGATGTTCTGTTTAAGTTTTCACTGAACCTGCCAGACCAGCAGATCCCCTTCGTGGTTGATGCGCTGCATACGTCGCTGGACGGCATTATGAAACCCGTGACCAGCGGCTTCGGCTTCATCGACTTAATCATACCGGGATTACACAAAGCGAACGGCATCAGCCGTCTGTTGAAACGCTGGGATCTTTCGCCGCAAAATGTGGTGGCGATTGGCGACAGCGACAACGATGCGGAAATGCTGAAAATGGCGCGGTATGCTTTCGCGATGGCGAACGCCGCAGACAACATCAAAGCCCTCAGCCGTTATCATACCGATGATAACAACCATCAGGGAGCGTTAAACGTGATTCAGGCCGTACTGGATAACGCCCCGCCTTTTAACATCTGATTCCAGATACCGGAGCGCTGCTCCGGTTTCCTCCTGCTTTTCCATTCTGCGTACCGCATCAAGTTTTTAAACTTGCATTAACTTATTTATAACTTATATTGTCATTTGTAATTAATTTAAGTTTCGAATGAAAGTCAATGCGAGGTGGTTATGGCTTTAACCTTCACAAGCGATACATTACCGGCCGATCATAAAGCGGCGATCCGGCAGATGAAGCAGGCGTTGCGGGCGCAGCTCGGTGATGTGCAGGGCGTTTTTGACAGGCTCAGCGAGGTGATTGCCACACGCGTGGCGGAAATCAATACGCTCAAAGCGCAGGGCGATGCCGTCTGGCCTGCGCTGTCTTACGCGGATATCCAGTCTGGCGCCATCACGGCAGCGCAGCGTGAACAGATCAAGCGGCGTGGATGCGCGGTCATTAAGGGCCATTTCCCGCGGGAACAGGCGCTGGCATGGGATCAATCCATGCTGGATTATCTGGATCGCAACCATTTTGATGAGGTGTACAAAGGTCCCGGCGATAACTTCTTCGGCACGTTAACCGCCTCCCGCCCTGAAATTTATCCGATTTACTGGTCGCAGGCGCAGATGCAGGCTCGTCAGAGCGAAGAGATGGCGAACGTTCAGTCTTTCCTTAATCGGCTGTGGACATTTGAAAGCGACGGCAGACAGTGGTTCAACCCGGATATCAGCGTGATCTACCCGGATCGCATCCGCCGCCGCCCGCCCGGCACCACCTCAAAAGGTCTGGGGGCGCATACCGATTCCGGCGCGCTGGAACGCTGGCTGCTGCCCGCCTATCAACGGGTTTTCGCCAGTATCTTTAACGGCGAACTGGAGAAGTACGATCCCTGGCATGCCGCCTACCGTACCGAAGTCGAAGAGTATACGGTCGATAACACCACCAAATGCTCGGTTTTCCGCACCTTCCAGGGGTGGACGGCGCTGTCAGATATGCTGCCGGGCCAGGGCTTGCTGCATGTGGTGCCGATTCCAGAAGCGATGGCGTATATTCTGTTACGCCCCCTGCTGGATGACGTTCCTGAAGATGAACTGTGCGGCGTTGCACCAGGCCGGGTGCTGCCGGTTTCGCAACAATGGCATCCGCTGCTGATTGAGGCATTGACCAGTATTCCGCAACTGGAGGCCGGGGACTCCGTCTGGTGGCATTGCGATGTGATCCACTCCGTCGCGCCGGTGGAAAATCAGCAAGGCTGGGGGAACGTGATGTACATCCCCGCCGCGCCGATGTGTGAGAAAAACCTGGCTTACGCGCACAAGGTCAAAGCCGCGCTGGAAACGGGCGCATCGCCAGGCGATTTCCCGCGTGAAGATTACGAAACAAACTGGGAAGGCCGTTTTACGCTGAGCGATCTGAACGTTCACGGAAAACGCGCGCTGGGCATGAGTTAAGCGTCATACAGCCCTTCCCGCTCTACGGCGGTGCGTCGTTTCCCTGGACGTATCCGCCGCACCGACTCCCGCACCGTCAACGTGCCGTTCAGCAACAGCGTACCGATTGGCGCATTCGGACGAACCAGACGTTGTTGCAGCATATGTACCGCCTCCGTCCCCAGCTCATCGCGCGGCACATGCACTGCTGTTAACGGCACATCCTGAATTTCCGCCAGATTAAAGCCGTCAATACTCATCACCGACACATCCTGCGGCACGCGAAGGCCGCGCTTTTGCAACGCGCTGATGACGCCCGCCGCCATAAAATCACCGCCGACCAAAAACGCCGTCGGCAACGCCTTATCCGGCGTATTCGCCAGCCATTCGCTGACCCGCTGCTCCGCCTCTTTCGCACTGAAACTCGGCGATACCAGTAAATCCCGCTTATCGTTAAATTTCAGATTATGGGTTTGCCAGGCGTCGCGAATGCCGGCCAGACGCAGCTCCATCGTGTAGCGACGCAGACAGAGCACCGTCATCACGTCGCGATGCCCCATTGAAAAAAGATAATCAGCGGCAAGTTCGCCAATGGCGCGATGATCGGGCGAAACGGCTGGCAAACGCATTCGCTGGTCGCGGCAATTAATCAGTACGCAGGGTTTCCCCACGTCCACTGCCAAATCGTGAATATGCGGATCGTCAATCCCTAACAAAATCGCCGCCTGCGTTTCCGCTTCGTTCATCCGCGCGAGGAAAAGCTGCGCGTCACTGTCCAGCTCCTCAAGCGCGCAATAACGCAGCCGTACTTCATACGCCGTCAGCCCTTTACTCACGTTCTGAATCACGCGGTAGTAAAAGATGTCGGACCGCTCATCAAACGCCCGCTGCGGCGCAAAGACCACCAGACTATTCAGCAACAGCCTGCCTGCCGCCATCCCGTCCATGACGCCCAGCTCCCGCGCGCACTCCAGCACTTTGTTGCGCGCTTTTTCACTGGTATTTGCCTTCCCCGCCAGCACGCGGGAGACGGTGCTGACGGAAAGCTGCGTCCGCGCGGCAATTTCGCTGATTTTGAGCCTTTTATCCATTTTGTGATCTTGCTCCATTTGCTAAATGAAAAAATTTTCATAACGCACAAACAGGGAAATAACTGGCTTAACGTCCATCTTGCCAGAGCGATACCGTTAGTAATGAGAAAACTTGCACAAAATCCACTATTGCCCGCTCATTTTCTCACTTAACCTGAACTTGTCACACAACTTACATACTAGTTGTATAGCAACTAAGAATAAATAAAAAGATAACTTTCAATGAGATAACAAAATTTGTGTGACATCAAAACGTTTATTTCCCCTACCGTCCGTCTTGTGGAGAAAAGAAATGAGTCAGGACATCAATAACACTGTCGCCGCGAGTAAAACCCGCCGCGTCATCAAAAATTTGCGCTGGTATGTGCTGGTGCTGTTCTTACTGGGTGTGACCGTTAACTACATCACGCGTAACTCGCTGGGTATCCTGGCGCCGGAGCTAAAAGAGAGTCTGGGGATCACCACCGAGCAATACTCCTGGATTGTCGGCGCGTTCCAGATTGCCTACACCATTTTCCAGCCCCTGTGCGGCTGGCTGATCGATGTGATTGGCCTGAAGATTGGCTTTATGGTCTGCGCCGGGATCTGGGCGCTGATGTGTATCTTCCACGCGGGCGCCGGAAGCTGGCTGCATCTGGCGATTTTGCGCTTCTTTATGGGCGCATCTGAAGCGGCCGCTACGCCAGCCAACGCCAAAACCATCGGCGAATGGTTCCCGAAATCAGAGCGTCCGGTCGCGGCGGGCTGGGCAGGCGTCGGCTTCTCAATTGGCGCCATGCTGGCGCCGCCAATCATCTACTTCGCGCACGCCTCATTCGGCTGGCAGGGCGCATTTATGTTTACCGGCGTGCTGGCACTGCTGTGGGTGATCCTGTGGTGGGCGTTCTACCATAACCCGGAACAGCACCCGAACCTGAGTGAAGAGGAGCTGGAGTATATCAAGCAGGATAACGAGCCTCCGGCCGTGAAACTGCCCTTCCTGACCGCGCTGAAAACCGTGTCGAAAAATAAACGTTTCTACGGTATCGCGATCCCGGCCTTTATGGCAGAACCGGCCTGGGCGGTGCTGAGCTTCTGGGTGCCGCTGTATCTGGCGAAGGAACACGGCATGGATCTGAAGCAGATCGCCATGTTTGCCTGGCTGCCGTTCCTCGCCGCCGATCTCGGCAGCGTGGCGAGCGGCTACCTCACCCGCCTGTATACCCGTCTGTTTGGCTGCTCTCGCGTTAATTCCGTGGTGGCAAGCTCCGTGACCGGCGCGTTTCTGATGATTTCTCTCGGCATCGTGGCCATTACCCGCGATCCGTATATCACCATCGTGCTGATCTCCATCGGCGGCTTCGGTCATCAGATCATCTCCTGCATGCTGAGCGCGCTGGTCGTGGAGTCTTTTGATAAAGGCCAGATGGCGACCGTCAACGGAATGCGCGGCTCTGCGGCGTGGATCGCCAGCTTCCTCTTCTCTCTGTTAATTGGCGTTACCGCCGACAAAATCGGCTTTAACCCGCTCTTTATCGCCATGGGGTTCTTTGACCTGATTGGCGCTGTTTTCCTGGTGGCATTTATTGCTGAACGTCGCGCCAAGCGCGCCTGATAGTGGATGTATTGCGTATGAAAACCCTGAAAAACTGGATTGTAGAGAAACAGTCGGCCCATCATCTGGAACTGCTGGTCGATGGTCAACACCATCTGTGCCTGTACGTACTGGAAGAAAATCTGTTTCGCGTGCTGATCAAACGTAAAGGCGAACTGGCATTAGACAGAACCTGGAGTATCGCCCCGGCGCAGGATGTGCCGTGGGAAGGCCGCAGCCGTGAGGATGTCAGCGGCTTTAGCTGCCCGGCCTGGCAACTGACGCAGCAGGATGGCGCGCTGATTGTCGCTACTGAGCAACTGCGCGTGACCGTCCACCAGCCGCTGTGGCTGGAGTGGCACTACCGTGACGAGGCGGGCGACTGGCAGCCGCTGGTCAACGACCGCCCCACCAGCGCCTATCTGCTGAACGCTCACGGCGACGGCGTAGCGCACTATTTAAGCCGCCGTAAAGATGAACGTTTTTACGGTCTGGGCGAGAAAGCGGGCGACCTGCAACGCAACGGCCAACGCTATGAGATGCGCAACCTTGACGCGATGGGCTATAACGCGGTCAGCACCGATCCGCTGTACAAACATATTCCATTCACCATCGCCCGCCGCGATGACGTCAGCTACGGTCTGTTTTACGACAACCTGAGCAGTTGCTGGCTGGATCTGGGCAATGAAATCGACAACTATCACACCGCCTATCGCCGCTGGCAGGCGGAAGCGGGCGATATCGATTACTACATCTTTACCGGCAAGCGTGTGCTGGATGTCACCAAAGCCTTTGTGCGCCTGACGGGGAAAACCCTGTTCGGGCCGAAGTGGAGCCTGGGTTACAGCGGCTCGACCATGCATTACACCGATGCGCCGGACGCGCAAAACCAGCTGATGAACTTTATCCGTCTGTGCAATGAACACGCGATTCCGTGCGATTCGTTCCAGCTTTCATCTGGCTACACCTCCATTAACGGCAAACGCTACGTCTTTAACTGGAACTACAACAAGGTGCCGCAGCCGAAAGTGATGACCCAGGCATTCCACGATGCGGGGTTGAAGCTGGCGGCCAACATTAAACCGTGTCTGTTGCAGGATCACCCGCGCTACAACGAAGTCGCGGAAAGCGGGTTATTTATTCGTGATTCGGAAACCGACGCGCCGGAACGTTCAAGTTTCTGGGATGACGAAGGTTCTAACCTTGATTTCACCAATCCGCAAACCGTCGCCTGGTGGCAGGAAGGCGTCACCACACAGTTGCTGGAGATGGGGATCGACTCCACCTGGAACGACAACAACGAGTTTGAAGTGTGGGATGGCGAAGCCCGCTGCCACGGCTTTGGCCGCGAAATCGCCATCAAACATATTCGCCCGGTCATGCCGCTGTTGATGATGCGCGCCTCGCTGGAAGCGCAGCAGCGCTTTGCGCCGGAAAAACGCCCGTACCTGATATCCCGTTCCGGCTGCGCCGGGATGCAGCGCTACGTGCAAACCTGGAGCGGCGATAACCGCACCAACTGGGATACCCTGCGCTACAACACCCGCATGGGGCTGGGGATGAGTCTGTCCGGGCTGTATAACGTGGGTCACGACATCGGCGGTTTCTCTGGCGATAAACCGGATGCGGAGCTGTTCGTGCGCTGGGTACAGAACGGCGTGATGCACCCTCGCTTTACCATCCACTCATGGAATGACGATCATACGGTGAATGAGCCGTGGATGTACCCGGGCGTGACGCCGGCGATTCGTAGCGCGATTGAGCTACGTTACCGTCTGCTGCCCTACTTCTACACGCTGCTGTGGCAGGCGCACGCCGACGACGAGCCGATGCTGCGCCCCACTTTCCTCGACCACGAGCACGACGCGCAAACCTTCGCAGAGTGCGACGACTTCCTGCTTGGCCGCGATATTCTGGTGGCAAGCGTGGTGGAACCCGGTCAACGTGAACGCCGCGTCTGGCTGCCGGATAACGAAACCGGCTGGTACGATTTCGATAGCCACGAATGGTTCTCTGGCGGCCAGTGGATCACGCTGAACGCGCCGCTGGAAAAACTGCCGTTGCTGGTACGCGCCGGTGCAGGCCTGCCGCTGAGCGAACGGATCACCCATGTCAGCGCTGAACGCGACGATACCCGCGAGCTGAAACTGTTCCCGGTCAAAGGCGTGGGGACAACGTCCGGTCTGCTGTTTGAAGACGATGGCGAAAGCTGGGGTTATCAGACGGGCAATGCCTTGTGGGTGGAATGGGAGATGGTGTGCGATGGGGCGACCGTCAACCTGAAGATCAACGCGCGTGGCGACTATCGTCCGGCATGGAACATGTTGAAGGTATCGTTACCGGTAGGGGAAAAACGTACGCTGCGGGTGAACGACGTTGAAGGGAGTGAGTGGGTGCTCTGAAAACTGCCGGGGGGCGGCTTCGCCTTACCCGGCCTACAAACTGTAGCGTAGGCCCGGTAAGCGTAGCGCCACCGGGCTTTTTTTTAGCCGTCGATCCCTTTACTACGCAGATAATCTTCGTAGTTGCCGCTGAAGTCCACCACACGCTGCGGCGTAATTTCCAGCACGCGCGTCGCCAGCGAGCTAACAAACTCACGGTCGTGAGAAACGAAAATCAGCGTGCCCTGATACATCTCCAGCGCCATGTTCAGCGATTCGATCGATTCCATATCCAGGTGGTTGGTCGGTTCGTCCATCACCAGGATATTCGGTTTCTGCATCATCAGCTTACCGAACAACATACGCCCTTTTTCACCACCGGAGAGCACCTTCGCCGGTTTTCTGATATCGTCCTGGCTGAACAACAGACGGCCAAGAATGCTGCGTACAGCCTGCTCGTCATCGCCTTCCTGCTTCCACTGACTCATCCATTCAAACACCGTCAGGTCATTTTCGAACTCATATTCGTGATCCTGCGCGTAATACCCAATGCGCGCGTTCTCTGACCACTTCACGGTGCCGTTATCCGGCGCCAGATCGCCCACCAGCGTTTTCAGCAACGTGGATTTACCCACGCCGTTAGTCCCGAGTACCGCAAGCTTTTCGCCCACTTCCAGCAGCAGATTAACGCCCTTGAACAGCGGGCCGTTATCAAAGCCTTTCGCGAGCGCTTCCACTTCCAGCGCGTTACGGAACAGCTTCTTATCCTGTTCAAAACGGATGAACGGGTTCTGACGGCTGGAGGCCTTCACCTCATCAAGCTTAATTTTATCAATCTGACGGGCACGAGACGTTGCCTGGCGAGACTTAGACGCGTTAGCGCTAAAGCGGCTGACGAAAGATTGCAGGTCTGCAATCTGCGCCTTTTTCTTGGCGTTATCGGCCAGCAGGCGTTCACGCGCCTGGGTGGCGGCAGTCATATACTCGTCGTAGTTACCCGGGTAAATGCGCAGTTCGCCGTAATCCAGATCCGCCATGTGGGTGCACACCATATTCAGGAAGTGACGGTCGTGCGAAATGATGATCATGGTGCTGTCACGTTCGTTCAGTACCTGCTCCAGCCAACGGATCGTGTCGATGTCGAGGTTGTTGGTCGGTTCATCAAGCAGCAGGATATCGGGGTCGGAAAACAGCGCCTGCGCCAGCAGGACACGCAGCTTCCAGCCTGGCGCGACTTCGCTCATCGGGCCGTAGTGCTGCTCAACCGGAATACCCACGCCCAGCAGCAGTTCGCCCGCGCGCGCTTCGGCAGAGTAACCATCCATTTCGCCGTATTTCACTTCCAGATCGGCCACTTTATAGCCATCTTCTTCGCTCATTTCCGGCAGCGCGTAGATGCGGTCGCGTTCCTGTTTCACTTCCCACAGTTCAACATGCCCCATGATCACCGTGTCGAGTACGCTGAACTCTTCGAAGGCAAACTGATCCTGGCGCAGCTTACCGATACGCTCGTTCGGATCGAGAGAGACGTTGCCCAGCGTCGGTTCGAGATCGCCGCCGAGGATTTTCATAAAGGTGGATTTACCGCTACCGTTGGCGCCAATCAGGCCGTAACGGTTGCCGCCGCCAAATTTGACGGAAATATTTTCAAACAGCGGCTTGCTGCCGAACTGCATGGTGACGTTGCTGGAAACTAACACTGGCGTATCCTGAAAAATATGTGACAAACCGCTTATTATGCCACAAGTCTTAAATAAGATCGCGCCTCACGGTAAGCCGCTAAAATTGTCCTCACGGGAAAAAAATGTGATTTCGTACACATCTGAATTCCCACTTAACGGGAATGCACATATAATGCGCTCCCAACATGACAGAATTCTCAACCCAATAGCCTGCCAGGCACTGAATCTCGCATAACATGAATATGAAATTAACAACGTTTTTCGCGGCGGCCCTCGCTGTAGTTGGCTTTTGCAGCACCGCCTCAGCGGTGACTTATCCTTTACCGACCGATGGCAGTCGCGTCGTTGGTCAAAACCAGGTGATCACTATCCCGGAAGGCAATACCCAACCGCTGGAGTATTTTGCGGCTGAATACCAGATGGGGCTGTCTAACATGCTGGAAGCGAACCCGGGTGTTGATACCTTCCTGCCAAAAGGCGGTACGGTGCTGAACATTCCTCAGCAGCTGATCCTGCCGGACACCGTGCATGAAGGCATTGTCATTAACAGTGCGGAAATGCGTCTGTACTACTACCCGAAAGGCACCAACACGGTGATCGTCCTGCCGATTGGTATCGGTCAATTAGGGAAAGACACGCCAATCAACTGGACAACGAAAGTTGAGCGTAAGAAAGCAGGCCCGACCTGGACGCCGACGGCGAAAATGCATGCCGAATACCGCGCGGCGGGCGAACCGCTGCCTGCCGTCGTGCCGGCTGGCCCGGATAACCCGATGGGTCTGTACGCGCTGTACATTGGTCGTCTGTATGCGATTCATGGCACCAACGCCAACTTCGGTATCGGCCTGCGCGTCAGCCACGGCTGCGTCCGTCTGCGTAACGACGACATCAAGTTCCTGTTTGAAAATGTGCCGGTCGGCACCCGCGTACAGTTTATCGACGAGCCGGTGAAAGCGACCACTGAGCCAGATGGCAGCCGTTACATTGAAGTCCATAACCCTCTGTCTACCACAGAAGCGCAGTTCGAAGGCGGCGAGATCGTACCGATTAACCTGAACAAAAGCGTTCAGAGCGTCACCAGCCAGCCTGATGTCGATCAGTCTGTGGTTGAGCAGGCCGTTCAGAACCGTTCCGGTATGCCGGTTCGTCTGAACTGATCAGAGCCATGTGCCGGGTGGCGACTCTCGCCTTACCCGGCCTACCGCATCGGCCCGATAAGCGTAGCGCCATCGGGCCATCACTTCAGCAGCAACAATCCATATCCCACCAGCGCCGCCCAGAGCAGCATCGGCAACGAATACCAATGAAACCGCCACCAGATACGCCGATCATTTGCCATCCGCAATGCAATCAGATTCGCCAGCGATCCCGGTAGCAAACCAAAACCACCGATATTGACCGCCCAGGCCAGCAACGCGGTCGGTGGAACGTAGTTGAGCAATAAAATCGTGGCGGGCACATTGCTGATAAACTGCGACAGACCGAGCGCAGTCAGCCAAAGCCCCGGCGCAGAGAGCGTTTCAACATGGCGCAGTACGCCCTGTAACACCGGTAGCTGTATCAATAAATGCACGTCGATAAACATCGCCATAAACACCAGCAGTAACGTCCAGTCGACGCTCAGTACCACGCGGCGCGCCAGGACGATGAATCCTGCCGCCACAATCGCCAGCCCCCAGAGTTCCTGCTTCAGTTCAAGCGCGGTCAGAAACACGATATACAACCCAGAGCAGCTCCACACCAGGCGCGGTTGCCACTCAGGGGCGCGCGTACCGGTATGGTATTGCAACGCCTGCCCCGGAAAACAAAGGCCGCACAGCACCAACAGCGTCAGCATCATCACGGCGGCAAGCGGCGCCATCTGCCAGACAAAAGCCGCAAATGAAAGACCAGAACGCCCCCACAACAAAATATTTTGCGGATTGCCAATCGGCGTGAGCAGCGAACCGGCGTTGACCGCCAGCGCCTCAAAGATAATCAGCCGGTTTACCGGAATCGCACACAGTCTTTTCAGGGTAATAGTCAGCGGAACGACGATAAACAGCGCCACATCGTTGGTCAGGAACGTTGACAGCACCGCCGCCGCCAGCACCATAAACATTGCCAGACGGCGTTCCGTTTTAAAACGACGAACCATTCTGCGGCCCAGCACATCAAAATATCCGCTCAGCTCAACGCCTTTGGTCAGCAGCATCAAACCGCTCAGCGTAATAATGGTGTGCCAGTCAATTGCACCCGGCCAGGTGCGGGGAGTAAACGGGACGAACAGACTGAGTCCGGCCCCGACAAGGAGTAATAACAGCAGGAAACGATCGCGTCTTAATGCCCGCAGAAAAGGAAAACTCATTCAGAAGGCGTTCCGTGCTTTTGCGTAAACAGGCGGAAAGCCTCAAGCGTTTCCTGACTTACATGGTGCTCCATCCCTTCCGCATCGCGGCGTGCGATTTCCGGGCTGACACCCAGCACCAGTAAAAAGTTTTCCACGATCTGGTGGCGTTCACGGCTTTCCTGCGCCAGCTTCTCGCCTTCTGCGGTCAGGAATACCCCGCGCCAGGGGATCATTTCGATAAGCCCTACCGACGCCAGACGCTTGAGCATCTTGGCGACCGTCGGCTGGGAAACGCCAAGTCGCGCCGCCATATCAACCTGACGCGCTTCACCGACCTCGATAATTAAATCAGAAATCAGCTCAACGTAGTCATCAATCAGTTCACGGCGATGCGCTTCCCTGACCTGGCGGAACCCTTCGACGTGTTCTTCGACATTCACTAATTGCGTCACTTTTTTTGTTGTTGGCGTACCTGCGCGACGACTCATTCTGCTTCCTCGTTACTGTGACGCGTTAATTGCATCTGGCTGGAGTGGGCCCATTGTAAACCAGAGTTGCACAGGCTCAAAAATTTAACGTTTTAGCAATAGCTATATAATATAGCCTGTGCTATATCTGTATGTAATGCAGGCATCCCTCACGGATCGATGGGATCGTAAAGTCAGGAGGTTTCTATGAACGAATTTAAGAGGTGTATGCGCGTGTTTAGCCACTCTCCCTTTAAAGTACGGTTAATGCTGCTGTCCATGCTGTGTGACATGATTAACGGCAAACCCGAGCAGGATCAGCCCTCGTCAAAATAACGCGGCGTCGCGGTACGCCGCTCCATTTTGACGCCATCTTCGCGGCCATCAAGGCGCGCTCGCGCTGTGTTTTATCTCAATACCCTTTCTTTTTGTCGGTTTTGCTGCCCCCTTCGCAAAACATTTTCCTTGTAGTAGTTGACCTTCTTATACACACGCTCTATCGTTGCGCAGCCCTGCATATATTGCGGCTCGCAGATGCGGACCCCATCCCCTCTTCACGCACTTTCCGGCAGGTATTGACCCTTAACGCCAGGGTGAGCACATGGCGTTTTTGCAATAGTGGCATATGAATTTAACCCTCAAAGACTCGCTTATTGCCCGCAGCAGGGCCATTAGCCCGTGGACTGGCTTCTACTTTTTACAGTCGCTGCTGATTAACCTCGCGTCGGGCTACCCGTTTAGCCTGTTCTATACAGCGGCCTTTACCTGCCTATTGTTGTTGCTCTGGCGCACCGCGCCGCGCGCGCAAAAGGTGTTGATCGGGCTATGCTCGCTGATCGCCGCCATGTATTTCCCGTTCGGCCAGGCCTACGGCTCGCCAAACTTTAATACGCTGCTGGCGCTGCATTCGACCAACGTGGAAGAGTCCACCGAAATCCTGACCATCTTCCCGTGGTACAACTATCTGGTAGGTCTCTTTATCTTTGTACTGGGCGTGATTGCCGTTCGCCGTAAGCAAGAGACGGAGAAAAAAGCCTGGCGCGTTGTGGACAGCGTGTGTCTGCTGTTCAGCGTCATCGCCTTCTTTGTCGCGCCGGTGCAAAACCTGGCGTGGGGCGGCGTGTTTAAATTAAAAGACACCGGCTACCCGGTTTTTCGCTTCGTGAAGGATGTCATCGTCAACAACAATGAGGTGATTGAGGAGCAAGAGCGGATGGCGAAGCTGTCCGGGATGAAAGATACCTGGACGGTCACTGCGGTTAAGCCCCGATACCATACCTACGTGGTGGTGATCGGTGAAAGCGCGCGGCGTGACGCAATGGGCGCATTCGGCGGTCACTGGGATAACACCCCGTTCGCCAGTACCGCCAACGGTTATTTTTTCATGGATTACGTTGCCGCCAGCGGCTCAACGCAAAAATCGCTCGGTTTAACGCTCAACCGCGTGGTCGACAACAAGCCGCAATTCCAGGATAACTTTGTGACGCTGGCCAACCGTGCCGGTTTCCAGACCTGGTGGTTCTCGAATCAGGGGCAAATCGGCGAATACGATACGGCTATCGCCAGCATCGCGAAACGTGCCGATGAAGCGCACTTCCTGAAAAGCGGAGACTTCGAAGCCGACAAGAATACGCGTGACGATGCGCTGTTAAAAATGACCGCTCAGGTACTGGAGACAGAACGCACGCAGCCGCAGTTAATTGTGCTGCACCTGATGGGCTCGCACCCGCAGGCCTGCGATCGCACGCAGGGAAAATACGACGTTTTCGTGCAGTCGAAAGAGACCTCTTGCTACCTGTACACCATGACCCAAACGGACGCGCTGCTGGGAAAACTGTACGCGCAGTTGCGTAACAGCGGCGACAGCTTCTCTATGGTCTACTTCTCGGATCATGGTCTCGCATTTAAAGAGCGCGGGAAAGAGGTGCAGTATCTGGCGCATGACGACAGGTATCAGCAGAATTTTCAGGTGCCGTTTATGGTGCTTTCCAGCGATGACAAAGCGCATCGCGTGATTAAAGCGCGCCGCTCGGCAAATGATTTCTTAGGCTTTTTCTCGCAATGGACGGGGATCAGCGCGAAAGAGATTAAAACCAAATACCGTTTTATCTCTGAGCAGAAAGCCGGGCCGGTCTTCATCACCAACTTCAAGTTGCAGAAGGTGGATTACAACCATCTGGGTACGGATATTTTTAGTACCAAACAGCGCTAACCTGTGGGCCGGATAATGTTGTAGGCCTGATAAGACGCCTCAGCGTCGCCATCAGGCATTGCCGGATGGCGGCATAAATACCTTATCCGGCCTACACATCAGACAAAAAAAATCCGCCCCGAGGGGCGGATTTTTCATATCACCGAAGTGATTAGAAGCGGTAACCAACACCGGCGATCCAGGTGCCGACGTCCACGTTACGGATACGGCTCTGCTCATAGGAGAAGTCCAGCGCAACGTTTTCGATCGGGTTGAACTGCAAACCGGCACCGTAGGAGAAACCGTAGTCGCTGGTGTCGTGTTTGTCAGCCGGAGTGGCAGCAGTCTGGAATTTACCGTAACCCACACCAACAACACCGTAGATGCTTGCCCAGTCGTTCAGACGGTAAGCAGGACCGGCGGTGAGGCCGTAGTACTGAGTTTTGTTGTAATCGCCAGCACCGTTAGTACGATCTTTTTCTGTGTAGGTGAAGGAACCGATTACGCCCAGCGGGTTGTTGTCCTGCTCGTAGCGATACTTCAGGTTAAAACCGTTCATTTTGTTCGCTGCGCCCTGAGCATCGCTCTGAGCGTAACCACCCGTAACGGTAGAAGTAGCAGCTACAGCAGTACCTGCGGAAATAGCCAGAACAGCGGCCAGTGCTGAAAGACATGCAATTTTTTTCATAACCACCTCAAATGTGCTTCAAGTAAATCCTAAGTTATAAATATATCAAAAATTGATGAGAAACTCTTTGCGATTCGCGATGTCTAACGGGTCTTTTCGTGTAACAGAACATTTCCATAACCCGCTATCTCTTTCAAATAACATCACTTTTCCGGTGAAGCGCACCATTATTACGCGCACAATATGGTACATTCATCCAGATAATTCCTAATTACGCAGTTTATTAATCCATCAATTCATCGATATTTTACGGATTCTCCGGGATTTTTTTTCAACGAATACTCAACCGTCAGAGGTTATTTCTATTACACTGCCTTTTTTACTTCTATTGACATTAATTGACAGGAGAAAGGATGCCGGGGTCGTCACGTAAGCCAGTCTGGCTGCCTATTTTGGTTTTGCTCATTGCGATGTCCTCTATTCAGAGCGGAGCCTCGCTGGCGAAATCGCTGTTCCCTCTCGTCGGGGCGCCGGGCGTTACCGCACTGCGTCTGGCATTAGGCACGCTAATCCTGATTGCGTTCTTTAAGCCCTGGCGTCTGCGCTTTGCCAGAGAACAGCGGCTGCCGCTCCTGTTTTACGGTCTGTCGCTTGGCGGGATGAACTACCTGTTTTACCTGTCGATTCAGACGGTGCCGCTCGGCATCGCCGTTGCGCTGGAGTTCACCGGGCCGCTGGCGGTCGCGCTGTTCTCGTCCAGACGGCCTGTCGATTTCATCTGGGTTGTGCTGGCCGTGCTTGGACTCTGGTTCCTGTTGCCGCTTGGTCAGGGCGTATCACATGTTGATTTAACGGGTGCCGCGCTGGCGCTCGGCGCAGGCGCCTGCTGGGCTATCTATATTCTGACCGGGCAGCGGGCGGGTGAAGAACACGGCCCCGCGACCGTGGCGGTAGGCTCGCTCATTGCGGCGATCGTTTTCGTTCCGGTTGGCGCGCTACAGGCGGGAGAGGCATTATGGCACTGGTCGATTCTCCCACTGGGTCTGGCTGTCGCCGTGCTGTCAACGGCGCTGCCCTACTCGCTGGAAATGATCGCGCTGACGCGACTGCCCACGCGAACGTTTGGGACGCTGATGAGCATGGAGCCCGCGCTGGCTGCCGTTTCGGGGATGATTTTCCTGGGAGAAACGCTGACGCTGGTGCAGCTTCTGGCATTAGCCGCCATCATTGCCGCCTCGATGGGGTCCACGCTCACCATCCGGCGGGAAACGAAAATTCAGCAAGTCGACATTAATTAACGTTACAATTCTGCATGATTTGCATAATCATGCAGAATATTGCTTTCATCCTTCTCATTATTATTATCTCCGCTATTTTTCTGCTGCCTGCAAACCTATTTATGTTTATCGCTCATAGTGAATGAGAATTATTAACATGCTGACGCTTAATTTAATAACATATTGATTTTTAATAATTTTCAATATTAAACACTTTCTGCGCTATTAAAGTGATAGGCACAGACAGAAAAGCAAAATGAAAAACCGGTGCTATACTTAGTTTCGTTAATTACCTGGGACACAAAACATCAAGAGGATATGAGATTATGAGTACCGCTAAACTGGTAAAAACGAAAGCGTCTAATCTGCTTTATACCCGCAACGATGTATCAGACAGCGATAAGAAAGCGACGGTTGAGTTGCTGAATCGTCAGGTGATCCAGTTCATTGACCTGTCACTGATCACTAAGCAGGCTCACTGGAATATGCGCGGTGCTAACTTTATTGCCGTACATGAGATGCTGGATGGCTTCCGTACAGCGCTGACCGACCACCTTGATACCATGGCAGAACGTGCCGTACAGCTGGGTGGCGTGGCATTAGGGACAACGCAAGTGATTAACAGCAAAACACCGCTGAAAAGCTACCCGCTGGATATCCATAGCGTTCAGGATCACCTGAAAGAGCTGGCGGATCGTTACTCTGTTGTCGCCAATGACGTCCGTAAAGCCATCAGCGAAGCCAAAGACGAAGACACTGCTGATATCTTTACCGCTGCTTCCCGCGACCTCGATAAATTCCTGTGGTTCATCGAAGCCAACATCGAATAAGCAGCATGATAAGTAAGACCTATGAACCCTCGCTTCGGCGGGGGTTTTGCACTTTTATAGTGCATCAAATTTCTTCCGCCCTGCCGTAAAGTAAAATATTTGTAATAATCACCTCACACAATCGTTAACGAGAGATTGTTTTAGCAACAATTTTTGCGCTAAATAGTCATACCGTTTGCACCCGATTCGGTCTGCACTAAATCAGTGCCCCAAAACGGTGCAATCCGTCAGTTTTGCCACGCTTATTGTGCATTAAAATGAAACGCCTTCTTTTTAAAACAATGAGTTGCATAATTGGCACGATTCTTTCATTACGCCATATGTTCTCGCAGGGGATCGCCCCGTGGATATAAAAGGAAATGCTATGAAGTCTGTATTAAAAGTTTCACTGGCTGCACTTACCCTGGCTTTTGCGGTGTCTTCTCACGCCGCGGATAAGAAACTCGTCGTGGCAACCGACACGGCGTTCGTTCCGTTTGAATTCAAACAGGGCGACAAATACGTTGGCTTTGATGTGGATCTGTGGGCCGCTGTCGCGAAAGAGCTGAATCTGGACTACACCCTGAAACCGATGGATTTCAGCGGCATCATCCCGGCGTTGCAAACCAAAAACGTCGACCTGGCGCTGGCAGGCATCACGATCACCGACGAACGTAAAAAAGCGATCGACTTCTCTGACGGCTATTACAAAAGCGGTCTGTTGGTCATGGTGAAAGCCAATAACAACGATGTGAAAAGCGTGAAAGACCTCGACGGCAAAGTGGTTGCGGTGAAGAGCGGCACCGGTTCTGTCGATTACGCGAAAGCAAACATCAAAACCAAAGATCTGCGTCAGTTCCCGAACATCGATAACGCCTACATGGAACTGGGCACCAACCGTGCGGACGCCGTTCTGCACGATACGCCAAACATCCTCTATTTCATCAAAACCGCGGGCAATGGTCAGTTCAAAGCGGTAGGTGAGTCTCTGGAAGCGCAGCAATACGGCATCGCGTTCCCGAAAGGCAGCGACGAACTGCGTGAGAAAGTGAACGGCGCGCTGAAAACGCTGCGTGAAAACGGCACCTATAACGAAATCTACAAAAAATGGTTCGGTACTGAACCTAAATAATAACGCTGTATTTTAGCTCGTTACGCCCGGTGGCGCTTACGCTTACCGGGCGTACAGGCCTTTGAGTATTTTCACCACGGTAACAGGAACAATTTATGGAGTTTGACTGGAGTGCCATCTGGCCCGCCATCCCGCTATTGATTGAAGGCGCCAAAATGACCCTGTGGATTTCAATCCTTGGTCTGGCTGGCGGCCTGGTCATCGGGCTGCTTGCGGGTTTTGCACGCACCTTTGGTGGTTGGATCGCCAACCACGTTGCGCTGGTCTTTATCGAAGTGATTCGCGGTACGCCTATCGTTGTGCAGGTGATGTTTATCTACTTCGCGTTGCCGATGGCGTTTAACGATCTGCGAATTGATCCCTTCAGCGCCGCCGTTGTCACCATCATGATTAACTCGGGCGCGTACATTGCAGAAATCACGCGCGGTGCGGTGCTGTCTATCCACAAAGGTTTTCGCGAAGCGGGCCTGGCGTTAGGGCTGTCTCGCGGCGAAACCATTCGTCACGTTATTTTACCGCTCGCGCTGCGCCGTATGCTGCCGCCGCTCGGTAATCAGTGGATTATCAGCATCAAAGATACCTCGCTGTTTATTGTTATCGGCGTCGCTGAACTGACTCGTCAGGGGCAGGAAATCATCGCCGGTAACTTCCGCGCGCTGGAAATCTGGAGTGCCGTTGCGGTGTTCTATCTGATCATTACGCTGGTGCTGAGCTTCATTCTGCGTCGTCTGGAAAGAAGGATGAAAATCCTGTGATTGAATTTAAAAACGTCTCCAAGCATTTTGGGCCAACCCAGGTGCTGCACAATATTGATCTGAACATCAAACAGGGTGAAGTGGTGGTCATCATCGGGCCATCCGGCTCCGGGAAGTCCACTCTGCTGCGCTGCATCAACAAACTGGAAGAGATCACGTCCGGCGAGTTGATTGTTGATGGTCTGAAAGTGAACGATCCGAAGGTGGATGAACGGTTAATCCGTCAGGAAGCCGGCATGGTGTTCCAGCAGTTCTATCTCTTCCCGCATCTGACGGCGCTGGAAAACGTCATGTTCGGGCCGCTGCGCGTGCGCGGCGCGAAGAAAGAAGATGCCGAAAAGCAGGCCAAAGAGTTATTAGCGAAAGTCGGGCTGGCAGAGCGTGCGCATCACTACCCTTCCGAACTTTCCGGTGGTCAGCAGCAGCGTGTGGCGATTGCCCGCGCGCTGGCAGTGAAGCCGAAAATGATGCTGTTTGACGAACCGACCTCCGCGCTGGACCCGGAACTGCGTCACGAAGTGCTGAAAGTCATGCAGGATCTGGCGGAAGAAGGGATGACAATGGTCATTGTGACCCACGAAATCGGCTTTGCCGAGAAAGTGGCCTCCCGTCTGATCTTCATCGACAAAGGGCGCATTGCGGAAGACGGTAATCCGCAAACCCTGATTGAAAATCCGCCCAGCCAGCGTTTGCAGGAGTTCTTGCAGCACGTTTCCTGAGGCACGCCCCTCCCTTCCGCCCGGAAGGGAGGGTTTCCCCGGAATCCTCCCATTTCAAATCCCTCCCCTTTAAGCATCTATACTTATCTTTTTGCTTATATTTCTCACAGGAGGAGTCATGCGGCGGATCCTGTTCATCCTCTTTTTACTGCTGGGCGCCCCCGCGCATGCGGTCGCGATCCCCGGCGTCACAACGGACGCCTCAGGCAGTCAGGAGGCCGCGCCTGCGGCTGAACCCGATGTCGAACAAAAGAAAGCCGCCTACGCGGCGCTGGCGGATGTGCTGGAAAACGAGACCTCTCGCAAGGAACTCATCGACCAGCTACGAAAAGTCGCCGCCACGCCGCCGCCAGAGCCCGTCCCCACGATAACGCCGCCCACGGTTACGGAAGAAAAAACGGTACTGGAGAACGTAACCGACATCAGCCGGCGTTACGGAGAAGCCCTCTCCGGGCGCTTTGCCCAGCTTTATCGTAACATCACCGACTCGCCGCATAAGCCGTTTAACACGCAGACATTTACCAATGCCCTGACCCACTTCCTGATGCTGGCAGCCTCGGTGTTTGTCTTTTACTGGCTGATACGGCTTTGCGCGCTGCCGCTGTATCGCAAAATGGGTCAGTGGGCGCGCAAAAAAAATCGCGACCGCAGCAACTGGCTACAGCTTCCCGCAATGATTATCGGCGCATTTATCATCGATCTGCTCCTGCTGGCGCTGACCCTGTTTGTCGGGCAGATACTGAGCGACAGAATGAACGCCGGCAGCCGAACCATCGCCTTTCAACAAAGTCTGTTCCTGAACGCGTTTGCCCTGATTGAGTTTTTCAAAGCCATTCTGCGCCTGATCTTTTGTCCTAACGTAGCGGAGTTGCGTCCGTTCACGATTCAGGACGCCAGCGCGCGCTACTGGAATCGCCGTCTGAGTTCGCTCAGTAGCCTGATCGGCTATGGTCTGATCGTCGCCGTGCCGATTATCTCCAACCAGGTCAACGTCCAGGTCGGCGCGATGGCGAACGTCATCATCATGTTGTGCATTACGCTGTGGGCGCTGTATCTGATCTTCAAAAACAAAAAAGAGATCACCCAACATCTGCTGAATCTCGCGGAACGGTCACTGGCCTTTTTCAGTCTGTTTATTCGCGCCTTCGCGCTGGTGTGGCACTGGCTGGCCAGCGCCTATTTTATCGTGCTGTTTTTCTTCTCATTGTTCGACCCGGGCAACAGCCTGAAGTTTATGATGGGCGCGACGGTACGCAGTCTGCTCATTATCGGTGTCGCCGCGTTTGTTTCCGGCATGTTCTCACGCTGGATAGCCAAAACCATTACGCTGTCGCCCCCTACGCAGCGCAACTATCCTGAGCTGCAAAAACGGCTGAACGGCTGGCTGTCAACCGCCCTGAAAGCCGCGCGAATCCTGACGGTTTGCGTGGCGATCATGCTGTTGCTCAACGCCTGGGGGTTATTCGACTTCTGGAACTGGCTGCACAACGGCGCGGGAGAAAAAACCGTCGATATTCTGATCCGCATTGCGCTGATCCTCTTTTTCTCTGCGGTCGGATGGACCATCCTCGCCAGCCTGATTGAGAACCGCCTGGCGTCAGATATTCACGGCCGCCCCTTGCCCAGCGCGCGTACCCGAACCCTGCTTACGCTGTTTCGTAACGCCCTGGCAGTGATCATCAGTACAATCACTATCATGATCGTGCTGTCAGAGATTGGCGTGAACATTGCCCCCTTACTGGCCGGCGCCGGGGCGCTGGGGCTGGCGATT
The DNA here is from genome assembly GCF_030333435.1 of Citrobacter sp. CK191. Lineage (NCBI taxonomy): Bacteria > Pseudomonadati > Pseudomonadota > Gammaproteobacteria > Enterobacterales > Enterobacteriaceae > Citrobacter > Citrobacter sp. CK191. The sequence continues at coordinate 73,420 of NZ_JAOWFX010000028.1, read as the reverse complement.
TCGTTCGGTTCGCAAACGCTGGTGAAAGATATTATTACCGGCGTATTCATCCAGTTTGAAAACGGGATGAATACCGGCGATCTGGTGACTATCGGCCCGCTGACCGGTACGGTGGAGCGAATGTCGATTCGCTCGGTAGGCGTGCGTCAGGATACCGGGGCGTACCACATTATTCCGTGGTCTTCGATTACTACCTTCGCGAACTTTGTGCGCGGCATTGGTTCGGTCGTGGCTAATTATGACGTGGATCGCCATGAAGATGCGGATAAAGCCAATCAGGCATTGAAAGACGCGGTGGCTGCGGTGATGGAGACGGAAGATATTCGCGGGTTGATTATCGGAGAACCGTCATTCTCCGGGATCGTCGGGCTGACCAATACCGCCTTTACGCTACGGGTCTCCTTTACCACCTTGCCCTTAAAACAGTGGACGGTACGCTTCGCGCTCGACAGCCAGGTGAAAAAACATTTCGATCTGGCAGGCGTTCGCGCGCCGGTGCAAACGTATCAGGTACTGCCCGCACCGACGACCCGTCAGGCGCCAGCGACAGACCCCCTGCCGCCGAGCGAACCCACGCTTTAGCGCTTACGCGCCATAAAGCGGCGACGCTGATCGTCATCCATAAAAGTCCAGGCAATAAAGCGGCTCTGCTTTTGCCCCTGGGCCATCTCCTTTTTGACCACTTTTACCGCCCCGACGTCCGTCAGCGCGCGGTACAGCGGCGGCAAATTTTCGCCGCGCGACACTAACGTGGTGAACCACATCACCTGGCGGCCAAAGGCCTGGCTTTCCGCGATCATCGTTTTGATAAACGCCACTTCCCCGCCTTCGCACCAGAGTTCCTGCTGCTGGCCGCCAAAATTCAGGGCATCGTTTTTATCCTGCCCCAGATTGCGACGTTTGCGCTCGCTTCCCGCACGGGCAGAAGCCGCCGAATCGTGGAACGGCGGATTGCACAGCGTGGCGTCATACTGTTCATTCTTATGAATGATGCCGTTGAAGATTGCCGCAGGATCTTTCTGCCGACGCAGACGAATCGATCGGGTTAATCCTGGATTGCCGCTGATGATCGCCTGGGCGCTGGCCAGCGCCTGCGCATGGACTTCGCTGCCGGTAAAGCGCCAGCCGTATTCATGCACGCCGATAAGCGGGTAAATGCAGTTCGCTCCTGTCCCCACATCCAGCACGCTCGCATCCGCCGGAATCGCGCCTGTGGTTTCGCCCAGCAGATCCGCCAGATGGTGAATATAATCGGCGCGGCCTGGCACCGGCGGGCACAGAAAGCCTTCGGGAATATCCCAGTTTGCCACCTGATAAAAATACGCCAGCAGCGCTTTATTGAGCGCCTTGACTGCCAGAGGATTCGCGAAATCAACGCTTTGCTCACCCGCAGGCGTACGGGTAAGAAATTGCGCCAGTTCTGGCGTGACCTGGCATAACGTCGCGAGATCGTAACGATGATGATGGCGATTACGTGGGTGCAATCCCGGTTTCTGGGCAGACATGGCATTCTCCTTTTAGCAGCGGCGTAAGATACTCGCATAACGCAACGCGGTAAACAAACCTGACGGAGAAAGCCCGCTTATACCGCAAACGAACACGGGTCGCTCCGCAGGCTTAGCGACAAAATCCTGGAAAATCAATAATCTGTATGTCATTGATTTGTCAATATTCGTCAAAAAATATCGTTCAAAAAACAAGCACATCATAATCAATTTTTTGCGTTAATTTTGCGTCATCAACGTCCTAAACTTATGAGGCACCACCTGTTGTTTCTAAGAGGATGCCGTTATGAAAAAATGCCTCACCGTACTGGCTGCTGCTCTGCTCACTGGCATGAGTTTTAGTGCATTCGCCGCGCAGCCGCTTAGCAGCTCAGAAGCAGGCCAGCTCAGACCCGCCGGAACCGTCTCGGCGACGGGCGCGACGACGCTGAGCGAACTTGAAAATAAACTGGCAGAAAAAGCGCGTGAACAAGGCGCCAAAGGTTTTGTCGTCAATTCTGCCGGTGGCGATAACCAAATGTATGGCACTGCCACTATCTACAAATAACCCCCTACCAGGTAACTGCATTCCCACCGAATGCAGTTTTCCTTAGCATGGAAAACGTCCCCCCCTCTCTTTCATTCGCTGACGTTTTTCGCTGACTGATATACCGGCCTGCTTCTGCGCTATTGACTGTACGATTTTTGACCCCATATTCACTACACTTACCGTGTGGAATAAAGGGGGAGGAACAGGTATATGGCATCCGGGTGGGCGAACGACGACGCCGTTAATGAACAAATCAACAATACTATTGAAGATGCTGTCGCCCGCGCTCGCGGCGAAATTCCTCAAGGCGAAAGCCTGTATGAATGTGAAGAGTGCGGCGATCCTATCCCGGAAGCGCGGCGTAAAGCCGTTCCGGGAGTAAGGCTATGCATTGCCTGCCAGCAGGAGAAAGATTTACATAACGCAACATTCTCAGGATATAATCGCAGGGGATCGAAAGATAGCCAGTTACGCTAACTTTTCTTTACGTAAAACAACAGCGTAAGCATGTTCTTTTACTCTCATGCTTTTTCACCTTCTGCGTGGCAAAATGTGCCGTTACTCTCTCTTCTGTAAAGTGAAACGGCAAGAAGCGTAAATCCATGTTTTGAATTTATTAATAATCAATAAGTTATTTGTCATTCAAATTATTTGATGGATGACGTCAATTCTATTCGATTTTATCTCCCGCAAAAAACCGTGATACTTATCACATCGACGGAACAACGTCTTACTACACAAGAATAACCTGCGAGAGATTAATCATGAAAAATATCAAATATGCTGTTGCTGCTATCGCTCTGTCTACCCTGTCATTTGGCGTTTTCGCTGCCGAGCCGGTAACGGCTTCCCAGGCGCAAAGCATGAATAAAATCGGTGTTGTTTCTGCGGAAGGCGCCACCACTCTGGATGGCCTGGAAGCGAAACTGGCTGAGAAAGCGGCAGCTGCCGGCGCAACCGGTTATAGCATTACTTCCGCAACCAACAACAACAAAATGAGCGGCACTGCTGTTATCTACAAATAATTTCACGCGTTTCTGTTATACCCGTCTGTTTGCCGACAGACACACTGCTCCAACCCTCATTGAACCTGTGTTACCCTTGTTCGCCCGTCCGCCACTGGACGGGCTTTTTTTTGCCTGACGCTTAAAAATGCTGCGCTACCCGCGCAAGCCCTTCCGTTAACGTCGCCGCTTCTCCCGTAGCCACCAGGCAGCACGCCATCTGAATTTTCAGGGAAGCCGGTATCGGCTCGCTTCCCGCCAGGCAGCGCTCAATCCAGCGGGCGGTGGTTTCCGGGTCTTTTGCCGCAGGCAGCGGCACCGGCTCGTCGGGCATCTCGCTCTGGCGATCCTGAAGCACCTGCACGCCGGAACGGTCGATCAGGCTGATTTGCGGGCAACGCTGTGGATTGGCATACACCTCCCCTTCCGTGCCGTGCATCAGCAAACCGCGCCCGCCGATGTCGGCAAAAAATTTCGCGACGCGCGGAACGTACTCCGGGTGCGAGACGCTGGACAACCGCAAGGCGGCATCTTCCGCAAACGGCGTCGCTAACTTCGCCAGCGTGTGCGCGCTGTTACGCACGCCCAGCCGCCAGCGCATTGCCAGCTGTTTTTCCAGCGGTGGACACAGCGTACCGACAGGAATAAACACCGGCTCGTGCCCATCCAGCTTCGCCTGAGCCTGACCGGCGTGCAGCGTCGGCGCAATCCCCATCAGTTCGAAAATGGTCTCCGTCAGTACGCGCGTCGGATCTTCGCTTACGCCATGTACCACCACCGGAAAGCCCAGTTTATGCAGCAGAATCGCCAGCAACGGCGTCAGGTTCGCCTGTTTGCGCGCCCCGTTGTAGCTGGGGATGACAATCGGCATCGGTTTGGCGACCGGCGGCGTAAGCGTAATCGTGTGGTTTTGCATGGCTTCATAAAAGCCCAGCATCTCCGCTTCGCCTTCCCCTTTAATACGCAACGCGATCAACACGCCGCCCATTTCCAGTTCGGGCACATCGCCATTCAACATATGGGTATACAGGCCGCGCGCGGTATCCTGATCCAGGTCGCGGGCATGATTTTTACCTCGACCGACCTCTTTGATGATTTTGCGATAATCCATGACATTCTCCACTGCGACATTTTTTTAACAATATAGCCCCTCTGGAGACCCGGCCGTTAGTTTTTTATCTCAGTCATCAATCACCTGTTTTTGTAGTAATTATTAAAACGCAAGCATTAGTTCAAATATTTGTGATTTTTATACACGATTCTAATCCGTAAACAATCTGATTAAATATCCGGCGAAGAGTTATTGAGGGTCCACGGTGAAAACGTTCAGGCTGGTTTTCACCACTTATACACCAGGATTTATGATGAACAAGGTTGCTTTAGGTTTATTCATCGCTGCAACAGTAGGATGTTCCGCATCCGCATTTGCGGCAACAAATGGCGAAGGTCAGATTAACTTTACGGGTGAAATCATTGACTCCGCTTGTCAGGTCGTTAATGGGTTAAGTAACCCGCTAAATGTCGAGTTGGGCAGAGTGTCTAAAACCGTATTTTCTGGCGCAGGCTCTACCAGCACACCAACGAAATTCGATATTCAGTTAAAAGACTGCCCGGAAACGGTGACCTCTGCCGCCATTAATTTTGGCGGTACGCCGGATACGGATAACAGCACGACCCTGGCATTAACGCCAGACACGGAGACGGCTACCGGTGTGGCAATTCAGTTGCTCGACTCGTCAGAGCAACCCGTCAGCTTATATACCCCTTCCCGTCAATATCCACTGACGGCAGGAAGCACGGTAAACGATCTGGAATTTGCAGCGCGTTATATTCAGACTCAGGCTGCCGTTACGGCCGGCCCGGCAAATTCCGTATCTACCTTTACCGTTATCTATAACTGATATTATCCATCCGAAGATATTAGCCCTTTCTTCAGGGCTAATATCTTTTATTCATGCTGAGAAATATTTATGCGTCACGGTTATTTACTGGGCACTCTTTTTCTGGTAGCAGCGACAGCGCATGCTGGCGTTATTATTAACGGCACCCGTCTTGTTTACCAGGGAGACAAAAAGGAATCTTCGCTTGGTCTTTCAAACCCAGATTCAACGGACTATCTGGTACAATCCTGGGTCGATTCCGGCAGTAAAAATCCGGGCAACACCCCCTTTCTGATTACGCCGCCACTGTTTCGCCTGAATGCGAAAGAAGACAACGTTCTGCGGGTTATTCGCACAGGCGGCAATCTGCCCGAGGATCGTGAATCGCTGTACTGGCTGAATATCAAGGCTATTCCATCCTCAAAACACGTTGAGGGGATAAATACCCTGCAAATCGCGATCAACACGCGTATTAAATTATTGTATCGCCCATCCTCCGTGAAAGGTAAGCCAGAAGAGGTTGCTGACAAACTGGAATGGCATCGTGAAGGTCACGATCTGGTCGTCAATAACCCGACGCCGTTTTATATGAATTTCCAGAGCGTGATGATTAATGGTCATAAAATCAGTAAAGCGACCTGGGCAGTACCTGAAACGGCAACCCACATGGCTCTGCCCGCCAATACTGACGGTAACACCGTGACCTATTCCATTATTACTGATTACGGCAGCATCAGCCGAACCTGGTCTAAGCCTGTCCATTAAGATAACGGCGCACAGGCAATTAAAATAATCATGTACCGCGATAAAAAGCCGTTTTCCTGCAAATTATTCACACTGCTGCCCCTGCTATGTGGCCTGGCAGTATTCTGTTTTGCGCAGCAAACGCGGGCAGATGATTATTTTAACCCGGCGCTCCTGGATATTGATAATCCCCGACAGGAAAAAACCGATTTATCGGTATATGAAAAAGGTCCAGGACAAGCACCAGGAAAATACCAGGTATCAATCTTTATTGATAATAATAAAGTCGACACCCGCGATGTCACATTTAAATTACAGAAAGATGTTAAGGGCAACCGTTCACTCCAGCCCTGTTTCAGCCTGGATGATTTAAAGAGTCTCGGCATTAAAACGAAGGCGTTTCCGAAGCTCATGGCACAAGGAAAATGTGCAGATTTAAGCGCCATTCCCGCCGCCTCCGCCACGTTTCGCGTGCGCAACCAGCAGCTATTGCTCAGTATTCCCCAGTCAGCGCTGGGCCAGATTCCGCGCGGTTATATCGACCCAAAAACGTTCGATGAAGGCATTACCGCCGGTCTACTGAACTACAGCGCCAACACCAGTCAGAGCGACGCCCGCCGGCAGGGTGAACAGGATAACAGCAGCCAGTATGTCAACCTGCGTCCCGGGTTCAACATCGGCGCCTGGCGCGTGCGCAATTACTCAACCTGGAATCGTAACGTCACGGGCCATGACGAACAGCAGAAATTCTCGTCTGTTTATACCTACGCGCAGCGCGATATCGTGGCGATGAAAAGCGATCTCACGGTAGGGCAAAGTACCTCTCCGGCGGACGTGTTCGACAGCGTGCCTTATACCGGCGTACAACTCAATTCCGACAGCGACATGCTGCCGGATAGCGAAAAAGGCTATGCGCCGATTATCCGTGGCACCGCACACAGTAACGCCCTGGTGATGGTTCGTCAGAACGGCTACGTCATTTATCAGAACACCGTAGCGCCAGGCGCATTTGAAATTAACGATCTCTACCCGACGGGCAGCAGCGGCGACTTGCAGGTCACCGTCAAAGAGACGGACGGCAGCGAAAGCCATTTCGTGGTGCCCTATGCCTCCGTACCCGTGTTGCAGCGTGAAAAAAATCTGCGCTACAGCGTGACTGCCGGTCGCTATCGCGCCTATGACAAAGACGTCGAGCAAACTCCATTTGCTCAGGGGAGCGCAATCTACGGTCTACCTTATGGTTTTACCGCCTATGGCGGCGTACAGCAAAGCCGCCATTACCAGTCGCAGGCGATCGGCACCGGGAAAAACCTGGGCGATTTAGGCGCGTTTTCTGTCGACGTCACGCGGGCCAAAGCATTGCTGAAACAGCAGCAGGCCAGCACGGGGCAGTCATGGCGCGTGCGTTACAGCAAAGATTTTGCAGGCGCAGGCACCAACTTTTCCCTGGCCGGGTATCGCTATAACAGTAAGGGTTTTTACACCCTGGAAGACACAATGGAGTCCTATACCCGCGCCAGCGACTGGTCCGCCCCGCAGCAGCGCCGAGCGCGTACCGAAGCCACTGTCGATCAGACGCTCGGCGAGAGCTGGGGGTCTTTTACGGTGAGTCTGGTCAAAGAGACCTACTGGAGCCAGCGCCAGGATATGACCTCCATGAGCCTCAGCTACAACAACAGCTGGCATGGCGTGAGCTATAGCCTGAGTTACAGCATGAACAAAAACACCAGCGACAGCGATGAAAACGGTGAGTCCGTTACCCATGACAACCAGTTCGCGCTGAGCGTTTCGGTTCCACTCGACCACTGGATGCACAACACCTGGGCGACGTACAACCTGAACAACAGTCAAGACGGCGCCACGCAAAACATTGGCCTTAACGGTACTGCTCTGGCCGAAGACAACCTGAACTGGAATATCCAGGAAGGCGTGAGCAATACCGGAAGCGGCAACTCAACCAGTATGAATGCCGATTACAAAGGAACCTATGGCGAAGTGAGCGGCGGCGTCAGCCAGGACAGCCATCAACGGAGCGTTAATGTGGGTCTGCAAGGCGGCGTTGTGGCGCACGCCAACGGCATCACTCTGACGCAACCGCTCGGTGAAACCATCGCGCTGGTAAAAGCACCGGGAACACATGGCACGCACATTACCAATCAGACCGGCGTCAAAACCGATTTTCGCGGCTATACCGTTGTGCCATTTGTATCAGCCTACCGCCACAACACGATTGCCCTGGACACAGAAACACTGCCAGACGATGCCGACGTAACCCATGCCGCGCGAATAGTGACCCCAACGCGCGGCGCGGTAGTCCGCGCCAGTTTTAACACCCGCGTGGGCAGCAGGGTTTTAATGATGCTCACGCAAAACGGTAAGCCGTTGCCCTTTGGCGCAACCGTCACCACCGACGATAAAGACAGCGAGTTTATTGTTGGCAACGGCGGTCAGACTTATCTCTCCGGTTTACCTCAGCACGGAACGCTCTTCGTGTCGTGGGGTCAGGATGCCAGCGAACACTGCGTCGCAGAGTACACGCTAACGGATGAGAAACATAAAACCAGCATCATTAACGCTGCCGCGCAGTGTCATTGATTCACCATGCAGACTCAACATTATGCAAATGATTAAACAGTGTTTTTTCCTCCTGATTTTGGCCAGCGCAGCCTTGTTTATGCCGCATGCAAAGGCGGCCTGCACAACGCCGGATATGCCCAAAATGATCAACGTGGCATCTGTTTCCGTACCGACGACGCTGGCGATTGGTGAGACCATTCCAGGAACAGAACAAACCGTACACGTTGCCGGACAGTGCGATCAAAGTATTGATAGCGGTCTGGAAATTGTCTCCTGCTATTACGGAACAGGCGCTGAGATACCAGGCCTGAAAGGGGTGTACGACTCCGGGGTGCCCGGCGTTGGCATCGCGCTGATGAACGAGCAAGGCCAGCGGATCAGCGGCGCAGGCGGCGTACAGTGCGATTCACGCGGCACGCCGATCGGTTATGTATCCAGCGATGGGCAGCAGTCATTTAACTTCAACGTCACGCTTGAGCTGGTGAAAACCGGCAGTGACGTGACCTCCGGTACACTGGTGCAGGCGCAAACAGAGTTTGGGATTGGCGTGTTTGGTCACGAAGGTATCGGGAGTCCTAACCACATTGCCTATGCCGGCAATGTGGATCTCGAAACCGTAACCTGCTCCGTGTTACCGAAAAACCTGACCGTCAATCTGGGCGACTTTCCGATCAGTGATTTTATGGGAGTAGGCACCCTCTCGATGCCAGCACAGAATTTTAACGTTACGGTCAATTGTAATTCCACCGTACAGCCTGAAGTGAAGATCACCAGTGCGAATGGCTACGAATCGGGTTTTGCCGGCGTGATGAAACTGACTCAGCAAAGCGGGATGGCGACCGGCGTCGGCGTCAGAATGCTGTTTGATGGCAATATCGCCACCTTCGACAACTACGTCAACACGCAAAGCGAGGCAAAAGCCAACGAAACGCTGGATATTCCGTTCCAGGTCCGCTATGAGCAAATCAGCGACGACGTTACGCCAGGCCCGGCAAATACCGTCGCCACGATTACGCTGGCCTATAAGTGATCGCGATGAAAAAAATGGTTTTCTTACTCACCGCAGGTCTGATGACGTATGCCTGCGCAGATGATATCCAGGTGCAAATGGTGGGTAACATCTATGCCAACACCTGCTCCGTGGACAGCGCCAGTAAAGATTTAACCGTCGATTTAGGGCAGGCGTCATCCAGTGATTTCAAAGACGTAGGCGATACCGGCGAATGGAAAGCGTTTTCCCTGGAAGTAACGCATTGCCCAAAAACACTCACGCTGGCCAACGCGTTTTTTTACGGACAGGCCGATAGCGTACACCCGACCAAATTTGCCAACAGCGGCAGCGCGAAAGGGCTTGCGCTGGAGCTGGCCGATCGGCAGGACAATATTCTCATCGCCCCGCAGGCAAGCTTTAATGTGCTGATCAACCAAAGCGATCACACGGCCACTTTCCCGTTAGCCGCCCGCTATTACGCCACGTCCATGCCCGTCAGCGCGGGCTCGTTCGATAGCGTTATACAGGTCACGTTTACCTATCAGTAGGAGAGCGCCCCTTCGCACGGATGCTTTTTTTACGCCCGGCAACCACTTTTGTCGGGCGTTTTTTTACCTCCGGCACTTCCGGGCGTTCAATCGGAAATACCGGGAGCGCATTCAGCAAACGTTGCCCGTAGCTTTTGGTTAACAGACGCTTGTCGTAAATCACCACCTCTCCCCAGCAGCCGTGGCTACGAATCAAACGGCCCACCTGCTGGATCAAGTTAAACGACGCGCTTGGCAGGCTCTGCACTTCAAACGGGTAGCGATTCAGGCTTTTCAGCCACTCACCTTCAGTGATCACCACCGGGCTGTCGATGGGAGGAAACGCAATCTTGTGAATATGCACCTGAGTCAGCAGGTCGCCTTTCAGATCCAACCCCTCGGCAAAAGATTGCAGGCCAATCAGCACGCTGCGCTCGCCGTTCGCTACCCGTTTACGGTGCAGTTCCACCAGGCGATAGCGCGGCTGATCGCCCTGAACCAGCAGCAAAAGACGCAAATCGGTCACATGCTCCAGAAAGCGCTGCATCGCCCGTCCGCTGGCAAACAAAACCAGCATGCCGTGGTGTTTTTTGCTTTCCAGCGCCTGACGGAAATAGGCCGCCATATCCGCAATATGCTGCTCTTCGTTATCAATCAACGGTTCATAGCGCATCTGCGGAATGACAATTTTACCCTGCTCCACATGATTAAAGGGGGAGTCCAGCGCCACAAAGCGATCGCCCGCTTTCTCCTTCAGGCCGCTCATCTCCTGCAAGCGCGAGAAGCTGTTAAGCGAACGCAGGGTCGCCGACGTTACAATAATATGCGGCACGCTGCGCCAGAGCAGCCTTTCAAGCTGATCGCTGACGCGAATGCCCACACAGTGGAACCAGACGTGTATCTGCCCATCGCGCGCCTCCCGCGTGGCCCACTTCGAGACCGGCGCACCGGAAGACTGCGCCAGCGATGCCAGCCGCCAGAGCTTGCTTTGCGCCTCAAACATGCCCAGCGCGCGGTTCATCTGCAAAATCACCCGGTGCAGGCGCACAATATCGTGCGAGCCGGTTTTCTCGCTGAAATCGTTAAGGAACAGCTCCGCCAGCCCACGCAGCATTTCCGTCAGCTTCGCCAGCCGCTGGCAGATCGCCATGATCTCATCCGGTAACTCGCCCATCGCAAAGCGGTGCTCAGCGTCCTGCGTCGCGGGCATATACAGATTCAGGATGTTGTTGAGCGAGGCAATCAGCTCGTACAACTCTTCGCAGTGCGCATTCAGGCGCTCAGGATTCGCCAGCGGCGGCGTGGTTTTCGGGCGGAACTGTTCCAGGCAGGTCGCCACCAGCTTAGTGAACAGATCCAGTTGCAGGCGATACCAGGGGGCGGAGATCTCAGCGCTCATCTCCAGCGCGTCGCGCGCGACATCCGGCAGATGGTGGCCTTCGTCCAGCACCAGCAGAAGATTTTTCGGCTCCGGCAGCACCGCTTCGCTCTCCATCGCCGCCATCACCAGCGCATGGTTTGCCACCACCACTTCAGCTTCCTGGATTTCCCGTCGGGCGACAAAAAAAGGGCATTCGCGGTAGTAATGGCAATTGCGGTTCAGGCAGCTGGCTTTATCGGTGCTCAGGCGCTTCCAGAGCGCGTCGTCAATGGCGATATCGGTATGATCGCGCAACCCGTCCCACTTGTAGCTGTCAAGATCGCCCTTTAGCCTGGCGCAGCGCTTTTGCTCTTCCTGGTTATTCGGCGTCAGTTCGTCATCCAGAAACGCGAGCAGATCCTGTTGATTCGGTTCGCTGCTGGCCAGCGCCGCCAGATTACGCGGGCAAACGTAGCGCCCACGACCAAACGCGGCGGTAAACCGCAAGTCAGGAATGATTTTGCGCAGCAGCGGGAGATCTTTGCTGTAGATCTGATCCTGCAACGCCACGTTGGCGGTGCTCACCACCAGCGTTTTTTGCTCTTCGCGGGCAATGGCGATACCGGGAATAAGGTAAGAAAGGGTTTTCCCGACCCCGGTCGGCGCCTCAATCGCCAGATGACGCCCTTCTTCACCCGCCAGCGTTTTGGCGACATCGGCAATCATCTGCCGCTGCGGCGCACGGGGGATAAAGTCGGGGATCTGCTCCTGAAGCGCCTTATACCAGGCGGCGATTTGCGCTTTAAGCGCAGCGGTCAATGCCATGAGAAAACCTGAAATACTGTATAAACAGCCACTATTGTGGCACTTTCTGGCGCGGGTCGCAAAAAGAAAAGCCCGACCTTTCGGCCGGGCTCGCAATTAATCCGCCAGTCTGCGCGGGCGGCGCGGCGGACGTGGTTTATCGCCGCCTGGCTTACCTTCTCCGCTGCGCGGTTTGGCTTTCGGCGCCCCGCCATCATTGCGACGTGGTTGCTGGGCACGGCCTGCTCCGCCCTGGCCCTGGCCCTGGCCTCGGCCGCGACCACCGCCGCCACGCTGCTGCTGGCGACCGTTCTGAATCGGCTCCGCTTTAATTGACGGGTCCGGTTCATAACCCGGCGTGGTGATGCGCGGGATCTCTTTTTTCAGCAGCTTCTCGATATCGCGTAGCAGTTTGTGTTCATCAACGCAGACCAGCGATAACGCTTCGCCGGTCGCGGCGGCACGACCGGTACGGCCGATACGGTGAACGTAATCTTCCGGGACGTTTGGCAGCTCATAGTTCACCACATGCGGCAGCTCTTCGATATCCAGCCCGCGCGCCGCGATGTCGGTCGCCACCAGGACGCGGATATCGCCGGATTTGAAATCAGCCAGTGCGCGGGTACGCGCGCCCTGAGATTTATTACCGTGGATCGCCGCACTGCGAATGCCGTCTTTATTCAGCTGTTCCGCCAGATGGTTGGCGCCGTGTTTGGTACGGGTAAAGACCAGCACCTGCTGCCAGTTGCCCTTGCCAATCATCTGCGACAACAGTTCGCGCTTGCGTTTTTTATCCACGAAATGAACGTGCTGGGTCACCTGCTCAGAAGCGGTATTACGGCGCGCCACTTCAATTTCCAGCGGGTTATGTAACAGCTTTTCAGCAAGCGCTTTAATGTCATCGGAGAATGTGGCGGAGAACAGCAGGTTCTGGCGTTTCGGCGGCAGTTTTGCCAGCACGCGGCGAATATCGTGGATAAAGCCCATGTCGAGCATACGGTCAGCTTCATCCAGCACCAGAATCTCAATCTGATCCAGCTTCACCGCGTTTTGATGTTCCAGGTCGAGCAAACGCCCCGGCGTTGCCACCAGCACGTCAACGCCGCCGCGCAGTTTCATCATCTGCGGGTTAATGCTGACGCCGCCAAACACGACCAGAGAGCGAATATTCAGGTATTTACTGTAATCCCGGACGTTCTCGCCAATTTGCGCCGCCAGCTCACGGGTCGGCGTCAGAATCAACGCGCGTACCGGGCGACGGCCCTTCGCGTGCGGCTGCTGCGTGATCAGATGTTGTAACAGCGGCAGCGTAAAACCGGCTGTTTTACCCGTCCCCGTCTGGGCGCTGGCCATCAGGTCGCGGCCTTCCAGCACCGCAGGGATCGCCTGCTGCTGAATAGGGGTAGGTTCACGGTAACCCTGCTCGGCAATCGCGCGCAAAATATCAGGATTCAACCCAAGGGAATCAAAAGACATAACTACTCCGAACCGCCCCGACCGTTACCGGTGTAGTTTTCAGGGAGATACTCACAAGAGGGATGACAAAAACCACAATGTCATGAAGGGGCGGAGTGTAGCAGTTTTTGTGACATACCGCATAAATTATCCCCGTGACTGGAAAAAACAAAATAAACCACCACACTGGACAAGAACAATTATCGGTCATAATCTTAATCAATCGATTGATTAAGAATTAGGTTGCGCGATGAATACCCCAACCATGACGACGAAAGGCGAACAGGCCAAAAGCCAGCTTATCGCCGCTGCGCTGGCGCAGTTTGGCGAATACGGCCTCCATGCCACCACGCGCGACATTGCCGCCCAGGCCGGACAAAATATCGCCGCCATCACTTACTACTTTGGCTCCAAAGAGGATTTATACCTCGCCTGCGCCCAGTGGATAGCCGATTTCATCGGCACCCAGTTTCGCCCTCATGCCGAGGAAGCGGAACGACTGTTCGCCCGGCCGCAGCCCGATCGCGCCGCAATGCGCGAGCTGATCCTGCGCGCCTGCAAAAATATGATCATGCTGTTGACCCAGGACGACACGGTTAACCTGAGCAAATTTATTTCGCGCGAGCAGCTCTCCCCGACGGCGGCTTATCAACGGGTACACGATCAGGTTCTCAACCCCCTTCACACGCATCTGACGCGCCTGATTGCGGGGTATACCGGCCGCGATCCGGGAGATACGCAAACCATTCTCCACACGCACGCGCTGCTGGGCGAAGTGCTGGCTTTCCGCCTGGGGAAAGAAACCATTTTGCTGCGTACCGGCTGGTCAACGTTTGATGAAGAGAAAACAGAACAGATTTACCAGACGATCACCTGTCATATCGATCTCATTCTGCAAGGCTTAACGCAAAGGAGTCAGGAGCAATGAAAAAACCTGTCGTTATCGCACTGGCTGTCGCGGCGCTGGCCGCCGTGCTTGCCGGTGGTACATGGTGGTATCAGAGTCGGCAGGATAACGGGCTGACGCTCTACGGCAATGTGGATATTCGCACCGTCAATATGAGTTTTCGCGTCGGAGGCCGGCTGGCTTCGCTGGCCGTTGACGAAGGCGACGCCATTACGTCCGGGCAGGTATTGGGCGTGCTGGATAAAGCCCCGTACGAGAACGCGTTGATGCAGGCTAAAGCAGGCGTCTCCGTCGCCCAGGCACAGTATGATCTGATGCTCGCGGGGTATCGCGATGAAGAGATAGCCCAGGCCGCTGCCGCCGTAAAACAGGCGCAGGCCGCATTTGACTATGCGCAGAACTTTTATCAGCGCCAGCAGGGATTGTGGAAAAGCCGCACGATCTCCGCCAACGACCTGGAGAACGCCCGCTCATCCCGCGATCAGGCGCAGGCGCAGCTGAAATCCGCACAGGACAAATTGAGCCAGTACCGTACCGGTAACCGCCAGCAGGATATCGCCCAGGCAAAAGCCAGCCTCGAACAGGCGCAGGCGCAGCTGGCGCAGTCAGAACTCGATTTACAGGATACAACGCTGATCGCCCCCTCTGACGGTACGCTGTTAACCCGCGCGGTAGAGCCCGGCAGTATGCTCAACGCAGGCAGCACCGTGCTGACGCTGTCGCTGACTCGTCCGGTATGGGTTCGCGCCTACGTGGATGAACGCAACCTCAGCCAGGCGCAGCCCGGCCGCGAAATTTTACTCTACACCGATGGCCGCCCTGACAAGCCTTACCACGGCAAAATCGGCTTCGTATCGCCGACCGCTGAATTCACCCCGAAAACCGTTGAAACGCCGGATCTGCGCACAGACCTGGTCTATCGACTGCGCATTGTGGTGACTGACGCGGACGATGCGCTGCGCCAGGGAATGCCGGTAACGCTGACGTTCAGCGACGAGGCGCGGCATGAATGACGCCGTCATTACGTTAAACGGCCTGGTGAAGCGCTTCGCCGGAATGGAAAAACCGGCGGTCGCCCCGCTCGACTGTACGATCCACGCCGGTTATGTCACGGGTCTGGTCGGGCCGGATGGCGCAGGCAAAACCACGCTGATGCGGATGCTGGCAGGGCTGCTCAAGCCCGATAGCGGCAGCGCGTCGGTGATCGGGTTCGATCCGATCAAAAACGACAGTGAATTGCATGCGGTACTTGGTTACATGCCGCAAAAATTTGGTCTGTATGAAGATCTGACCGTGATGGAGAATCTCAATCTCTATGCGGATTTACGCAGCGTAACGGGCGAAGAACGGCAAAAAACGTTTGCCCGTCTGCTGGAATTTACCGCCCTCGGCCCCTTCACCAAACGGCTGGCAGGCAAGCTCTCGGGCGGGATGAAACAAAAACTCGGGCTGGCCTGTACGCTGGTCGGCGAGCCGAAAGTGCTGCTGCTTGACGAACCGGGCGTCGGCGTTGACCCCATCTCCCGTCGCGAGCTGTGGCAAATGGTGCATGAACTGGCGGGTGACGGCATGCTTATCCTGTGGAGTACGTCATACCTGGACGAAGCCGAACAGTGTCGCGACGTGCTGCTGATGAACGAAGGAGAGCTGCTGTATCAGGGCGAACCGACTAAGCTAACGCAGACCATGGCAGGACGCAGTTTCTTAATGAGCAGCCCGCAGGAGAATAACCGCAAGCTCCTGCAACGCGCGTTGAAACTGCCGCAGGTCAGCGACGGTATGATTCAGGGGAAATCGGTACGGCTGATCCTGAAAAAAGAGGCTACCGCAGAGGATATCCGCCGGGCCGAAGGGATGCCGGAGATAACGATTAACGACACCACGCCGCGCTTTGAAGATGCCTTTATCGACCTGCTTGGCGGCGCGGGTACGTCGGAGTCTCCGCTCGGCGCGATCCTGCATACCGTTGACGGCACGCCGGGTGAGACGGTCATTGAGGCCAAAGAACTGACCAAAAAATTCGGCGACTTCGCCGCCACCGACCACGTTAACTTCGCCGTTGAGCGCGGAGAAATCTTCGGTCTGCTCGGCCCCAACGGCGCGGGGAAATCCACCACGTTCAAGATGATGTGCGGTTTGCTGGTGCCAACTTCCGGCAAAGCGCTGGTGCTGGATATGGATTTGAAAGTCAGCTCCGGCAAGGCGCGCCAGCATTTAGGGTATATGGCGCAAAAATTTTCCCTGTACGGCAACCTGACGGTAGAGCAAAACCTGCGCTTTTTCTCCGGGGTTTATGGCCTGCGAGGCCGGGCGCAAAACGAAAAAATCACCCGCATGAGCGAAGCCTTCGGCCTGAAAAGCATCGCCTCTCATGCGACGGATGCGCTGCCGCTCGGTTTTAAACAGCGTCTGGCGCTGGCCTGTTCGCTGATGCATGAGCCCGACATTCTGTTTCTCGACGAACCCACCTCCGGCGTCGATCCCCTCACCCGCCGTGAGTTCTGGCTGCACATCAACAGCATGGTAGAAAAAGGGGTCACGGTGATGGTCACCACCCACTTTATGGACGAAGCGGAATACTGCGACCGTATCGGGCTGGTTTATCGCGGCAAGCTGATCGCCAGCGGGACGCCGGACGATCTGAAAGCGCAGGCGGCAGACGACGACACGCCGGACCCGACGATGGAGCAGGCCTTTATCACGCTCATTCACGACTGGGATAAGGAGCATACTCATGAGTAACGCCCTGCTCTCCTGGCGGCGCGTACGCGCGCTGTGCGTGAAAGAGACGCGTCAGATTATCCGCGATCCCAGTAGCTGGCTGATCGCCGTGGTGATCCCGCTGCTGTTGCTGTTTATTTTTGGCTACGGGATTAACCTCGACTCCAGCAAGCTGCGGGTCGGCATTCTGCTCGAACAACAGAGCGAGGAGGCGCTGGATTTCACCCACGCTATGACCGGTTCGCCGTATATCGACGCCACCATCAGCGATAGCCGCCATGAGCTTATTGAGAAAATGCAGGCCGGGCGCATTCGCGGGCTGGTGGTGATCCCTGTCGATTTTGCGCAAAAGATGGCGCGAGAGAATGACACCGCGCCGATACAGGTTATCACCGACGGCAGCGAACCGAACACCGCCAACTTCGTGCAGGGTTACGTGGAGGGGGTCTGGCAGATCTGGCAAATGCAGCGGGCTGAAGATCGTGGGGAGGAATTTGAACCGCTGATCGACGTGCAGACCCGCTACTGGTTTAACCCGGCGGCCATCAGCCAGCACTTTATCATTCCCGGCGCAGTCACCATTATCATGACGGTGATTGGCGCCATTCTCACTTCGCTGGTGGTTGCGCGCGAGTGGGAACGCGGGACGATGGAGGCGCTGCTCTCGACCGAGGTGACGCGCGCAGAGTTGTTGCTGTGCAAACTGATCCCCTACTACTTCCTCGGCATGCTGGCGATGCTGCTGTGTATGCTGGTGTCGGTGTTTATTCTTGGCGTGCCCTGGCGCGGCTCGCTGGTGATTCTGTTTCTTATCACCAGCCTGTTTCTGCTCAGTACGCTGGGAATGGGGCTGCTGATTTCCACCATTACCCGTAACCAGTTTAACGCCGCGCAGGTCGCGCTGAACGCCGCTTTTTTACCGTCGATTATGCTGTCAGGCTTTATTTTTCAGATAGACAGTATGCCTGCCGTCATCCGCGCGGTGACTTACATTATTCCGGCGCGCTATTTCGTCAGCACCCTGCAAAGCCTGTTTCTGGCGGGGAACATCCCCATTGTGTTGATCGTTAATACGTTATTTTTAATCGCTTCGGCAGCCATGTTTATCGGCCTGACGTGGATGAAGACCAAACGCCGGCTGGATTAAATTTTCTGCCTGATGGCGCTTCGCTTATCAGGCCTACGACCACATATTTTGTAGGCCGGATAAGGCGTTTACGCCGCCATCCGGCATGGCATGCATAGGGAGAGAAACATGTTTCATCGCCTGTGGACATTAATCCGCAAAGAGCTGCAATCGCTGTTACGCGAGCCGCAGACCCGCGCGATCCTGATCTTACCGGTGCTGATCCAGGTGCTGCTGTTTCCCTTTGCCGCCACGCTGGAAGTGACCAATGCCACCATTGCCATTTATAACGAAGATAATGGCAAACATGCCGTCGAGCTGACGCAACGGTTCGCGCGCGCCAAAGCGTTTACCCATATCCTGCTGCTGAAAAGCCCGCAGGAAATCCAGCCGACGATCGACACGCAAAAAGCGTTGCTGCTGGTGCGCTTTCCGGCCGATTTTTCCCGTCACCTGGATAACCTCCAGCCCGCGCCGCTACAGCTCATTCTTGATGGCCGTAACTCCAACAGCGCGCAAATCGCCGCCAATTATCTCCAGCAGATCGTCAAGGATTATCAGCAGGAGCTGATAGAGGGCAAACCCAAGCCCAACAACAGTGAGCTGGTGGTGCGCAACTGGTACAACCCGAATCTGGACTATAAGTGGTTTGTGGTGCCGTCCCTGATCGCCATGATCACCACGATAGGCGTCATGATCGTCACCTCGCTCTCCGTTGCCCGCGAGCGTGAACAGGGTACGCTGGATCAACTGCTGGTTTCCCCTCTCACCACCTGGCAAATTTTCATCGGTAAAGCGGTGCCCGCGCTGATTGTCGCCACTTTTCAGGCCACAATCGTACTGGCTATTGGCATCTGGGCGTACCACATCCCCTTTGCCGGTTCGCTGGCGCTGTTCTACTTCACAATGGTGATTTACGGGCTGTCGCTGGTTGGATTTGGCTTGTTAATCTCGTCGCTCTGCTCCACCCAACAGCAGGCTTTCATCGGCGTATTCGTCTTTATGATGCCTGCTATCCTGCTATCGGGATATGTTTCTCCGGTCGAGAACATGCCGGTATGGCTACAAAATCTGACGTGGATAAACCCTATCCGCCATTTTACGGACATCACCAAGCAGATTTATTTGAAAGATGCGAGTCTGAAGATCGTCTGGGGGAGTTTGTGGCCGCTACTGGTGATCACGGCCACAACGGGGTCAGCGGCGTATGCGATGTTTAGACGCAAAGTGATGTAGCTTTTTCTCCTTCGCCAGCAGCGAAACCACAGCAGGCCCGGCAAGGATCGCCAGCCCAGCCAGCGCCAGCAGCAGGTTGTTGTGCAGTACGCGGGACAACAGCCACAGGGCAATCATCGCGGCGCCGAAATACCAGGTGGTCGTCAGCTCTTCCAGCACATCCGCAACGTCGCGCCAGCGCTGTTCGTGGTGGCGTTGTAACGCCAGCATCAGCAGCACCGTCACGCCATAAAGCACGCATAATCCCAGGCCGACGCGGACTAAAGCGCCGCTCATCCAGCCCATTACCAGCAGCGCCACTACCAGTAAATGCAACATTATCTGCCAGCAACTAAGACCCGTTGCGACACGAACACGTTGTTGCCACCTCATGGCTTTTTCTCCTGAAGGATTTTTATCTAATTATTCAGAGTACCGAACTTTACGGAAAATTCCGTAAGACCGCATCTTTTTGTGACGACGACTACACTATTTCAATCAGGATAGTGACGCGGACAGGAAGAAAATGATCCAACAAACGCGAAATTTTTCATTCAAAGTGCTCACAATTAACACGCATAAGGGTTTTACCGCCTTTAATAAGCGCTTTATTCTGCCGGAGCTGCGCGACGCCGTCAGAACCGTCAGCGCGGATATTGTCTGCCTACAGGAAGTGATGGGCGCGCATGAAGTTCATCCGCTGCACGTCGAGAACTGGCCTGATACCACCCATTACGAATTTCTTGCCGACACCATGTGGAGCGATTTCGCCTATGGTCGTAATGCCGTCTACCCGGAAGGGCATCACGGCAACGCGGTGCTGTCGCGCTATCCGATTGAACACTATGAAAATCGCGATGTCTCCGTCGGCGGCAGTGAAAAACGCGGCGTGCTGTATTGCCGTATTGTTCCGCCGATGCTGGCTCAGCCAATTCATGTAATGTGCGTGCATCTCGGCTTACGGGAAGGCCACCGCCAGGCGCAGCTGGATATGCTGGTTGAATGGGTTAACGCCCTTCCCGAATCCGAACCCGTGGTGGTCGCCGGGGATTTCAACGACTGGCGGCAGAAAGCCAACTATCCGTTAAAAGCGTCTGCGGGGCTGGAGGAGATTTTCACCCGCGCACATGGCCGCCCGGCGCGCACCTTTCCGGTCAGGCTGCCGATACTGCGACTCGATCGTATATACGTCAAGAATGCCAATGCCAGCTCTCCTGCGGCGTTGCCGTTGCGTAACTGGCGACATTTATCTGACCATGCCCCTCTTAGCGCGGAGATACATCTATGAAATGTGGATGGCGTGAAGGCAATCAGATTCAGCTACTGGAAAACGGCGACCAGTTCTATCCCGCCGTGTTTGACGCCATCGCGCAGGCACAGCAGAGGATCATCCTGGAAACCTTCATCTGGTTTGAAGATGACGTAGGTAAGCAGCTACACGCGGCGCTGCTTAAAGCGGCCAGACGCGGCGTAAAAGCGGAAGTGTGTTAGACGGCTACGGCTCACCTGACCTCAGCGAGGCGTTTGTCGGGGAGCTGACCGCAGCAGGGATAATCTTCCGCTATTACGATCCGCGTCCTCCCCTGTTCGGCATGCGCACCAACCTCTTTCGCCGTATGCACCGTAAAATCGTGGTTATTGACGATCGGGTCGCGTTTGTCGGCGGGCTGAATTACTCCGCAGAACATATGTCCGATTACGGCCCGGAAGCCAAACAGGATTACGCCGTTCGCGTCGAAGGGCCGGTCGTGGAGGATATTTTGCAGTTTGAGCTGGAAAACCTGCCGGGGCAAAGCGCCGCGCGCCGCTGGTGGCGACGCCATCATCGCGCCGAAGAAAACCGGAAACCCGGCGAAGCGCAGGTGCTGTTTATCTGGCGCGATAATGATGAACATCGCAACGATATTGAACGTCACTATCTGAAGATGCTTACGCAGGCGAAACGTGAAGTGATTATCGCCAATGCCTATTTCTTTCCCGGCTATCGCCTGCTGCATGCCATGCGCAAAGCCGCCCGACGCGGCGTGCGGGTAAAACTGGTAATCCAGGGGGAACCCGATATGCCCATCGTCAAAGTCGGCGCGCGTCTGCTGTACAACTATCTGGTGAAAGGCGGCGTCCATGTCTATGAATATCGCCGTCGCCCGCTGCACGGCAAAGTGGCGTTGATGGACGATCACTGGGCGACCGTCGGCTCCAGCAACCTCGATCCGCTCAGTCTGTCGCTTAACCTTGAAGCAAACGTCATTATTCATGACCGCACGTTTAACCAGACGCTGCGCGACAACCTGAACGCCATTATCGCCAATGATTGCAAGCAGGTGGACGAGTCTATGCTGCCGAAGCGCACCTGGTGGAATCTGAGCAAAAGCGTGCTGGCGTTCCACTTCCTGCGCCACTTCCCGGCGCTGGTCGGTTGGCTGCCGGCGCACACGCCGCATCTGGCGCAGGTTGAACCGCCCGCCCAACCGACGATGGAAACGCAGGATCGGGTCGAAGCGGAAAACACGGGGGTGAAGCCCTGATGTCAACATCACACCCGCGATGGCGGCTGGCGAAAAAGATCCTCACCTGGCTGTTTTTTATCGCGGTGATTGTCCTGCTGGTCATTTATGCCGGAAAGGTCAACTGGGAAGATGTCTGGACGGTGATCCGGGATTACAACCGGATTGCGCTGTTGAGCGCGGTTGGGCTGGTGATTGTCAGCTACCTTCTTTACGGCTGCTACGATCTGCTGGGACGTTTTTACTGCGGCCACAAGCTGGCGAAGCGGCAGGTCATGCTGGTGTCGTTTATCTGTTACGCCTTCAATCTGACGTTAAGCACCTGGGTCGGCGGAATCGGTATGCGCTACCGTCTGTACTCCCGCCTCGGCTTACCGGGGAGCACCATCACGCGTATTTTTTCGCTGAGCATTACCACCAACTGGCTGGGCTATATTCTGCTGGGCGGAATTATTTTTACCTTCGGCGTCGTGCAACTCCCGGCCCACTGGTATATCGATGAAAATACGCTGCGCATTCTCGGTATTGTGTTGTTGCTGGTGATTGCCGTCTACCTGTGGTTTTGCGCCTTTGCGAAACGGCGTCATATCACGATTAAAGGCCAAAAGCTGATGCTTCCGTCATGGAAATTCGCCCTCGCGCAGATGGGGATTTCCAGCGCTAACTGGATGGTGATGGGCGCCATTATCTGGCTGCTGATGGGGCAAGACGTTAATTATTTCTTTGTACTTGGCGTGCTGCTGGTGAGCAGTATTGCCGGAGTGATCGTGCATATCCCGGCCGGGATCGGCGTTCTGGAGGCCGTGTTTATGGCGCTGCTGGCGGGTGAGCATACGTCGCAAGGCACCATTATCGCCGCCCTGCTCGCCTGGCGTGTGCTCTATTATTTTATTCCGCTATTGCTGGCGTTGATTTGCTATCTGCTGCTGGAAAGTCGGGCAAAGAAGCTGCGGGCGAAAAACGAGAAAGCCTTAGCGAAGTGACAGGTTATTTGCTGCTTATCAGGTGTATTACCGGCCTAACCTGTAGGCCGGATACAGCGTTCACGCCGCCCGCTGGCGCAACGCCAATTAACGGCGATTACCGAAAATACGCAGCAGCATCAGGAACAGGTTGATGAAGTCCAGATACAGCGTTAACGCGCCGAGAATCGAGTATTTCCGCAGCGTCGAGCTGTCACGAACATCAATCTGCTCGCCAATGTTTTTCAGCTTCTGCGTGTCATAGGCGGTCAGACCGACAAAGACAACCACCCCGATATAGGTCACCGCCCACATCAACGCTTCGCTTTTGAGCCAGAAGTTGACCAACGATGCCAGAATAATGCCGATCAGCGCCATAAACAGCATGCTGCCCCAGCCGCTGAGATCGCGTTTCGTGGTGTAGCCATACAGGCTCATCACGCCAAACATCCCGCCGGTCACGACAAACGTGCTGGCGATAGACGAATAGGTATAAACGATAAAAATGCTCGACAGCGTCAGGCCCGTCAGCGCCGAATAGAGCATAAACAGCGTGGTCGCCATCCCGGCGCTAAGTTTTTGCACCATTGCCGACAGCGCAATAACCAACGCAAGCTGGGCGATAATCAAGCCAAAGAAGGTGATTTTGCTGGAAAAGACAAACATCATCACCGCAGGCGTATTCGCCGCATACCAGGCGATAAATGCGGTCAGCAGCAGCCCAACCGTCATCCAGCCATATACCTGCGCCATATACGTTTGCAGGCCGGAACGGGTCTGTATGATAGAATCGGATCGTGGGAATCGGTCCATGATGATCTCCTGATTAAAAGTGATACCCCTGAATAAGGGTATCACATTCTGCTACCAGCGTTTTGCCGCCTGCCGATCGCTATCGCGCGCTTCCACCCAGCGCTCGCCTTCCGGCGTCGCTTCACGCTTCCAGAACGGCGCGCGGGTTTTCAGATAATCCATAATGAATTGCCCGGCCTCGAACGCGCTGCTGCGGTGCACGCTGGTTACGCCGACAAAGACAATCTCATCGCCCGGCCACAGTTCGCCAATGCGATGGATCACCGTCACGCGCCCCAGCGGCCAGCGCGAGCGCGCCTCGTCCACGATATCCGCCAGCGCTTTTTCCGTCATCCCCGGGTAATGTTCCAGCGTCAGCGCTTTAACGCTGTCGCCCAGATTATGATTGCGGACTTTACCGGTAAAGGTCACGACTGCGCCATCTTCATCACGCTCCGCCAGCCAGGGGTACTCCTCCCCGACGCTGAACGGCGCATGGCCAACGATCACTCGCGTTTCAGCCATCTCAGCCTCCTGTCACCGGTGGGAAAAAGGCCACTTCATCACCCGCCGTCAGCGGATGTTCAAAACTGACCAGCGTCTGATTGACGGCGGCCAGCAGCTTGCCGTCTTCCAGCGCCAGCGCCCAGCGATCGCTTTGCGCCGCCAGATGCTGACGCAGCGCTTCTACAGTTGGGAAATCGGCGGCGACCTCTAACGCATCCGTTCCCACCAGTTCACGCACCTGAGCGAAAAACAGAACCTTAATCATGCGCATCCACCTTAAAATCGCCAGATTTACCGCCGCTTTTCGCCAGCAAGCGCACCGGGCCAATCACCATATCTTTTTGCACCGCTTTGCACATGTCGTAGATCGTCAATGCTGCCACGGAAGCGGCAGTCAGCGCTTCCATCTCCACGCCGGTTTTCCCCGTCAGGCGGCACAGCGATTCAATGCGTACCCGGTTGTGTTCAGGCTCCGCCTGCAATTGCACTTCGACCTTACTCAACAACAGCGGATGGCACAGCGGGATCAGCTCCCAGGTACGTTTAGCCGCCTGAATACCGGCGATACGCGCGGTCGCGAAAACATCGCCCTTATGGTGACTGCCGTCGATAATCATCGCCAGCGTTTCACTGCGCATCGTCACAAACGCTTCGGCGCGCGCCTCACGTACGGTTTCCGCTTTGGCGGAGACGTCCACCATGTGCGCTTCGCCAGCGGCATTAATATGGGTCAGTTGCGACATACTTATTTCTTCAAATGTGGGTGGAAGTTACACGGGCGTGTGCGAGCATCAAGCTGCGGCGCGATGATGTTGTCCCAGGCGGTGCGGCACGCTTTTGTGGAGCCCGGCATCGCAAAAATCAGCGTCTTGTTGGCAACGCCGGCCACCGCGCGCGATTGCAGGGTCGATGTGCCAATCTCTTCAAACGACAACATGCGGAACACTTCGCCAAACCCTTCGACTTCGCGATCAAAGAGCGGCAGTAACGCTTCCGGCGCCTGATCGCCATCGGTCAGCCCGGTGCCGCCGGTGATGAGCACCACCTGAACGTCATCGCTGGCGATCCACGCGGAAACCTGCGCGCGAATGGCGTAGCGGTTCTCTTTAACGATGGCTTTGTCCACAACCTGATGCCCTGCTTCCAGCGCGGCGTCGCGCAGAAAATGACCGGAAGTGTCGTCTTCTTCGCCGCGACGACTGGAAACCGTAAGAATAGCAATGCGGGTAGGGATAAACTCAGCGCTTACCTGACTCATAAAAACTCCTTGTCCGTTAAGGCGTTAACCGCCTATGTACGATAGATTTTGCGTAATACCGGTATTGTTCTGGTGCAGGAAGTGGGTCTGCTTTTTCTCCAGCAGCGCGGCTGAAATGCGTTCTTCCAGCGCATGTTGCTGTGCATCGTCTTCCAGCAGGTCGCGCAGGCTTACGCCGCCTTCGCCAAACAGGCAAAGATGGAGTTTACCGACCGAGGAAACGCGCAGACGGTTGCAGGTGGCGCAGAAATCTTTTTCATACGGCATGATGAGACCGATTTCACCGGCATAGTCAGGATGACAAAAAACCTGCGCCGGGCCGTCGCTGCGCTGGCGCAGCTGATGAATCCAACCGCGACGCAGCAGTTCATCACGCAGCACCTGTCCAGAAATATGGTGTTTACGAAAGAGTTCGCTCCCCTCTCCCGTCTCCATCAGTTCAATGAAGCGCAGTTGAATGGGGCGTGCCTGAATCCAGGCGAGAAAGGTGTCCAGTTGATGATGGTTCACATCGCGCATCAACACGGTGTTCACTTTGACCTTTGCGAAACCGGCGTCAAACGCGGCGTCAATACCCGCCATCACCTGCTGGAATTTATCCTGCCCGGTAATGGCGTGAAACTGACGGGCGTCGAGGCTATCGACGCTGACGTTGATGCCCGTCAGACCCGCGTCGCGCCAGTTCGCCGCATCACGCGCCAGACGATACCCATTAGTGGTCACCGCAATCTGGCGAATCGCGTCGTTTTCACGCACGGCGGCAATGATGTCGGTAAAGTCGCGACGCAGCGACGGTTCACCGCCGGTAAGGCGCACTTTTTCGGTGCCCAGACTGGCAAACGCGCGCGTCACACGGCGAATTTCATCGACGGTCAGAAAGCCGTTATTGGTGACACCGCCAGGCTTGTAGCCATCCGGCAGGCAGTATGTGCAACGAAAGTTACACACATCAGTAATCGACAGACGTAAGTAATAAAACTTACGTGCGAAAGCATCGGTAAGTTGTGAGGCCATGTACACCTTTCCAAATACGGGAGGCGGAGTCATTTCTTCCTGCGCCCTGGTGGCAAACTCTTTCGAGGCTTGTCACGGCCAAAACACCATATCAATTTGACACAGGCGTAGAGGCTAGAGTGTCTTTTTAAGCATCGCTTAAAAAGGTGGTTATGCCGATACTAGCGTGTAAATAGCATTTTTGCCATTCCCACTTTACGCTATATAATCATGTATATAGCGTCATGATCGTGCTATTTCGCTACAGAATAAGCAAAAATCACACTTTTGCATTGATATACATCAGTTAGCCATCAGGCTAACCCTATCCGAAAGAGGTAGAGGGGATGGATTTATTTTCCATCGTTGTTCGTTGGCTAATTGCTGAAAAGGCGCTATTTGCGCTACTGTAGCGCAGTACCTCTGATATTAGGAATTTGTATGCGCAATCGTACGCTGGCAGACCTGGATCGTGTTGTCGCTCTCGGCGGAGGGCATGGATTAGGACGCGTTCTCTCTTCACTCTCTTCATTAGGCTCACGCCTGACCGGTATTGTCACCACCACCGATAACGGGGGTTCCACAGGCCGTATTCGCCGCTCTGAAGGGGGCATCGCCTGGGGCGATATGCGCAACTGTCTGAACCAGTTAATTACCGAACCCAGCGTCGCGTCGGCGATGTTTGAGTACCGTTTTGGCGGTAATGGTGAACTTTCCGGCCATAACCTCGGAAATCTGATGTTAAAGGCGCTGGACCACCTGAGCGTGCGGCCTCTCGAAGCGATAAATTTAATTCGCAATTTGTTGAAGGTGGATGCGCATTTAATCCCTATGTCGGAGCTGCCGGTAGACCTGATGGCCATCGACGATCAGGGGCATGAAGTATACGGCGAGGTGAATATCGATCAACTGGCGACCCCGCCGCAGGAGCTGATGCTGTCACCGAAAGTCCCCACCACCCGGGAAGCGGTGCAGGCCATTAGCGAAGCCGATTTGATTCTGATTGGCCCCGGAAGTTTCTACACCAGTTTGATGCCGATTCTGCTGCTTGATGAGCTGGCGCAGGCGCTGCGCCGTACTCCGGCGCCGATGGTCTATATCGGTAATCTGGGGCGCGAATTGAGTCTGCCCGCCGCCAGCTTAACGCTTGTCGACAAACTGGCGATTATGGAGCAATACGTCGGGAAACAGGTTATCGACGCCATTGTGGTTGGCCCGAAAGTGGATGCCTCGGCGGTGACGGGCCGGATTGTGATTCAGGAAGTGCTGGAAGCCAGCGATATTCCGTATCGCCATGACCGACAGCTGCTGCATAACGCGCTGGAGAAAGCGATACAGGCGTTGGGGTAAGCGTTCAGATTTGCCCGGTGGCGCTTCGCTTACCGGGTCTACACACAACAGGCGGCACAACCGTAGGCCGGATAAGACGCTTTACGTCGCCATCCGGCATCGTCAGGACGCCGCGATAAACAGCTCACGTAGCTGATGCAGCTGGTCGCGGATCTCTGCGGCTTCTTCAAACTCCAGGTTTTGCGCATGCTGCATCATCTGACCTTCCAGCTCATGAATTTTCTGCTGCAACGCTTTCGGCGTCATATCCATCTCAACCACACCCGATTTCGCCGCTGCGCGGGACTTCCCTTTGCCCTTCGCTTTGGTTTTCGCGATGTTCTGACCCAGCGCCAGAATATCGACCACTTTTTTATTCAGCCCCTGCGGAACGATACCGTGCTCTTCATTGTATAACTGCTGTTTCTCGCGACGACGTTCGGTTTCGCCTATCGCTTTCGCCATCGACGGGGTGATCTTATCGCCATAGAGGATCGCCTTCCCGTTGACGTTACGCGCCGCACGGCCGATGGTCTGAATCAGCGAACGCTCTGAACGCAGGAAGCCTTCTTTGTCTGCGTCCAGAATCGCCACCAGCGAGACCTCAGGCATGTCCAGCCCTTCTCGCAACAGGTTGATCCCCACCAGCACGTCAAACTCGCCCAGACGCAAATCACGAATGATTTCCATACGTTCAACGGTATCGATGTCCGAGTGCAGGTAACGTACGCGCTCGCCGTGTTCTTCGAGATATTCGGTAAGATCTTCCGCCATTCGCTTGGTCAGCGTCGTCACCAGCACACGTTCGTTAATCGCCGCCCGCAGGCGGATCTCAGAGAGCAGATCATCAACCTGCGTCGCCACCGGCCGAACTTCAATGATCGGGTCCAGCAGCCCGGTGGGACGCACCACCTGATCCACCACCTCGCCGCCGGATTTCTCCAGCTCATAGTTGCCCGGCGTGGCGGAAACGTAGATAGTTTGCGGGGCCAGCGCTTCAAACTCTTCAAATTTTAGCGGACGGTTATCCAGCGCTGACGGCAGACGGAAACCGTACTCCACCAGCGTCTCTTTGCGCGCCCTGTCCCCACGAAACATCCCGCCGATTTGCGGAATCGTGACGTGAGATTCATCCACGACTAACAGGCCATCGGCAGGCAGATAATCAAACAGCGTCGGCGGCGGCTCGCCAGGCCCGCGCCCGGAAAGGTAGCGGGAGTAGTTTTCAATCCCCGAGCAATATCCCAGCTCGTTCATCATTTCCAGATCGAACTGCGTACGCTGGGTTAAGCGCTGTTCTTCCAGCAGCTTATTGTTTTCCAGCATGATCCTGCGTCTGTCCACCAGTTCGTCTTTGATCTCCTCCATCGCCTGTACGATGCGCTCGCGCGGCGTAACGTAGTGCGTTTTCGGGTAGATGGTGTAGCGCTGGATAGTCGATTCAACCTGCCCGGTCAGCGGGTCAAACAGCGACAGACGTTCAACCTCTTCATCAAACAGCTCAACCCGCAGCGCAATATCGTCAGACTCCGCCGGGAAGATGTCGATGACCTCGCCGCGTACGCGGAAAGTGCCGCGCTGGAAGGCCTGATCGTTGCGGGTATATTGCAACTCCGCCAGACGGCGCAGGATAGCGCGCTGATCGATGATCATCCCCACCGTCAGGTGCAGCATCATCTTCAGGTATAAATCGGGATCGCCCAGACCGTAGATAGCGGAAACCGAAGCCACGACCACAACGTCCCGCCGCTCAAGCAGCGCCTTGGTCGCCGACAGTCGCATCTGTTCTATGTGTTCGTTCACCGACGCATCTTTTTCGATAAAGGTGTCGGAGCTGGGCACATACGCCTCTGGCTGATAGTAGTCATAGTAAGAGACGAAATATTCCACCGCGTTGTCAGGGAAGAACTCTTTCATTTCGCCGTATAACTGGGCCGCCAGCGTTTTATTGGGCGCAAGCACCATCGTCGGGCGCTGTAAATCGGCAATCACATTGGCGATGGTGAACGTTTTCCCTGACCCCGTTACGCCCAACAGCATCTGGTGCGCCAGACCATCTTCAAGACCTTCCTCCAGACGACGTATCGCCTCCGGCTGATCGCCTGAGGGTTTAAAAGCGGAATTCAGTTTGAACGGTTTACTCATGGGCAGCTACCTGAAGGAATGGGCGGGCAGGACACTAATTTTACCCGGAGCCGCTAATATTGCCAGCAAAATATACTGGATGAAAAAACAGTGGCGACTTAAGGTATTACTCAAATAAGGGATAACACCCGGCATTGCGACGTAAAATGTAGACCCTGACGAGATAAAAAACCAGTGAGATGCGGTTATCCCCAAACCAAAGACTTTTTTAACACTTGTCAAGATGTGTGATGAAAGATTTGTGGCAACCCGTGACACTTTCCTTACAGCCATTGCTTTTATCTAACAAATTGTTTCATAAGCACTATTTACTTAAGACGCCTTTCGCATCAATTTAGTCGCAGGCCGCGTCTTCTCTCGCTTACATTGTGTTTTCTAACTCTAATACACAAGGTTATCCACAGGAATGGTGGATAACTGCGTCCAGCCCGTATGGACTGCCGCCTGGCAAAATCGCGCGGACGCCCTTTGATGAGGGGCTAAAAAAAAATTATCGCTTTTTTTTGATTTTTATCAGCTAACGAAACGCGGTCGGCAGGCGAGATCCTGCTCGCATTTTCACCTGTTTTACACCGCCTTCAGGCGCGTCAGGTCGAGATATTGTCCTGTCGATGCGCTTTCCGCCTTCCCGGAAAGCCAGGGGATTTCGCCCAGCAGAGGAGCCGTAATCACCCGCGTTAGCGTCGCTATGTATTCCGCATGGCGCTTTCCGGGCGGCGTCACGTCATTGGCTACCCACCCGGCAAGCGTCAGCCCGGCTTGCTGCACGGCCTGCGCCGTCAGCATGGCATGATTGATACACCCAAGCTTCACGCCCACCACCAGAATCACCGGCAGGTGCTCCGCCGCGACCCAGTCGGCAAACGTCAGCGTTTCGCCAAGCGGAGTAAACCAGCCGCCCGCCCCTTCCACTAGCACCCAGTCGGCCTGCCGTTCCAGCGTGCGTAAACCGGCGGACATCACCGAGGCCTGAACGGGTCTCCCCTCCTCTGCGCTCACAATGTGCGGCGAGGTCGGTTCCGCAAAGGTGTAGGGATTGATCGCTTCATAGGCCAGCGTCAGCGTGCTGTTGCACTGTAGCGCCAGGGCATCGCTATTGCGCAGCCCCTGCGCCGTCATCTCGCTGCCCGACGCCACGGGCTTGTAGCCTGCCGTCCGAAAGCCGCTCTGCGCGGCAGCCTGCAACAGGGCGCAACTGGCGACCGTTTTTCCAACTTCAGTGTCCGTCCCGGTGACAAAATACCGTTTAATCACGTTCAATGACTCCCAAAAAAAGCTGATACGTCAGCGGATATTTCCCCTGCTGCTGCGGCCAGGCCAACTGCAACTGCCGCAACTGCGAACGCGTTAACACGCGCGGTTCACGCCCCTCGTGCAGATGCGTCGCCCCAATACCCTTAAGCGAACGCATCGCGCTGAGCGCATCATCAAACCACAGAGTGATCGCCTGGATCTGCTGACGGACGCGCCAGCCGTGCATCGCATTGCCGATCGTCTCCGGCGACAAAAAATGGTTGGCATGCCCCCGGTTATCTACCGCCTGCCAGGCCTGACGCAGTTCCGGCAGCGATCCGTGCGCCAGCGAGGTAAACGCCACCACGCCGCCAGGACGCACCACGCGATACAGTTCGCTTAGCGCGCCGCGCAAGTCGCCGCACCACTGCACCGCCAGGTTGCTCCATGCCAAATCAAACCGCGCCGCCGCCAGCGGGATGGCTTCGATATCCGCCGCAAGGTAATGGTGAGCAGCCTGCTGACGACGCGCCTCATCCAGCATTTGCGCCGAGAGATCGAGCGCCGTAACCTCGCATCCCTGCTCTCGCCAGAAGCGGCTCATCCGCCCAGGCCCACAACCGGCGTCCAGAACGTGCGCACATTCACGCCCTGCCAGCAGCGCCAACAGCGCGTCCGCACTCTGGCGTTGCAGTTCAGCGTGCTGTTCATAATGCGACGCAGCGCGCCCAAACGCGGCCGCAATCGCCTGCTTATCAACCTGCGCCATCCAGCACCTCCAGTAAGCGATCAATATCCTGCGCTTCGTGCGCCTGAGTGAGCGTCAGGCGCAACCGGGCAGTACCGGCCGGAACGGTAGGCGGTCGGATCGCGCTCACCCAGCATCCCTGCTCCCGCAGAGTATCCGCCAGCCGTAACGCGCGCGCATTGTCTCCGACAATCAGCGGCTGAATCGCACTGTGCGAATTTGCCAGCGTAAAATCGCTGGCCTTAACGCCCGAACGGAAGCGCTGAATTAACACAGCCAGTTTCTCCCGGCGATCTGCGCCTTCCGGGCTTCGGATCACCGCCAGCGCCGCGCTCAGCGCCTGCGCCTGCGCCGGCGGCATACTGGTGCTGTAGATCAGATGGCGGGCAAACTGCAACAGATAATCCGCAACGCTTTCAGAGCAGAGAATCGCCGCCCCGCTGACGCCAAAACCTTTGCCAAACGTCACAATCAGCAGTTCAGGTTTGACCTGCTGTCGCCAGCAGCTTCCGCGCCCCTCATCGCCCGTAACGCCAATACCGTGCGCATCATCCACCAGCAGCCAGGCGTTACGCTGCCGTGCGACACGGTGGATCTCCGCCAGCGGCGCGCCGTCGCCGTCCATACTGAATATGCCCTCTGTCACCACCAGCTGCTGCCCGCCGCACGGGGCGTCCAGCAGGCGCGCCAGGTGTTGAGGATCGTTGTGGGTAAAGCGGCGAAGCGTCGCCGGGCTGAGGTTTGCCGCTTCCAGCAATGAGGCGTGGCTGAGACGGTCCGCGACAATCCGATCGTCTTTCGCCATCAGCGCGGCGATAACCGCCTGATTCGCCGCAAAGCCAGAGATAAACAGCAGCGCCCGCGAATAGCCAAGCCAGCCTGCCAGCGCCTCTTCAAGCGCCTGATGCGCCACGGAGTAGCCGCTGACGTGGCCGGAGCCGCCGCTGCCGACGCCAAAGCGCTCCGCACCCTGTTGCCAGGCGCGAATAATCTGCGGATGGTGACTTAAACCGAGGTAGTCATTGCTGGAGAAATTCAGATACTGGCGTTCGTTAGCCACCAGCCAACGCCCTGCCCCCTGCGCCACCGCATAGCGGCGACGCAACGCATCGGCAGAACGACGCGCCATAAGCGCATCGTCAATTTTTTGCTGCCAGGTCATACTGCTGCCGCGTTGTAATAGTCGTCTGTATCCGGGGTCATCAGCGCCTGTTCCAGACGCTGTTGCTGTTCGTTGTCGCCAGCCAGCACCGACGTTTGCTGCGGATTCAGCCCCAGTTTGCGGAACAGCTGGAGATCTTTGTCTTCTTCCGGGTTCGGCGTGGTCAGCAGCTTGCAGCCGTAGAAGATGGAGTTCGCCCCCGCCATAAAGCACATCGCCTGCGTCTGTTCGTTCATCTGTTCGCGACCCGCAGAAAGACGCACGTAGGAGGTTGGCATCATAATCCGCGCGACAGCGATCGTGCGGATGAAATCAAACGCATCCACATCCTCATTATCCGCCAGCGGCGTACCTTTGACCTTCACCAGCATGTTGATCGGCACGCTCTCCGGCGGGGTCGGCAAATTCGCCAGTTGCAACAGCAGCCCGGCGCGATCTTTGACCGTTTCGCCTAAGCCAACGATACCGCCAGAGCAGACTTTAATCCCCGCTTCACGCACTTTGTCCAGCGTATCAAGACGTTCCTGATACGAGCGGGTCGTGATGATGTTGCCGTAAAATTCCGGGGAGGTATCCAGGTTGTGGTTGTAGTAGTCCAGCCCGGCGTTGGCGAGGCGCTGCGCCTGAGATTCATTGAGCGTGCCGAGGGTCATACAGGCTTCCAGCCCCATCGCCTTCACGCCCTGCACCATCTGTTCCAGATACGGCATATCGCGCTCGTGCGGGTTTTTCCATGCCGCGCCCATGCAGAAACGGGTTGAACCGGCGTTCTTCGCTTTGCGCGCGGAGTCCAGCACCTGCTCCACTTCCATCAGACGTTCCGCTTCCAGCCCCGTCTTATAGCGGGAACTCTGCGGGCAATATTTGCAGTCTTCCGGGCAGGCGCCGGTTTTAATCGACAGCAGCGTGCTGACCTGCACCTGTTGCGGATCGAAATGCTGACGATGGATTTGCTGCGCGTCAAATAGCAGATCCAGCAGCGGTTTATTAAATAATTCGGTAACTTGCGACAATGTCCAGCGTGGGTGGTGAGCCATAGGGCCTCTCCAAAGGGTGTTGTTAATTCTTGATTCGGTGTAGACTCGTAAACCTAAATGTTTTTAATTTGGTTTACAAGTCGATTATGACAACGGACGATCTTGCCTTTGACCAACGCCATATCTGGCATCCCTATACCTCCATGACCTCCCCGCTCCCGGTTTATCCGGTTGCGCGCGCCGAGGGTTGCGAACTGATTTTGGCCAACGGCGACCGTCTGATCGACGGCATGTCGTCATGGTGGGCGGCGATCCACGGTTACAACCATCCACAGCTCAACGCCGCGATGAAAACGCAAATTGACGCCATGTCGCATGTGATGTTTGGCGGCATTACCCATGCCCCTGCGGTCAACCTGTGTCGCAAGCTGGTGGCGATGACGCCGCAAGCGCTGGAGTGCGTATTCCTGGCGGACTCCGGTTCGGTGGCGGTGGAAGTGGCGATGAAAATGGCGCTGCAATACTGGCAGGCGAAAGGCGAGTCTCGTCAGCGTTTTCTGACCTTTCGCAACGGCTATCACGGGGACACCTTCGGCGCGATGTCGGTATGCGATCCAGATAACTCAATGCACAGCCTGTGGAAGGGCTATCTGCCGGAAAACCTCTTTGCCCCCGCCCCGCAAAGCCGGATGGATGGCGAATGGGACGAGCGGGATATGGTGGCCTTTGCCCGCCTGATGGCGGCGCACCGGCATGAGATTGCAGCGGTGATTCTGGAGCCCATTGTCCAGGGCGCAGGCGGGATGCGGATGTATCACCCGGAGTGGCTTCGCCGCATCCGTAAGATGTGCGATCGCGAAGGGATTCTGCTGATTGCCGATGAGATCGCCACCGGATTTGGCCGCACAGGTAAACTGTTTGCCTGCGAACATGCAGACATTACGCCGGATATTTTGTGTCTCGGTAAGGCCATCACCGGCGGCACGATGACGCTTTCCGCCACGCTAACCACCCGTCTGGTCGCTGAAACCATCAGCAACGGCGAAGCCGGTTGCTTTATGCATGGCCCGACTTTTATGGGCAATCCGCTGGCATGTGCCGTGGCTTGCGCCAGTCTTTCTCTGCTGGAAACGGGCGAGTGGCAGCAGCAGGTGGCGGCGATTGAAACGCAGTTACGCCAGGAATTAGCGCCCGCGCGCGCATCGTCCTGGGTTGCTGACGTGCGTGTACTCGGCGCCATCGGCGTCGTGGAAACCACGCACCCGGTCAATATGGCGGCGTTGCAGCGTTTCTTTGTCGGGCAAGGCGTCTGGGTGCGCCCGTTCGGTAAACTGATCTACCTGATGCCGCCCTATATCATCCAGCCGGAACAATTGCATCGTCTGACACAGGCGGTGAACGACGCTGTGCGCAATGAAACATTTTTTATCCATTAATCAGCGGTAAGCTGTAGCGGTTCTGGCTACACTTCCTTGCTAATCAGTAGATTAATGGAGGCGGTATGAAACTTATCAGCAACGACCTGCGCGACGGGGAAAAACTGCCCCATCGCCATGTGTTTAACGGCATGGGCTATGACGGGGACAACATCTCCCCGCACCTGGCCTGGGACGAGGTGCCCGCCGGTACGAAAAGCTTTGTCGTGACCTGCTACGATCCCGATGCGCCAACCGGCTCAGGCTGGTGGCACTGGATTGTCGCCAACCTGCCAGCCGATACCCGCGTACTGCCGCAAGGGTTTGGTTCCGGCCTGGTGGCGATGCCGGAAGGGACTCTCCAGACGCGCACCGATTTTGGTAAAGCAGGCTACGGCGGCGCAGCTCCGCCGAAAGGGGAAACGCACCGCTACATCTTTACCGTTCACGCGCTGGATGTGGAGCGCATTGATGTCGATGCAGGCGCCAGCGGCGCGATGGTGGGCTTTAACGTCCATTTCCATGCGCTCGCCAGCGCGTCAATTACCGCAATGTTCAGCTAAGTGCCGTTGTTGCCTGATGGCGACGCTAAAGCGTCTTATCCGGCCTGCGGCACCTAACATCCAGCGCCGTAGGCCGGATAAGCGTCAGCGCCATCCGGCATTTTTTTACAAGAAATCAGGTAATAACCGGAACAAGTCCCCACGCGCCAGCAGTTCGGTCGCGCACTCAATATCCGGCGCGAAGAAACGATCCTGAGTATAATGCGGCACCTGCTCGCGCAGCGCTTTTCGCGCCTGCTCCAGCAGCGGGCTTGAGGTTAACCCTTCCCGGAGGTCGATACCCTGACAGGCCGCCAGCCACTCTACCGCAATGACCCCACGCGTGTTTGCCGCCATTTCCCATA
Organism: Citrobacter sp. CK191; assembly: GCF_030333435.1. NCBI lineage: Bacteria > Pseudomonadati > Pseudomonadota > Gammaproteobacteria > Enterobacterales > Enterobacteriaceae > Citrobacter > Citrobacter sp. CK191. The sequence continues at coordinate 37,143 of NZ_JAOWFX010000028.1, read as the reverse complement.
GTCGCCGACCCGCAGCGGGCGCCATCGACACATGATCTTCCTGATTGGCCGACGTCGGCAGGCTGTCCACGCTGTGCGGATGCGCCAGCGCTTTGTTCTCGCTGGCCAGCGCCGCAGCGGTCACCTGCGCAATCATAAAACCGGAGTTGACGCCGCCGTTTTTCACCAGGAAAGGCGGCAACTGCGACATATGTTTATCCATCATCAGCGCGATGCGCCTTTCCGACAGCGCGCCGATTTCCGCAATCGCCAGCGCCAGATTATCCGCCGCCATCGCCACCGGTTCGGCATGGAAGTTACCGCCGGAAATCACATCCCCCTCTTCGGCAAACACCAGCGGGTTATCCGAAACGGCGTTGGCTTCAACGAGCAGCACCTCCATCGCCTGACGCAGTTGTGTGAGGCACGCGCCCATCACCTGCGGCTGACAGCGAAGCGAGTACGGGTCCTGCACCTTTTCACAGTTATGGTGCGACTGTGCTATCGCGCTGGTCTCCGTCAGAACGTGGCGGAACAGCCCGGCGGCGTCGATCTGCCCACGCTGACCGCGCGCGGCATGAATGCGCGCATCAAACGGTCGGCGCGACCCCAGAACGGCTTCGGTGGTTAACGCCCCGCAGACCACCGCAGAGGCGAACAGCGCCTGCGCTTCGAACAGCCCACGCAGCGCAAAGGCGGTGGAGGCCTGGGTGCCATTCAGCAGCGCCAGTCCCTCTTTCGCCGCCAGCGTGATCGGTTCCAGTCCAGCCTTTTTCAACGCCTCTTTCGCCGGAAGCCACTCCCCCTGCCAGCGGGCTTTCCCTTCGCCAAGCAGCGTCAACGACATATGCGCCAGCGGCGCCAGATCGCCCGATGCCCCTACAGAACCTTTCGCCGGGATCAGCGGCCAGACTTCTGCGTTGACCAGCGCAATCAGCGCTTCAATCACGCTCAGGCGGATGCCCGAGAAACCTCGCGCCAGGCTATTGATTTTCAGCACCATGATCAGACGCACCATCGCGTCGTCCAGCGGCTCGCCAATACCCGCCGCGTGGGAGAGCACCAGCGAACGTTGCAGGTTTTGCAGATCCTCCGTGGCGATGCGCGTCTGCGCCAGCAGACCAAAACCGGTATTGATACCGTAGGCCGTGCGCCCCTCGGCGACGATATTGTTCACGCAGTCGACGCTGGCATTAATACCGTCAACCGCGCTGCTATCAAGACGCAGTTGCACTGGCTGCTGCCAGACGGCGCGAAGCTGCGCAAAACTCAGATGACCCGGCGTTAACGTAAGCGTATTCATATCAGCGTTTTCCTTGAGTAGCCGCGATCATCGGCAAGTTCAGCCCTTGTTCTGCGGCGCATTCAACCGCAATCTCATACCCGGCGTCAGCATGACGCATCACGCCTGTCGCCGGATCGTTATGCAGCACTCTGGCGATACGCGCCGCCGCTTCATCGGTGCCGTCGCAGACAATCACCATTCCGGCATGTTGCGAGAACCCCATGCCGACGCCGCCGCCATGATGCAGCGAAACCCAGGTCGCACCGCTGGCGGTATTGAGCAGCGCGTTCAGTAACGGCCAGTCGGATACCGCATCAGAACCGTCGCGCATCGCTTCCGTTTCCCGGTTTGGACTGGCGACAGAGCCGGAATCCAGATGGTCGCGACCAATGACGATCGGCGCGGAGACCTCTCCACGGCGTACCATTTCGTTAAACGCCAGACCCAGTTTTTGCCGCCACGCCAGCCCCACCCAGCAAATACGCGCCGGTAAGCCCTGGAAGTTAATACGTTCGCGCGCCATATCCAGCCAGTGATGCAGATGTTTGTCATCCGCCACAATCTCTTTGACTTTGGCATCGGTTTTATAAATATCTTCTGGATCGCCGGAAAGCGCCACCCAACGGAATGGGCCGATCCCCCGACAGAAAAGCGGGCGGATATAGGCCGGAACGAACCCAGGAAAATCAAAGGCGTTCTCTACGCCCATCTCTTTCGCCATCTGGCGGATATTGTTGCCGTAATCAAAGGTCGGGACGCCCATTTCACTGAACGCCAGCATCGCCTGTACGTGCTTCGCCATTGAGCGTTTCGCCGCCTGTACCGTGCCCTGTGGATCTGACGCCGCTTTCGCCTGATACTCCTCCCAACGCCAGCCAGAGGGCAAATAACCGTGCAGCGGATCGTGCGCGCTGGTCTGGTCGGTCACCAGATCCGGGCGAACGCCGCGTTTTACCAGTTCCGGCACGACGTCCGCCGCGTTGGCGCACAGCGCAACGGAGACGGCTTTACCTTCGCGGGTATATTTTTCAATTCGCGCCAGCGCGTCGTCCAGCGAGGTGGCCTGTTCATCAACATAGCGAGTACGCAGACGGAAATCGATACGGCTTTGCTGGCATTCGATATTCAGCGAGCACGCCCCCGCCAGCGTCGCGGCCAGCGGCTGTGCGCCGCCCATACCGCCAAGCCCGGCGGTCAGCACCCAGCGCCCGGACAAATTCCCCTGATAGTGCTGCCGTCCTGCTTCAACAAAGGTTTCATAGGTACCCTGCACGATGCCCTGACTGCCGATGTAGATCCAGCTTCCGGCGGTCATCTGGCCGTACATCGCCAGCCCTTTGGCGTCCAGCTCATTGAAATGTTCCCAGGTCGCCCAGTGCGGCACCAGGTTGGAGTTAGCGATCAGGACACGCGGCGCGTTTTCGTGGGTCTTAAACACGCCGACCGGTTTACCGGACTGCACCAGCAGGGTTTCATCGGCCTCCAGTTTGGTCAGCGCATTGATGATGGCGTCATAGCACTCCCAGTCGCGCGCCGCGCGGCCAATGCCGCCATAAACCACCAGTTCATGCGGATTCTCGGCAACATCGGGATCGAGGTTGTTCATTAACATGCGCAGCGGCGCTTCGGTTAACCAGCTTTTTGCCGTCAGGGTTGTTCCCCTCGGGGCGCGGATATCCTGCTGACGATACTTGCTTTGAGGCATGACACCAGACTCCTTACGATGATCGGACAGATAGGTAACATATACTTGTCTATACAACTTGTCGCAAGGCTGATTTTAACAACTGAGATACATTTTTGTTATATTGCGTCAGCAATCACGCTTTTTATCGCGCCGTCATTCAGGACATAAAATGGCCCTGCAACCGGTAGCGAGAACCGGGAAAAAGCAGGCGAGCGTGAGAAACAATGTGCGACGCAGACCAGGTGCGCCGATGAATTAACAGGCAGGGATCGTGCTCCTTAATGTTCAGCAGCGCGCACTCTTCCGCCGTGGCGCGCACGGCTTCCACAATGTGCTCCCCTTCCGTTAGCGGGGCGATCAGCGACAGGTATGCATGAGGCGTGGTCTGGCTGTAATCCTGCGCCAGATAATCCGGTACAACGCCGGCATTCACACAGCGATCCTCAATCTGCACCGGCAGATCGTTTTCATAGTGCACCATCACCGAATGAAAAATCAGCGTGCCTTCACGCACATTCAGGGCCGTGGCCTGAAGCGCATTCGCCTGCGTCTGTTCCAGCGTCAGCACCTCACAGCGGTGCTGATGGTGACGGGCGGCGATTTCATCGGCAATGCTGCGAATTTCAAACAGTGCGGACTGCCCTTTCGGTTCCGCCACAAATGTGCCGACGCCCTGTAAACGCACCAGCAGCCCTTCATCCGTTAATTCCCGCAACGCCCGGTTGATTGTCATCCGGCTGAAGCCAAATTGCGCCACCAGTTCCGCTTCCGAGGGAATACGGTCATGCGGGCGCCAGACGCCGCTGGCGATGTTGTCGCTGATCGTCTGTTTGACCTTTTCATAGAAAGGCACAGGGGCAGAACGGGATGGGAGCATGCGTAAGCCTTCCTTAAGCGTATGATTTTATTTGCCGGATGGCATTATCCGGCCTGTAACGCGATTTTGTGCCGGACAAACATCGCGATTAACGCCACCCGTGTGCGATTTGCCAGCCGAGGCGTGCCGCAACACGCGCGGCGTTGCCATCATCGTCAAAGCGCGGATTAAATTCAACCATATCCACCGCCTGTAGCTTACCGCTGCGACAAACGGCATCGACAAGCCGCATCACCGTCGCCAACGGCACACCGAGCGCTGCGGGCGCAGACACTGCGGGCATCTCCCAGGCGGGCAGCACATCAAGATCGATGGTCAGGTAGATCTTATCCACGCTGTCGATAACCTGCGCCAACGGCGCCTGAGCGGTATCACAATCCACGTCTTCTACGATGGTCACTCCGCGTTGTTGCGCCTCATCCCATAACGCCTGCGTATTTGCCGCCCGACTGACGCCAAAGCAGGCGTAATGAAACTCACGCTGTTGTTCATCGCATAATTGCGCCAACTGGCGAAACGGCGTACCGGAGGTGGCGTGGTCAGCCCGACGCAGATCCAGATGCGCATCAAGATTAATAATGCCGACTCTGGCATGCGGGAACGCATCAAGCAGCCCCGCGCCATGCCCAAACGCCGTTTCATGTCCGCCGCCTAGCACAAACGTGCGCATATCCGCCTGCTGGCAGCGCCGTACCGCATCGCGAAGCGCCTGCTGCGCGCCTTCCAGATCGGGGGCTTGCGCAATAATGTTGCCTAAATCCACCAGCCGATCGTGGCCGTGGTGAGAGGCCAGGTTCGCCAGCGCCCGGCGCAGGGCATCCGGCGCGCCAGCGGCGCCAGGCCGCCCCTGGTTTCGCTTCACGCCTTCGTCACAGGCAAAGCCGAGCAAGGCGATTTTTTCACGATACATTTCGGGAGAAAACGTCGGGCTGCGCGTCACCGTCTGAAAGAGACGCAGCGCGTTAGCCGCCTCGGCGCTGTCATCACGCCCCTGCCAGAGCGTGGGAGATGCGGGTTGCCATTGCGTCATGTTACTTCTCCTCTGAATACACGGTGACAGAGCGGGTTGCGCCCCGGTTCATAAAGGATTTCAACCGGAAGCTCAGCGTCCCATACGGCAAAGTCAGCGACATATCCCGCTTTCAATTGCCCATGCGTCGTCTGCCGACCCAGCGCGCGCGCAGCATGCCGCGTCACGCCCGCCCACGCCTCTTCCGGCGTTAAGCCAAACTGTACGCAGGCCATGTTCATCGCCAGATGCAAACTGATAAACGGACTGGTGCCGGGGTTAAAGTCCGTAGCAACCGCCATTGGCACGCCATAGTGGCGGAGCAACGCCACCGGCGGGCGCTGCGTCTCTTTGAGGAAATAAAACGCCCCCGGCAGCAGAACGCCCACGGTGCCGCTGCGACTCATCGCCGCCACGCCAGCCTCATCCAGATACTCAATATGGTCGGCGGATAACCCCTGATAACGACTCACCAGTTGCGCGCCCCCCAGCAAGGAGAGCTGCTCAACGTGCCCTTTTACCGGAATGCCCAACGCCTGAGCGGCCTGAAATACCCGCTCACTCTGCGCCAGGTTAAACCCCACGCTTTCACAGAAAAGATCCACCGACTCAAACAGCCCTTTTGCCCATAATCCGGGCAGAATACTTTCGCAAACCAGCGTGATATAGCCGTCGGGATCGTCACGGTATTCTGCTGGCGTCGCGTGTGCCGCCAGCAGGGTAGGACTGATTTCCACCCTGTTTTCATGCGCCAGCGCAGCGGCAACGCGCAACATTTTCTCTTCCGTGGCGAAATTCAGGCCATAGCCGGATTTCACCTCCAGCAACGTAACGCCTTCTTGCAGCAATCGCGCCATCCGCGCGCGCGCAACAGTTAAAAGTTCATCTTCAGAGGCCGTCCGGGTCGCGGCGACGGTCGCGTTGATACCGCCGCCCTGCGCGCTGATCTGCTGGTACGACACGCCGTTAAGCCGCTGCTCCCACTCCCCGGCGCGCGTGCCGCCAAAAATCAGGTGGGTGTGACAGTCAATCAATCCGGGCGTGACCAGTCGGCCTTGCAGATCCACGGTATTGCGGTGCGCGGCGTTGAGCGACGACGCAGGCACAATATCCAGAATCCGGCCCTGGCGGACGACAAGCGCATGATCGTCCACCATCCCATAAGGGCTACCGCGTTCAGTATCCATCGTCGCCAGTCGGCCATTCCGCCAGATCGTGTCATCAGGTAAAAGTTGCGCCATTGGGTTCATCACTTGTCATGGGTTGTCTATACATTTATTTTTTATTCTGCCGGGGTTGTCAATCTTACAGGCCATGAATGTTATTTATTTGTGATGTACTTGCCTGGAACATCGGGTGCGCGGCGTCTAAAAAAGAACTTTTTACCTTTTCACCTTCCCGTTTCGCTCAACTTAGTATAAAAAAGCAGGCTTCAATGGAATTAATTTAACTTTCAAAGCCCGGAGCAACCTGTGAACACATTTTCGGTTTCCCGTCTGGCGCTGGCACTGGCTTTTGGCGTGACGCTGACCGCCTGTAGCTCTACGCCGCCCGATCAAATCCCATCCGATCAGACCGCGCCAGGCACCTCCTCGCGTCCGATCCTGTCGGCGAACGAAGCGCAAAATTTCGTTGCTGCACACTATTTCTCGTCACTGACGCCGAATACGGCGCCGTGGACGCCTTCCGCCATTACGCTGCCTGCGCAACCTGACTTCGTTGTCGGCCCGGCTGGCACGCCAGGCGTGACGCACACCACCATTCAGGCGGCGGTAGATGCAGCAATTACGCAGCGCAGCAGCAAGCGTCTGTACATCGCCATTATGCCGGGCGAGTATCAGGGAACCGTGTATATCCCGGCGGCGCCTGGCAGCCTGACGCTGTACGGCACGGGCGAGAACGCGATTGATGTGAAAATCGGCCAGGCGATTGACGGCGAAATGAGCACGACCGACTGGCGTCGTTCAGTGAACCCGGGCGGTAAATACATGCCGGGCAAACCTGCGTGGTATATGTTTGATAACTGCCAGAGCAAACGCGGCGCCAGCATTGGCGTGATGTGTTCTGCGGTAGTCTGGTCACAGAATGACGGCTTGCAGTTACAAAATCTGACCATCGAAAACAATCTCGGTGACAGCGTTGACGCCGGCAACCATCCGGCAGTGGCCTTACGCACTGACGGCGACAAAGTGCAGATTAATAAAGTGAACATTCTGGGTCGCCAGAATACCTTCTTCGTGACCAACAGCGGCGTGCAGAACCGTCTGCAAAACGATCGCCAACCACGCACGCTGGTGACGAACAGTTACATTGAAGGGGATGTGGATATGGTTTCCGGTCGCGGCGCAGTGGTGTTCGATAACACCGATTTCCGTGTGGTGAACTCCCGTACCCAGCAGGAAGCGTATGTTTTCGCTCCGGCAACGCTGTCGAATATTTATTACGGTTTCCTCGCCACCAACAGCCGCTTTACCGCCGCAGGTGATGGCGTCGCGCAACTAGGTCGTTCGCTGGATGTGGATGCCAACACCAACGGTCAGGTCGTTATCCGCGATAGCGTGATTAACGAAGGGTTCAATATGGCGAAACCGTGGGCTGACGCCGTTATCTCCAAACGTCCTTTTGCCGGGAATACTGGCGCGAAGGATGATAAAGACGAGGTACAGCGTAACCTGAACGACACGAACTTTAACCGGATGTGGGAATACAACAACCGGGGTTTAGGCAGTAAAGTGGTTGCCGAACCGAAGCAATAATATCTGCTGACGATTATTCTTCAGGCCAGATAAAAGAGAAAAGGTCGTCACGCCGGGCGTGACGACCTTTTTTTACATCTGACGGTTTTTATTGAAATTAATCAGACTTCCCGCTTTGATAATTTCACGTTCCTCGGCGGTCAGGCTTTCCAGATACAGACTGATTTCCGTGATTTCATCGTCATGAATCACATAGCCTTTTAAGGTGGTTGCGCATTGATCCAGCGCCGTACGGACGCCAGGAATGTAAATATAATCCCCGACGTCAAACCCAGGCTCACCCGCCATTTGCAGCGGCAACATTCCCCAGTTGATCACATTCGAACGGTAGCGTTTCGTCGCATACTCCTGAGCTATATTCGCCAGACCGCCAATCACGCGCTGACAGCTTGCCGCCTGTTCACGCGCGGAACCGTCTCCCGGCTTAACGGCATAAATCATGCTGCCAATCCCGGTGGCTAACGGATCGGTGTTTTCCTGGCCCGCAATCGTGCGAATACGGGCAAAGACCGGCTCCAGCTCACTCACCTCGCCTGCCAGACGCTGTTTTTCCAGCGTCGCGGTTGCTTTGCTTCGGCCAACATAGTCTGGATCGCGGCGTGACAGGGTGAACTCCGCCAGACCAACCGGGTTTGAGCGGAAAGACGAGGTCTCCCCGGACGGGATCAGCTCATCCGTCGTTGTGACTTCATCAAGAATTTTTGACGCCACCTTGAGCAGAATATTTTCCGTCAGCGCCCCCAGCGCCGGCCAGTCTTTGATATTCGGGCCATAGATGAGCGATTGCTGCGTCGCCCCTTTAACAAAACCCTGATAGACACGGTTTTTGTACGGAGTGGGATCAAACGCATAGTCAGGAACGTTTTCCCAGCAGTCCAGTTCAGCGGCGGATGTCAGATAGCCCCCATTTATTGCCGTCGCCGCAATAGAACGCGCATCCATCAGCGCAACCGCGGACATTTGACCATTACCCGGTTTCGAACCTTCACGGTTCGGGAAGTTACGGGTGGTGTGGCGAATGCTCAGCCCGTTGTTAACGGGCGTATCGCCAGCGCCAAAGCATGGGCCGCAGAAAGCGGTTCTGATGATTGCGCCCGCGCCAGTTAAATCGGCCACCACGCCTTTTTTCGCCAGATCCATAAATACAGGCTGTGAAGAGGGGTAAACCGCGAGTGAGAACGTCTCGTTACCACACGATTTACCGCGCAACGCATTCGCCGCCGCAATGACGTTCTCATAGTTACCGCCTGAGCATCCGGCAATAATTCCCTGCTGCACCTTTAATCTCCCCTTCTCAACTTTATCCAGCAGCGAGATTTTGGCTTTCCCACGGGCAATGCGCGCAGACTCAATTTCTACCTGGTGCAGAATATCCGTCAAATTCTCATTTAATGTGTCGATTTCATACACATTGCTCGGATGGAAAGGTAGCGCGATCATCGGTTTAATTGTGCTCAAATCAACATAAATACAGCCATCGTACCAGGCCATTGGCTGCGGATTCAGCTGTCGATAGTCCGGTTCACGGCCATGTAACGCCAGCCAGCTACGGGTTTCATCATCCGTTTGCCACACCGAACTCAGGCAGGTCGTCTCCGTGGTCATGACATCAACACTGTTACGGAAGTCCGTGGACATTGCGCTAATGCCCGGCCCCACAAATTCCATGACCTTATTTTTGACATAGCCATTTTTAAATACGGCGCCAATGATGGCTAACGCCACATCCTGCGGGCCAACGCCTGGCGCCAGTTTTCCCGTCAGATATACCGCCACGACGCCCGGATAATCGATATCCCAGCTATCATTCAACAGTTGTTTGACGAGTTCACCTCCGCCCTCCCCTACGGCCATCGTCCCCAGCGCGCCATAGCGCGTGTGGCTGTCTGAGCCTAAAATCATTTTTCCACCGCCCGCCATCATCTCACGCATATATTGGTGGATGACCGCAATATGGGGCGGCACATAAATACCGCCATAGCGCTGCGCGGCGGAGAGTCCAAAAAGATGATCATCGCCATTAATGGTTCCACCAACGGCGCATAATGAGTTATGACAGTTTGTGAGAACATAAGGTAATGGAAAACGCGCCATCCCGGACGCTTTTGCGGTCTGAATTATGCCTACATAGGTAATATCGTGGGAGGTTAACGAATCAAACTTGATTTTAAGTTTATCCATATTTCCTGACGTATTATGAGACGCAAAAATGGACCATGCTATGGTGCCTTTTTGGGCTTCCTCTTTTTGTACATTACCGCAATACTGTTCTTCTGCAATTATCTCATTGTTACCGGAGAGATAAATCCCTTTGTCATATAACTTAATCATTCATTACTCCACATTGCCGTGCATGTTTCCATGCACGGACAACAGACCATGTCATTAATAATAAAAATGAACGCTGACGGTTGATTACAGCATGTTCCAGTCAATCAACATGTTCCACCACCAGATACCAATCGTGATATGTACCAGGAACGTTAAGATGGTCAGAACCGCGCCGACGAGCCACCAGGACTTAATATCGTTATAACCGACCCCGAAAATAACCGGGCCAGCGGCACCGCCATAGTGCGTGACCATTCCGCCATAAGAGTTGGAGAATAATAAGGCCAGCGCGGTTAGCATTAATGGCGCGCCAGAGACATTCGCCAGCATGGCGAATACCGGCATCATCGCCACAATATAAGCGCTACCGGAGGCAAAGAAATAACGGACAATAATACTCAGGAACAAAATGACGAAGAACGCCACGTTACCATGATTATCAAAAGAGAGATTGTTTTTAAACAGTTCAGCCAGCCAGTCAAAAAACTTCACTTTCGATAATAAAGAGCTTAAGCCAATGATACCGCCGTACCAGATTAATGTATTCCAGCCGCCCTTATTTTTAACGACATCATCCCAGCTCACCACGCCCAGTAACAACATCGCGCCCATCACCACAATCGCAACGGTTGATTCATCCACGCCAAGCTGTTTACTGAAAATCCAGCCTGACAGCGCGAGGACAAAAATACCCAGCAGTAATTTCTCACGGCCTTTCATTGGCCCGAGATCCTGAAGCCCGGCTTTCGCGATCGTCTTATTATCAACCTTTTTAATTTCCGGTGGGTACATGGTATAAATCACCAGCGGCGTCACCAGTAACATAATGATACCCGGCACCATTGCTGCCAGCGCCCATCCCCCCCAGCTTAATTGCAGATGGCAAATATCGTTGATCATTTTCAGCGCCAGTATGTTCCCTGCCATTGCGGTAAAAAACATATAACTGGTCGTTTTCGTGACCATATACACGGACATCATTAAGTAATGACCGACACGACGGGGGCTTTTTTCAGGCTCTGAACCCAGCGCGACGGCCACACTGTTGATGATAGGTAAAACAATGCCGCCTGCGCGCGCCGTGTTTGACGGCGTTGCCGGAGAGAGAACCAGATCGAGAAAAACCGTAACGTAGCCCAGCCCCAGCGTGGTATTCCCAATCTTACCAATCAGAATATACGCAATGCGTTTGCCCAGGCCAGTAGTGACAAACGCGGCGCTTAACGTAAACGCAGAAAATACCAGCCACGTCGTTCCAGAGGCATAACCGCTGAGCACGCTGGTCGTTTTAAACGCCCCTTCACTTAAATTTCCGACCACGACCATCGATGCCGCGACGGCAATCAATAATACGACGGGTTCAGGAAACGGTTTTATCACCAGCCCCACGATTGCCGCAAGATAGATGCCAAAGAGAACCCAGGCGAGTTCACTCAGACCGGCTGGCGCAGGAATTAAGCCAATAATACACGGGATCGCTAATATAATAATTAGCTTCCATATAGATTTTTTATTCATTTTTTTGCACCCTGATTTATCTGTATTCGTTATACAGAAAAGGCATTGTTTGATTTTCCTTAATCACAGCGAAATGAGATCAACATCATTCAGGAATATAAACTTCACCTGCAAAAATCTTTCTTGCTGTGCGAATAACAGAAGCGCGTATTGAAGAAGGCTCATTACCTTCATTTGTTAAATGAATATCAAGGCACCCGCCCGGATGTTCGATATTTATATCGCCATAGTCCGTCAATTGCGTCATCCGGTGGGCGACCGTCCCGTCTGTCGCACAGCTACTGGCAAGCGCGATAGCACCAGTAATCGCCAGCGCCTTATGGCAGGAGTGCGGCATAAAATAGCGCACATTGATCGTCCCACCCCGTCTGGCCGGGGAAATAAGCACCGGTTTAGGAATAACCATATTGCTGACGTCGCCTAACCCCATCGCTTTACCCGCCTGCAAACGGATGGATTCAATGCGGCGCAATAATTCAGTATCGGCATCAAGTTCCGCAGGGGATTCATAACCCGTTTTACCGATATCTTCGGCAGCGATGATGACCACCGGCATCGCCATATCAATACAGGTGACGGCAACGGAATCAAAATGATCGACACGATGACCGGTCGGGAAAATTTGCCCGGTTTTGGCGCCAGCAGCGTTCAAAAACGTGAGTGCCACGGGCGCAGCCGTTCCCGGTACGCCATCGATTTTTGCCTGGCCTTCGTACTCAACGGCGCCGTCCGGCGTCTGCACGTCCGCTTCGATATACGTATTTGTATTTACATTACGTATACGCACGCGCGTGACGGGCGGCGTAGTCTCAATTAAGCCATGTTCAATCGCAAATGCGCCTACCGCGGAAAGCATATTTCCACAGTTCGGCGTGGTATCAACGCGGTGTTCATGTACCAGAACCTGAGCAAATAAATAGTCGATATCTGCTTTCGAGTCATCCGAACGACGGATAATGGCCACTTTACTGGTCAACGGATTACCGCCGCCAATGCCATCTATTTCCAGCTCATTCCCCGATCCCATAATTGCTATCAATATGGCATCGCGCCGCTGTCTCTCCTCAGGAAGGTGTTCTGCTAATAAAAACGCCCCTCTGGATGTTCCCCCTCGCATCAACGTGCAGGGAATTTTTTTCATAACATTGCCCTCAATTAAAAAACATTAGCGTTAATGAGGACATGGTTGCACGCGCAGAATAGAGAGGCTAATGACTTTAAATTTATGATTGATAATTTATTTGCATTAATCAAGACGGATAATTTACATATAAACTACGTTTTTCTCTCCTGGGGCAGCAAATCAGGGAATCCCTGGATTCTATTTTCTGGAGTTATGATGAAACACGAATTATCAAGTATGAAGGCATTTGTCACACTGGCAGAGGCAGGATCATTTAACAAAGCCGCTAAATTACTTAACATTACGCAACCTGCATTAACTCGCAGAATAAAAAAGATGGAAGATGATTTACATACCCTGCTTTTTGAGAGAACAACACGTAAAGTAGAATTAACAAAAGCGGGGAGGATGCTGTTACCGGAAGCCAGAGAATTAATAAGAAAACTGGATGAAGCTCTTTTTAATGTTCGCGAAATGAATGCTTATCACCACGGCACGATCACATTGTCCTGTATTCCGACCGCTGTTTTCTATTTTCTACCCCTTGCTATCGGAAAATTTAATGAGTTGTACCCCAATATCAAAATACGAATTCTTGAAAAAGGTACGAACAACTGCATGGAATCGGTGTTGGGTAACGAAGCTGATTTCGGCATAAATATGAACAGCATCACAAATTCTGCTATTGACTTCACCCCGCTGGTGAATGAACCGTTTGTTCTGGCCTGTCGACGAAACCATCCCTTAGCCAGTAAGCAACTGGTCGAATGGCAGGAGTTGGTGGGCTACAAATTGATTGGCGTGCGGTCATCCAGCGGTAACAGGCTGCTTATTGAGCACAATCTGGCGGATAAACCCTGGAAGCTGGACTGGTTTTACGAGGTTCGTCATTTATCGACCTCGCTTGGCCTGGTTGAGGCCGGGCTGGGTATTTCTGCGCTGCCGGGGCTGGCAATGCCTCAGACAGTGCATCCCACGCTTATCGGGATCCCGTTGATCGAACCCGTTATCAGACGCACGTTAGGGATTATCCGGCGCAAGGACGCCGTTCTCTCTCCTCCGGCAGAGCGTTTTTTCTCTCTGCTTTTAAATGTCTGGGCTGATGATAAAGACACGCTGTGGACGCCTTTTGCTGAACCACAGCGGCAACAATAACGCCGTATCCGGCCGACGGCCCGGTAAGCGAGCGCCACCGGGCACAACGTCACGGAATATTAATACGCGTTAACCACGACCCACATTGGCCCCTGGCCTACCGCATAACGGCCTTTCTCCGTCAACAGCCCCTGCTCACTGGCAATGGCATACACCGCAATATGGTGTGACTTCTGCCCGGCGGCAATCAGGTACTTACCGCTATGATCGACGTTAAAGCCGCGCGGCTGCGTTTCGGTCGGCTGGAAGCCCTCTTTCGTCAGTACGCTGCCGTCTTCAGAAACGCTAAAAACGGTAATCAGGCTGGCGGTACGGTCGCAGGCATACAGATGACGGCCATCCGGCGTAATATGGATATCCGCCGCCCAACGCGTGTCAGAAAAATCGGCAGGCATCATATCCAGCGTCTGCACGCATTCAATATTGCCGTGCGGATCTTTCAGCTCCCAGACATCAACAGAGCTGTTCAGTTCATTCACGCAGTAGGCATATTGCTGGTTCGGGTGGAACGCCATATGGCGCGGCCCGGCCCCCTCAACGGTGGTGACTTCCGCCGGTTCCTGGGCGACCAGTTTGCCGTCGTCGCTGAGCGTAAACAGGCAAATGCGATCCTGCTTCAGCGCAGGCACCCACAGCGTCCGGTTATCCGGCGAGATATTCGCTGAGTGGCACCCTTCCAGCCCTTCAACGACATCCACCACGCCAGCCGGCAGGCCATCATCCAGACGGGTCACGCTGACGTTACCGGCATTGTACGAGCCAACAAACACAAAACGGCCCTGATGATCGGTAGAGATATGGGTTGGGCTACCCGGCAGAGCGGACTCCGCCGCGAAGGTCAGCGCGCCGTCATCCGGCGCAATACGGTAAGCCAGCACGCGGAACTCAGGACGGACGCCAACATAGAGATAGCGCTTATCAGGGCTGACCACCATCGGCTGAACCTGCCCCGGCACATCAACCACCTGCACCAGCTTCAGCGAGCCGTCATGATTCAGGCTCCAGACGTGAATTTGCTGACTCTCAGGGCTGGCGGTATAAACGGTTTGCTTCATGACTACTCCTTCCTTATGGCAACTGTCTGCAATTGCGGAATACAGCTTAACGTAGACGCTTTTAACGGTGAATGCTGAATTAACGCTCAGAATTTTGTCCGGCCAACCGTCTCGGTGTACCATTCCCACAGGCAAAATTCTCAACCTTAATCTGGAACTCCCTATGACCGCTCGTGTGATTGCCCTGGATTTAGACGGCACCTTACTGACGCCGAAAAAAACATTGCTCCCCTCCTCGCTTGAGGCGCTCTCTCGCGCCAGAGAGGCAGGCTACCAACTTATCATCGTCACTGGCCGTCATCACGTTGCGATTCATCCTTTTTATCAGGCACTGGCGCTGGATACACCTGCAATTTGCTGTAATGGCACTTACTTGTATGATTATCAAGCAAAAAATGTTCTTGAGGCCGATCCGCTGCCTGTCGATCAGGCATTGCAATTGATTGATCTGCTGGATACGCATCAGATTCACGGTCTGATGTACGTTGATGACGCGATGGTTTATGAACGCCCGACCGGCCATGTGATCCGTACCGCTAACTGGGCGCAGACGCTGCCGCCGGAACAGCGCCCGACCTTTACTCAGGTGCCGTCGCTGGCACAGTCGGCACGCGACGTCAACGCCGTCTGGAAATTCGCGCTGACCGATGAAAATCTGCCAAAACTGCAACAGTTCGTGCAGCAGGTTGAGCATCAGCTGGGTCTGGAGTGCGAATGGTCCTGGCACGATCAGGTGGATATCGCGCGTAAAGGGAACAGCAAAGGGAAGCGCCTTACCCAGTGGATTGAAGCGCAGGGCTGGTCGATGGAGAATGTGGTGGCGTTTGGCGATAACTACAATGATATCAGTATGCTGGAAGCGGCAGGCACCGGCGTCGCGATGGGCAATGCTGACGACGCGGTGAAAACGCGGGCGAATATCGTGATCGGCGATAACACCACGGACAGCATTGCGAAGTTTATTTATACCCACCTGCTGTAATCAGGCGGTAATTGAAACACTCTTGATTTGCGCGTACAGCCACAGGCCAGGTTTGATGCCCAGCTCATCCCTGGCCCACGGGCTGATTCTCGCCCACAGCGTTTTCCCGCCGACTTCAAGCTGGACTTCCACCTGCCCGTTATCGTCATAACAGTTTGCCACTTTTGCCCGCAGGATATTACGGATACTGGTTTGCATCGGTGGTTGTAATACCAGCGACACGTCCGAGGCCTGAATACGAATACGCAGCACGGTTTGCAGCGGCTCTTCCAGTTTGTTGACCCACAGGTGCTGATCGCCCAGCGCCAGCGCGGTCATTGCATAATGCGGATGATGCTCCAGCACGCTCACTTTCAGGATGCTGCTCTGCTGCTCTTTCGGCAGCCACGGGTGCATCACACTGCTGCCCCAGACCTCTTCCAGCGCGCCAAACGCTTTCACCTGCCCGTTTTCCAGCACCATGACTCTGTCCGCCAGATGTAAAATCTCGTCCAGCGAGTGGCTGACGTACAGCAGGGGGATATTAATTTCGCGCGCCAGGCGTTGCAGATACGGCAGCAGTTCGCGTTTGCGCGGAATATCCAGCGAAGCCAGCGGCTCATCAAGCAACAGTAGCTCCGGCGCGGTCAGCAACGCGCGGCCAATCGCCACACGCTGTTTTTCCCCGCCGGAAAGGCTGCCAGGCAAACGCTCCAGCAAAGGTTCGATACCGAGCAGATCCACCAGCTTGTCGAACTGTCCGGCCATGCTTTTCGCCATGCCATAGCGCAGATTGCCACGCACTTTGTAATGCGGAAACAGTCGGGCATCCTGGAACACATAACCGACGCGCCGTTTTTCCGGCGTCAGGCAGATGCCATTTTCAACATCATTAAGCACGCGACCATTGAGCACAATGCGCCCTTTTTGCGGGCGCGTCAGTCCGCTGATGGCATTGATCAGCGATGTTTTCCCGGCGCCGGAAACGCCAAAAATAGCGGTGATCCCATTGGCAGGTAGCGTTTCATTGAGCGTCAGACAGTGGGTGCCCAGCGTCTGGGAGAAATTGAGTTCCAGCATGTTTATCTCCCCGCGCGCTCACGGCTGATACGCGCCAGCCATTCCGAAATCAACAATGAGATCAGCGCCAGCACAATAGAAATAATGCACAATCTCGCCGCCGCGCTTTCGCCGCCAGGGGTCTGGATCAGGGTATACATCGCGGAAGGAATGGTGCGGGTTTCACCCGGAATGTTAGACACGAAAGTGATGGTAGCGCCGAACTCGCCGAGCGAACGGGCAAACGCCAGCACGGTTCCGACGATGATGCCAGGCAATGTCAGCGGTAGCGTAATGGTGAGGAAAACACGCCAGCGTCCTGCGCCCAGCGTTCTGGCGGCCTGCTCCAGCTTAATGTCGACCCCTTCAAGCGCCAGACGAATAGCGCGAACCATTAACGGGAAAGACATCACCGCCGCCGCCAGCACGGCGCCTCGCCAGCTAAAGGCAAAGGTAATGCCGAACCAGTCATAAAGCCACTGACCAATAAATCCGCGTCGGCCCATCGCGACAAGCAGCAGATAACCGACCACCACGGGCGGTAAAACCAGCGGCAGATGCAGTACGCTGTCGAGCAACGCTTTGCCTGGAAACTTGCATCGCACAAGTAACCAGGCAAAAAAGATCCCAAACGGCAGACTAAACAACACGGCCAGGGAAGAAACTTTCAGGCTCAGTAGAACGGCCTGCCATTCTGGATCAGTCAGTATCATTACTTCGTCGTAAATCCATAACGTTTAAAGATTTCGGAAGCCTGCGGTCCTTTCAGGTAGTCATAGAACGCGCTGACCGTTGCGTTTTTGTGTCCATCAACAATCGCGATCGGGTATTCCACTTTCTTATGGGAATCTTCCGGGAACGTGCCAACCACTTTCACGCCTTTGCTGGCAACGGCATCAGAACCGTAAACGATGCCCAGCGGTGCTTCGCTACGCTCCACCAGCGCCAGTGCGCCACGCACGTCTTCCGCAGGAGCCAGTTTCGGCGCCAGGGTATCCCATGCGCCCAGTTTTTGCAGCGCTTCTTTTGCATAAATGCCAGCCGGAACGTGTTCCGGGTCGCCCACCGCCAGACGACCGCCATTCAGCAGAGTCGTCCAGTTGGTTTTGCTGTCGATGGTGATGTCTTTCTGTTCACTGGCTTTTGGCGCGACCACAACCAAGCTGTTGCCAAGCAGCGTTTCACGCGTTGCGGTATCAATCGCTTTTTTGTCTACCGCGTAGTCCATCCATTTCTGGTCAGCAGAGATAAACAGATCCGCTGGTGCTCCCGCTTCAATCTGGCGAGCCAGCGTAGAAGAAGAGGCAAATGAAGAGACAACGTCAACGTTCTTCTCTTTTTTGTATTCAACCGCAATATCCTGCATTGCGTTGGTCAGCGAAGCCGCCGCGAATACGGTGATTTTCCCTTCATCCGCCAGCGCATGTCCGGCAACAGTCAGAGATAATGTTGCCCCAGCAAACAGGCGTAACCATGTACGTGCCATCTGTAACTCCTTTGAGTGTCGTTATGTAGGCGCAAATATAGCGAGAAAATAAGGTTTTTCCCAGAAGTTATTGATACCCAATTGAGGTTACGCAAAGAAAATATCGGCAGGAAAAGCAGGATCTTGAGGGGCGCTACCCAATGGATTTCGGGTTGCGCTGAGACTCACAGGCACAGCCAACAAAAATGCGGCCTGAAAGTCGAAGAAAGTAAAACGCCCGACTGAGCGGGCGTTTAAAAATCAATGGTTCTGTCTGGACTGGTCTTTCTGACCGATACCGGAGAAAATGTTGAACACTTCACCCAGACCGTAAATCAGCCCCAGAATGATGGCCATGACCACCGGAACCATGACTACGGCGAATACCAGACTTTTCAATAACTCTAACATGGTCAACTCCAGATAGGATTCTTTTGATATTCTAACTGCATAAATGAGAAAAGCACTCCCCTTTTGTGCGGTCGACTTTGCGCGGAAGCGGTTTTCCGTCACAATAACCCTTTTGCCAGGATCTTGTTATGCAGGCCGAAATCCTCCTTACACTCAAACTTCAACAAAAATTGTTTGCGGACCCCCGCCGCATTTCGCTGCTCAAGCATATCGCGCTTTCCGGCTCCATCAGCCAGGGGGCGAAAGATGCGGGCATCAGCTACAAAAGCGCCTGGGATGCCATTAACGAGATGAACCAACTCAGCGAGCAGACGCTCGTCGAGCGCGCAACGGGCGGCAAAGGCGGCGGCGGCGCGATACTGACTCGCTACGGTCAGCGCCTGATCCAGCTTTACGATTTGCTCGCCCAGATTCAGCAAAAAGCGTTCGACGTGCTGAGCGACGACGACGCCCTGCCGCTCGACAGCCTGCTGGCCGCCATTTCCCGTTTCTCTTTGCAAACCAGCGCCCGTAACCAGTGGTTCGGCACCATTACCGCGCGCGATCACGATCAGGTTCAACAGCATGTCGATGTGCTGCTGGCCGACGGCGAAACGCGACTGAAGGTCGCCATTACTGCGCAAAGCGGCGAGCGTCTTGGCCTTGATGAAGGTAAAGAAGTCCTGATCCTGCTGAAAGCGCCGTGGGTTGGCATTACCCAGGACGAGGCGATTGCCCGGGCTGCCGACAACCAGCTTCAGGGAACCATCAGCCATATTGAACGCGGCGCCGAGCAGTGCGAAGTCCTCATGACATTACCTGACGGCCAGACGTTATGCGCCACCCTGCCTGTTGAAGAGACCGCCACGCTGGAAGAAGGTGCTAACGTGACGGCATATTTTAATGCTGACAGAGTGATTATCGCTACGTTGTGCTAAGTGCATTGACATCTGTTCTTTGAACACGTATCCCTGTCATTCATCGCTGCAAAAAATGGGATACAAAATGTCATCATTGCATATTTCGCAAGGTACGTTTCGCCTGAGCGACACAAAAACACTTCAGTTAAGTGCGCTGACGTTGCAGGCGGGGGATAGCTGGGCTTTTGTCGGCACCAATGGAAGCGGGAAATCGGCGCTGGCCCGCGCGCTGGCGGGAGAACTGACGCTACTGAAAGGCGAGCGCCAGTCTCAGTTCGCGCGCGTCACCCGCCTCTCATTCGAACAGTTGCAAAAACTGGTCAGCGATGAATGGCAGCGCAATAACACCGACCTGCTCAGCCCTGGCGAAGACGACACCGGACGTACTACGGCAGAAATCATTCAGGATGAGGTGAGCGATCCCGCCCGCTGTGCCGAACTGGCGCAGCAGTTTGGCATTTCTTCTCTGCTCGACAGACGTTTTAAATACCTTTCTACGGGCGAAACGCGCAAAACGCTGCTTTGTCAGGCGCTGATGTCAGAACCGGATTTATTAATCCTCGATGAACCGTTTGACGGGCTGGATGTCGCCTCCCGCCAGCAACTGGCGGATCTTCTCGCCACGCTGCACCAGTCGGGCTACACGCTGGTGCTGGTGTTAAACCGCTTCGATGAGATCCCCGAATTCGTTCAGTATGCGGGAGTCCTTGCCGACTGTACGTTAACGGAAACGGGGGAAAAAGCGGATTTGCTCCAGCGGGCGCTGATTGCCCAACTCGCGCATAGCGAACGACTGGAAGGCGTACAGTTGCCCGAACCGGATGAACCTTCTGCCCGTCACGCCCTGCCGGACGGCGCGGCGCGCATTATTCTCAACGATGGCGTCGTCTCCTATAACGACCGCCCTATTCTTAATCATCTGAGCTGGCAGGTGAATCCGGGTGAACACTGGCAGATTGTCGGGCCTAACGGCGCGGGAAAATCCACCCTGCTAAGTTTAATCACCGGCGACCATCCGCAGGGATACAGCAACGACCTGACGCTGTTTGGCCGCCGTCGCGGGAGTGGTGAAACAATCTGGGATATCAAAAAACATATCGGCTATGTCAGCAGCAGCCTGCATCTGGATTACCGCGTCAGCACCACGGTGCGTAATGTCATTCTCTCCGGTTACTTTGACTCGATTGGCATCTACCAGGCGGTTTCCGACAGGCAGCACAAGCTGGCGCAGCAATGGCTGGATATTCTGGGAATGGACAAACGCACTGCGGATGCGCCTTTCCACAGCCTGTCCTGGGGGCAACAACGGCTGGCGCTGATCGCCCGTGCGCTGGTCAAACACCCTACGCTGCTGATTCTTGATGAGCCATTACAAGGCCTGGACCCGCTGAATCGTCAACTCGTTCGCCGCTTTGTCGATGTACTGATTAGCGAGGGAGAAACGCAGTTGCTGTTTGTCTCCCATCACGCGGAAGACGCCCCAGGCTGCATTACCCATCGGCTGGAGTTTGTACCGGAAGGCGAGAGTTACCGCTATCAACAGACGACGCTGCGTTAGCGGTTCACTGGGGGCGTGCGACCACGCCCCTTTTTTCACTGCTTTTTCAGATAAAAGGCGCAATCATTCTTAAAGCATATGATTTATCATTAAATAACAGTCGTCGGCGGGTGAAAAAACCGAAGTGTAAACGATTCCACTAATATATTCCATGTCACACTTTTCGCATCTTTGTTATGCTATGGTTATTCCATACCATAGGCTTAACGGAGCGAATTATGAGAGTACTGGTCACCGGTGGTAGCGGTTACATTGGAAGTCATACTTGTGTACAGTTACTGAAAAACGGTCACGATGTCATCATCCTTGATAACCTCTGCAACAGTAAGCGCAGCGTACTGCCTGTTATCGAGCGATTAAGTGGTAAGCACCCAACTTTCGTTGAAGGCGATATTCGTAACGAAGCGCTGATGACTGAAATTCTGCATGACCACGCGATTGACGCCGTCATTCACTTTGCCGGTCTGAAAGCCGTGGGCGAATCCGTCGCCAAACCGCTGGAATACTATGACAACAACGTCAACGGTACGCTGCGTTTAATCAGCGCCATGCGCGCCGCCAATGTCAAAAACTTCATCTTCAGCTCCTCCGCCACCGTCTACGGCGATCAGCCCAAAATTCCTTATGTCGAAAGCTTCCCGACCGGCACGCCGCAGAGCCCATATGGCAAAAGTAAACTGATGGTCGAACAGATCCTGACCGACCTACAAAAAGCGCAGCCGGACTGGAGCATCGCCCTGCTGCGCTACTTCAACCCGGTCGGCGCGCATCCGTCAGGTGATATGGGCGAAGATCCGCAGGGCATTCCTAACAACCTGATGCCGTACATCGCCCAGGTCGCCGTTGGCCGTCGCGAATCGCTCGCGGTCTTTGGCAACGACTACCCTACCGAAGACGGCACCGGCGTGCGCGATTACATCCATGTGATGGATCTTGCCGACGGCCACGTAACCGCGATGGAAAAACTGGCTGGCAAACAAGGCGTGCATATTTACAACCTTGGCGCCGGTGTTGGCAACAGCGTGCTGGATGTGGTTAACGCCTTCAGCAAAGCCTGCGGTAAACCCGTTGCTTATCATTTTGCCCCACGCCGTGAAGGCGACCTTCCGGCCTACTGGGCGGACGCCAGCAAAGCCGACCGCGAACTGGACTGGCGCGTAACCCGCACTCTTGACGAAATGGCACAGGACACCTGGCGTTGGCAGTCACGCCATCCGCAGGGATATCCAGACTAAGGACATGTCATGACGCAATTTAATCCTGTCGATCATCCACATCGCCGTTTTAACCCGCTAACCGGACAGTGGATTCTGGTTTCACCGCATCGCGCAAAGCGCCCCTGGCAGGGGGCGCAGGAAACGCCATCTCAGCAGGCGCTTCCCGCCCATGACCCGGACTGCTTCCTGTGCGCGGGCAATACGCGGGTAACCGGAGATAAAAACCCGGATTACACCGGCACCTATGTCTTTACAAATGACTTTGCCGCGCTGATGTCTGACACCCCGGACGCGCCGGGCAGCCATGACCCGTTGATGCGTTGCCAGAGCGCCCGCGGCACCAGCCGCGTGATCTGCTTTTCTCCCGACCACAGCAAGACGCTGCCGGAACTGAGCCTCCCCGCGCTGACGGACATCATCAAAACCTGGCAAGAACAGACTGCCGATCTGGGAAAAACCTACCCCTGGGTGCAGGTTTTTGAGAATAAAGGCGCGGCGATGGGCTGCTCCAACCCGCATCCGCACGGCCAGATTTGGGCCAACAGCTTCCTGCCGAACGAAGCCGAGCGTGAAGATCGTTTGCAAAAAGCCTACTTCGCCGAACAGCACTCCCCAATGCTGGTGGATTATGTGCAGCGCGAACTGGCGGACGGCAGCCGTACGGTGGTTGAAACCGAGCACTGGCTGGCGGTCGTGCCTTACTGGGCGGCCTGGCCGTTTGAAACGCTGCTGCTGCCCAAAGCGCATGTGCTGCGCATTACCGATTTGACCGACGATCAGCGCGACTCCCTGGCGCTGGCGCTGAAAAAGCTGACCAGTCGTTATGACAACCTGTTCCAGTGCTCCTTCCCCTACTCCATGGGCTGGCACGGCGCGCCGTTTAACGGTGAAGAGAACGGGCACTGGCAGCTGCACGCGCACTTTTATCCACCGCTGCTGCGTTCCGCGACCGTCCGTAAATTTATGGTCGGTTATGAAATGCTGGCGGAGACCCAGCGCGATCTGACGGCAGAACAAGCGGCGGAGCGTCTGCGCGCGGTCAGCGACATTCATTTTCGCGAATCAGGAGTTTAAATAATGAGTCTGAAAGAGAAAACACAATCTCTGTTTGCAGAAATTTTCGGCTACCCTGCTACCCACACCATTCAGGCGCCTGGTCGCGTCAATCTGATCGGCGAGCACACCGATTACAACGACGGCTTCGTGCTGCCTTGCGCTATCGACTACCAGACGGTGATTAGCTGCGCCACGCGTGACGATCGCAAAGTGCGCGTGATTGCGGCTGACTACGACAACCAGGTTGATGAATTCTCCCTTGATGCGCCGATCGTTACCCACGACAGCCAGCAGTGGTCAAACTACGTGCGCGGCGTGGTAAAGCATCTGCAAAAACGAAATAACGCATTTGGCGGCGCGGATCTGGTTATCAGCGGCAACGTGCCGCAGGGCGCGGGACTCAGTTCTTCTGCGTCGCTGGAAGTCGCGGTCGGCACCGTATTCCAGCAGTTGTACCATCTGCCGCTGGATGGCGCGCAAATCGCGCTCAACGGCCAGGAAGCGGAGAATCAGTTCGTCGGCTGCAACTGCGGCATTATGGATCAGCTGATCTCCGCGCTGGGTAAAAAAGATCATGCCCTGCTGATTGACTGCCGCACGCTGGGTACGAAAGCGGTTTCCATGCCGGAAGGCGTGGCGGTGGTGATCATCAACAGTAACTTTAAACGTACGCTGGTGGGCAGCGAGTACAATACCCGCCGCGAGCAGTGTGAAACGGGCGCGCGTTTCTTCCAGCAACCGGCGTTGCGCGATGTCAGCCTTGCGGCGTTCAACGCGGTGGCCAGCGAGCTGGACCCGATTGTCGCCAAACGTGTTCGCCACGTACTGACCGAAAACGCCCGTACCGTTGAAGCCGCCAGCGCGCTGGAGAAAGGCGACCTGAAACGCATGGGTGAATTGATGGCGGAATCTCACGCCTCAATGCGCGATGACTTCGAAATCACCGTCCCGCAGATCGACACGCTGGTCGAAATTGTGAAAGCGACCATCGGCGATAAAGGCGGCGTACGCATGACCGGCGGCGGCTTCGGCGGCTGCGTCGTCGCGTTGATCCCGGAAGCGCTGGTTCCTGCCGTACAGCAGGCCGTAGCCACGCAGTATGAAGCGAAAACCGGAATCAAAGAAACGTTTTACGTATGCAAACCCTCACAAGGAGCCGGACAGTGCTAAACGAAACGCCCGCACTGGCGCCCGATGGTCAGCCGTACCGCCTGCTCACCCTGCGCAACGATGCAGGGATGGTGGTCACGCTGATGGACTGGGGCGCCACACTACTTTCCGCCCGTATCCCGCTAACCGATGGCAGCGTCCGTGAAGCGTTGCTGGGGTGCGCCAGCCCGGAATATTACCAGGATCAGGCCGCCTTTCTTGGTGCATCGATTGGCCGCTACGCCAATCGCATTGCCAACAGCCGTTACACCTGGGCGGGTGAAACCGTCAGTCTGCTGCCGAGCCAGGGTGAAAACCAACTGCACGGCGGGCCGGACGGCTTTGACAAACGTCGCTGGCAGATAGTCAACCAGAACGATCGTCAGGTGCTGTTTGCACTGACGTCTGACGATGGCGATCAGGGCTTCCCCGGCCATCTCTGCGCCACCGCGCAGTATCGTCTCACCAACGATAACCGAATCTCCATTACCTATCGAGCGACGGTAGATAAGCCCTGCCCGGTGAACCTGACCAATCACGTCTACTTTAACCTGGACGGCGAGCAGTCAGACGTACGCCAGCACAAGCTACAGATTCTGGCTGATACGTACCTGCCGGTTGATGAAAGTGGTATTCCACGCGACGGGCTGAAATCCGTTGCCGGAACCTCGTTCGACTTCCACAGCGCAAAAACCATCGCCAGCGCGTTTCTTGCCGATGACGATCAGCGCAAGGTAAAAGGTTACGATCACGCCTTTTTATTGCAGACCAAAGGCGATGCCAGCCAGCCAGCCGCGCATCTGTGGTCGCAGGATGAGAAATTGCAGATGAAGGTTTATACCTCCGCTCCGGCGCTGCAATTCTATTCCGGCAACTATCTGGGCGGCACACCGTCGCGCGGGCCTGAACCTTATGCCGACTGGCAAGGCCTGGCGCTGGAAAGCGAATTTCTGCCAGACAGCCCGAACCACCCGGAATGGCCGCAACCTGACTGCGTGTTGCATCCCGGCGACGAGTACGCCAGCCTGACGGAATATCAGTTTATTCCGGCCTGACGATGAGCCATAACAGGCCCGATGGTGCCAGCTATCGGGCCTGTGGCGCGTCGCTTTGCTCAAATCCCCACCACTCAAAGACAAAATCGCAACTCCGGGTTCACAAGAACCTTACACTGCGTCACTATTTTCGCTATGGTTATGCGTAAGCGTTGCCGCTGACCTGTCACGGCAATATAATGAGAATTATTATCATTCAATAAAGCTTGAGGAGTGAGAGTATGGCTGTAACTAAGCTGGTTCTGGTACGTCACGGCGAAAGTCAGTGGAACAACGAAAACCGTTTCACCGGTTGGTACGATGTTGACCTGTCCGAGAAAGGCGTGGGTGAAGCAAAAGCGGCAGGTAAACTGCTGAAAGAGGAAGGCTATAGCTTCGATTTTGCTTATACCTCCGTGCTGAAACGTGCCATCCACACGCTGTGGAACGTCCTGGACGAACTGGATCAGGCCTGGCTGCCGGTTGAGAAATCCTGGAAGCTGAACGAACGTCACTACGGCGCACTACAGGGTCTGAACAAAGCGGAAACCGCTGAAAAATACGGTGATGAGCAGGTTAAACAGTGGCGTCGTGGTTTTGCCGTGACCCCGCCGGAGCTGACCAAAGATGACGAGCGTTACCCGGGCCACGATCCGCGTTATGCGCAACTGACCGAGAAAGAGCTGCCGCTGACTGAAAGCCTGGCGCTGACTATCGATCGCGTGATCCCTTACTGGAACGAAACCATTCTGCCGCGCATGAAAAGCGGTGAGCGCATCATCATCGCCGCTCACGGTAACTCTCTGCGTGCGCTGGTGAAATACCTGGATAACATGAGCGAAGAAGAGATTCTCGAACTGAACATCCCGACCGGTGTACCGCTGGTGTACGAGTTCGACGAAAACTTCAAACCGATCAAACATTACTATCTGGGTAACGCTGACGAGATCGCGGCAAAAGCGGCGGCCGTAGCGAACCAGGGTAAAGCGAAGTAATCTGATTTGCCTGATGGCGCTTCGCTTATCGGGCCTACGGGTTGGCAATATGCGTCCTGTAGGCCGGATAAGGCGTAAGCCGCCATCCGGCAATACATGCACTTAAACCCCGATAACCCCGTCGAGCACCACCTGCGCCCTGCCCTGTGAACAACGTTCCACACGACCCCGAACGTTATACACTTCCGCCAGGCTTTCTGCGGTAATAACCGCTTCCGGCGCGCCGCTGGCCACCAGTTTGCCCTCCTTCAGCATCAGCACATGTTCGCTGTGACGTAGCGCGATATTAATGTCATGCACCACCACAACCGTCACCATATTGCGCGCCCGCGTTTCCCGCGCGATCAGATCCATAACGTGAAACTGATAGTTCAGATCCAGCGCGCTAAGCGGCTCGTCCAGCAACAAAAGTTCCGGGTAGCGAATCAGCGACTGCGCAAGCCCCACCAGTTGCCGCTGGCCGCCGGAAAGCTGGTCAAGATAGTGCAGCGCCAGATGTGCAATGCCGAGTTGATCCAGGATTGCCAGCACCTGCGAGTGACTGTTCGCGCCATCCCGCCCGCCGGACGCCCGCTGCGCCACGATAATCGACTCCAGCACATGCAGATGTACGCCCTGCGGCAGCGACTGCGGTAAAAACACCACCTTTTCCGCACGTCGGGCAAACGGCAGCGACATCAGGTTCTCACCGTCCAGCATGACCTCGCCACGGGCTTTATTCAGCCCGGCCAGCGCGCGTAATAACGTTGATTTCCCGCAGCCGTTCGGCCCCAGCAGAACGGTAATTTTACCGCGCGGCAGCTCAGGCACGCTGAGATCGCGGATAACCGGATGTTTCGGATAACCGGCGCTTATTCCCTTGAGGATCAACCCGCTCATGACATACTCCTCCGGTGGCGCAAAATAATGCTCAGGAAGAACGGCACACCCACCAGCGACGTTACGATGCCTACCGGAATGATCACCCCAGGAACAATATTCTTCGACGCGATCGAGGCCAGCGACAGCACCAGCCCCCCCGTCAACACGCTGCCCGGCAGATAGAACCGGTGATCTTCACCAAACAGCATTCGCGCAATGTGCGGCGCGACCAGACCGATAAAACCGATTGGCCCGACAAACGCCACCGACAGCGCCGATAGCAGGCTGATGCGCAGCAGCGATGACAGGCGCAGGCGCCGCACGTCAATGCCAAAACTCATCGCCCGATCTTCCCCCAACCGCAGCGCCGTCAATTGCCAGGCACTACGCATCGACCACGGCAGCACAATGGCAAACACCAACGCCAGCACGCCGAGCTTTTCCCACGACGCGCGCGCCAGGCTGCCCATCGTCCAGAACACCAGCCCCTGTAGCGTGTCCTCATCGGCAACGAACTGCATCATCGACACCAGCGCATTAAAAGTAAACACCAGCGCGATACCGAACAGCACCACGCCAGAGGTCGCCACGCGCGTCCAGCGAGTAATCCCGTCCAGCAGCAGGGCAGACAGCAGCGCAAAAGCAAAGGCATTCGCGGGAATAAACCAGGCGGCAGGAACGCCGGGAATGCCGATACCCAACACGATCGCCAGCGCAGCGCCAAAGGCCGCAGCGGAAGAAACGCCCAGCGTGAACGGACTCGCCAGCGGGTTGTTCAGGATTGTCTGCATTTCGGCGCCCGCCAGCCCCAAAGCCATTCCCACCAGTAACGCCATCAGCGCATAGGGTAAACGGATATCCCAGACGATAACGCGCGTCCCCGCATTAACGCTTGCCGGGTGCAGCAGCGTTTGCCAGAGCTCGCCGAGCGACAGACCAGACGGGCCAAGCGTAGAGTCCAGCACCAGCGAGGCGACTATCGCCGCAATAATCAGCAGCGCCAGCATCAACCGCTTGCGTACCACAAGACGGTAGCGATCGTCGATCGACGGAGCATTAGCGGATAGCGACATAACGTTCCTTACCTGTAGAGTCATTTCGGCGGATTGAGCACATCGCTAATCTGCGCGTCGCTGAGTGTAATGCCAAAGAAGTCCTGGTAAAAGCGGCGGGTCTCCTTGCGCATATCCATATCGGCAAAGCGCTGCGGGTAGAGCGTTTTTGCCAGCCAGAGGAATTGTAACGCCTCTTCGCTGGTCTCCCGACACCACCAGAACATCCCTTTCGGGTTCACATACACGCGATGATGAATCACGGCATCCACCTGCGCCCACTGGGGAGAAGTCAGGATGGCATCCGCATCCCGCTTATTCATGGCGACAATCACCGCCGGATTTGCCGCGACAATCTGCTCAAGAGCAACTTCCCCCGTCCGGTTTTGCTTGTGGCTAAACCAGCGCTCGGCGACGTTTTTTGCACCGGCCAGATCCATCCAGTCCTGATTAAGCGACGGCCTGCCGGAAGTGGTCAGCGGATTGCCCATGCTGTGATAGAGGGTCATTCGCTGATCTTCAGGAAGATCGCTTAAGCGCGCCTTTACCCGCTCCACATTGCGATCAAAATACTGCTGATACCGCTGCGCTTTATCCTGCGCATCCGGCCCCAGCACCTCCGCTGTTTTATGCACCCGGGCGGTCAGCGCCTGCATGGAGTTCGCCTCAAACGCCAGTACGCGCACCCCCGCCTGCTGGAGCAGCGACGCCCTCGGCACCGTCATCGATTTTGGCACAAACAGCAGTTGCGTACCGAGCGAGATGATCTGCTCCGGGTCCAGTTCGTGACCGCTGTTGACGCTGACAACGGCGACATTCTCAATACGCGGCAGACTCTGGCGAAAAAGCGGAATCGTCTTTGCAATCATCGACGTGCCAACAATATTATCGCCATACCCCAGCATGGTGATGATGGTGTTTTGCGCCGGCCACGGCGAAGCGATGCGCACATCGTTGTGCGGCTGCGCGGCAAACAGGCTCCCCGCCACCAGCCAGGCCAGCGCGGGGAAAATGCGGGTTAGCGTCATGACTCCATCCTTTAAAAATCAAACGTGACGGAGGCGCGAACTTCACGCCCGCTGCCGATAAAGGCGCTGGGTGAACCGTTATCGCCATCGGTGCCTGACGGGAAGATTGATGCCCAGTAGTGTTTATCGAACACGTTGTTAACCACCACGCGGAAGGTGGTCGGCACGTTGCTGATTTTCGTGGTGTAGCGGGTGCCCAGGTCCCAGGTGGTGTAGCTGCTGGCCCATGCGGTGTTGGTATCGTTGGCGGCACGCTTGCCGGTATAGTGAACGTTAGCGCTGTATACCCATTCCGGCATCGACGGTAAGCTGTACTCCGCCAGCACGTTCGCCTGTACTTTCGGTACGCCTACCACCCGTTTATCGCTGGTGGTATCGCTCACCGTATCTTTCAGTTTCGGATCGAGGAGCGTCACGCCGCTGTAGATATTCAGCCCTTGCCAGACATTACCGGAGGCCGTCAATTCCAGACCGTTATTGACCTGGTTCCCCTGTTCCTTATAGACATTGTCGCCGGGATCGACATAGGCAAATGGACGCTCAAGACGGAACAGCGCCGCCCCCAGATTCATCCCGGAGACATCGGCTTTTAGCCCCATCTCATATTGTTTGCTGCGATACGGGTCGAGGGTTTGCCCGGCATTTTTCACGTCGCTATTGGTTGGCGCCGTCCCGCCCTGTTCCAGCGACTCCGCATAGCTGACGTAGGCCATCACATTCGGGGTGATTTTATACATCAACGCCGCATTCGGGCTTAAACCGTTCTCATCAATCTGGCCGGTTTTATGACCGCTTTTATTGTAGTTCTGCGACTGAATCCAGCTCTGGCTCAAGTAGAACATCGCCGACCATTTCGGCGTGAAAGTCACGGTATCCCCAAGGGTAATGCTCTGTTGCGTGTTGACGCTGGATTTATAACGATCCCCACCGGTTATGATTTTGCCATCGCCCTTTTCGTACATCTCAGAGGGGTGGTACATATTGGTGGTGTCCCAGCTATAAGACGGCCCCGTCCCTTTCGCACTGTACAGCGACCAGACATAACCGGTGGTCGAGAGCGCAATATCATGCCCGACAGAACCGGTATCAACATGACCGTTAAGCGTGGCGGTATTGCTCAGTACGCGAAAACGTCCTGCGGCAGTAGAGTCTTTCAGCGAACGGCTGATATCGCCCTGGTTATTGATAATTTTGCTGGATACGTTACGCATCGCACGATCCGCCTGCTGCCAGCCAACGCCCGCCGTTACGGACCAGTCATCATTGAGATAATGAATAAGACGCGTGCTCACCGTGTCGGTTGTCAGATCGTTCCCGGCCGTGCTGAGCGCCAGATTTTTATCTTTGGGATCGGGTGCGGAAGGCAATTTAATGTTCGGGCCATAGCTGAAGCTTCCCGGATAGCCTTTTTGAATAAACTCATAGTGACTGACATCCAGCTGCAATTGCGTGCCTGGCTGAATATTCCAGTCCAGCGCCACGGAAAGCAACTTACGGCGCAGCGTACTGTCATCCAGATTCCCTTCACCTTCCTGATTCAGCACATTCACGCGATAGCCAAAACGGTTGTCATCATCAATGTGTCCGCCCAAATCAACATGCCCGGTGAAGGCGCTCCGACTTTGATAACCCAGAGTGACTTTGCGCAGCGTCTCTTCCGTTGGGCGTTTGGCGACAAAATTAAACTGCCCGGCCGGACTTGCCGGGCCGTACAGCGCGCCAGTCAGGCTGTTGAGCACATCCAGGCGTTCCAGCATCTCAACGGGGAAAGCGGTGGTTGAGACGATGTTCAACCCATCCAGGCGGCTGTTGGCAACCACGCTGCCCTGCATCCCCCGGCTTTGCGGTCTGCCGACATCCATGCCGCCGCGCGCCTGCATTTGTGTACTGGGCGAGTATTTCAGCAGTTCGCTCACGCTTTGCGCCTGCTGGTTCTCAATCATCTCTTTGGTGACGGTCGTGGTCGAATACGGTGTATCAACCCAGGCTTTATTG
Organism: Citrobacter sp. CK191; assembly: GCF_030333435.1. NCBI lineage: Bacteria > Pseudomonadati > Pseudomonadota > Gammaproteobacteria > Enterobacterales > Enterobacteriaceae > Citrobacter > Citrobacter sp. CK191. The sequence continues at coordinate 5,628 of NZ_JAOWFX010000028.1, read as the reverse complement.
CCCAGCGGCCCGACATCGATATCATTGGTTTTGAATCCAGCGCCGGAAGCGGCATGCGTGGTATCGGCAGAAGGCTGGCTGGTGACGATAATTTCATCTTCAGAGGTGTTTGCCGCATGTGCGCTGTGCGGCGCCAGGGAAATGAGAAGAGGCAACAGCGTTGCCAGTTGAGTGGGCTTATTCATTTGTATTATCAATCGTTATGTAAAAATTTATATTACGACCGATATAAGTGTAAAAAGTTGATCACGATCACATCAAAACTTTTAAACAAAGAACTAACTCTTTTGGATTACAAACAGTTAGTAGAAAAAAACCGGCCTGATTTGCCGGTTTTTCAATTGCGCAACGTGCGTTGGCAGGAGAAATTATCCGCGACGGGCTTTCACCGCATTCGACAACTGACGCAGCAGCGCATCCGTATCTTCCCAGCCGATGCAGGCGTCGGTAACGCTCTTACCGTAGGTCAGCGGTTCGCCGCTTTCCAGGCTCTGATTACCTTCCACCAGATGGCTTTCCACCATCACGCCAATGATCGCGTTTTCGCCACGCGCAATCTGCTGGCAAACATCCGCACAAACGTCCATCTGCTTTTTAAACTGTTTGGAGGAGTTCGCATGGCTGAAATCGATCATAACCTGCGGCGCAAGCCCCGCTTTAGCAAGACCTTCTTTTACTTCTGCCACATGTTGCGCGCTGTAGTTTGGCTCTTTGCCTCCACGCAGAATAATGTGGCAGTCGCCGTTGCCGCTGGTATTCACAATGGCGGAGTGCCCCCACTTAGTGACGGAGAGGAAGCAGTGAGGCGCACCGGCGGCATTGATGGCGTCAATCGCCACTTTGATGGTGCCGTCGGTGCCATTTTTAAAGCCGACCGGGCAGGAAAGACCGGAGGCCAGCTCGCGGTGTACCTGAGACTCCGTGGTACGTGCGCCAATCGCGCCCCAGCTCATCAGATCCGCCAGATATTGCGGGGTGATCATATCAAGGAACTCACCCGCAGCGGGTAATCCGCTGTCGTTAATGTCGAGCAATAGCTTGCGGGCAATACGCAGACCATCGTTAATCTGGAAGCTGTTATCCATATGCGGATCGTTGATCAGCCCTTTCCAGCCCACCGTGGTGCGCGGTTTTTCAAAATAGACGCGCATGACAATTTCAAGCTCGCCTTTTAACTCTTCACGCAACGTCATTAAACGAGCGGCATACTCTTTGGCGGCAACCGGATCATGAATTGAGCACGGCCCAATCACCACCAGCAGGCGATCGTCATTCCCTTTCAGGATTTTATGAATCGCTTTGCGGGCATGGGCAACGGTGTTTGCTGCATTCTCTGTAGCGGGAAATTTTTCAAGGAGTGCGACTGGCGGTAATAACTCGTTGATCTCTTTAATACGTAAATCGTCGTTCTGATAATTCATGATTATTCCAGTGTTGCCATACTTATCTAATTAAATGCAATCCCTTCAATCTATCTCTTTGGCTAAAAAGTGTAAACTGACTTTTACACTTCGAACGGACTAATCCTGGAATTAGGAAAAAAAACGCCAGAAAGTAGCGAAAAACGAGATCTAACCTACAATTTTTAACTGCAAACACTCTTTTTGTGAGTTTTTTCAAGATTCTCTGCTGGGCTAAATCGCCAGTGCGGGATCTTTAACCCCTCTCTGAGATTTTACTGGCACATGCACTGTTGGAAGAGTTATCCGACATATCGACCATAACAGGAGCATCTTATGAAAATGACAAAACTGGCCACACTTTTTCTTACTGCCATACTCAGCCTTGCCAGTGGCGCAGCGTTGGCCGCTGACGCGAATACGCAGTCCAACAACGGACAGGCAAACTCTTCGGCGGATGCCGGACAGGTCGCCCCTGACGCCCGCGAAAACGTCGCGCCAAACAATGTGGACAACAGCCAAATTAATTCCGGCGGCACCATGCTTCACCCGGATGGCTCATCAATGAACCACGACGGCATGACCTCCGATGAAGTGCATAAAAACACCATGTGTAAGGACGGCCGCTGCCCGGACGTGAATAAGAAAGTGGAGACCGGCGACGGCATCAACAACGACGTTGATACTAAAACCGATGGCACCACACAGTAAGCCTGAAAAAAGGCCAGGTAACGGGAGAGCTGACGCTCTCCTTTTTATTTTGTCAGCCCAAAACTTGTATGATGTCATACAGTAATAATGAAAATAACAAAGGGATGACACGATGGCACATTCACACTCTCATACTGCTTCGCATCTGCCGGAAGATAAGAACGCCCGTCGGTTGCTGTTCGCATTTTGTGTCACCGCCGGATTTATGCTGGTTGAAGTGGTGGGCGGCATTCTTTCAGGATCGCTGGCGCTGCTGGCCGATGCCGGGCATATGCTTACCGATGCCGCAGCCCTGTTGTTCGCTCTGATGGCCGTACAGTTTTCCCGTCGTCCTCCAACCATTCGCCACACTTTCGGCTGGCTGAGACTGACAACGCTGGCCGCGTTTGTTAACGCCATCGCATTAGTGGTGATTACCCTTTTAATCGTCTGGGAAGCCATTCAGCGCTTCTATACGCCACGACCTGTCGCAGGTGGCATGATGATGACTATCGCAGTGGCGGGCTTGCTCGCCAACGTGTTCGCGTTCTGGCTCCTGCACCGGGGGAATGAAGAAAAAAACCTCAATGTGCGTGCCGCCGCGCTGCATGTGATGGGGGATTTACTGGGATCGGTCGGCGCCATTTTTGCCGCACTGATTATCATCTGGACAGGCTGGACGCCAGCGGACCCGATTCTCTCGATCCTGGTTTCCATACTGGTGTTACGCAGCGCCTGGCGTCTGTTAAAAGACAGCGTAAATGAATTACTGGAAGGCGCGCCGGTTTCGCTGGATATCGCGGCGTTGCGTCGCCATCTCAGCCGGGATATTCCCGAAGTACGCAATGTGCATCACGTCCATGTCTGGATGATAGGAGAAAAACCCGTGATGACGCTGCATGTGCAGGTGATCCCGCCGCACGATCATGACGCGTTGCTGGCGCGCATCCAGCATTTCCTGATTCACCATTACCAGATTGAGCACGCCACCATTCAGATGGAATATCAGCCGTGCAACGGGCCGGACTGCCACCTGAATCAGGGGCTATCCGGCCATTCGCACCATCACCACTAACTGGAAAGCGCGTGTGAGCCTCGTTCGCGCGCGCTGTTGATCCACATCCGGCTGCCATTCAGGGCGATGAAGGTCAGGATCAGATACTCCAGCGACATCGCATAGACGCCTTGCAGTGCGAAGATCACCACGCTTATCACGTTGATAATCACCCACAGCAGCCAGTTTTCGACATACTTGCGCGTCATCAGGATCATCGCCACAATCGACAGCACCATCATGCAGGAGTCCCAGAACGGGAAGGCATCAGGCTGCAATTCCGGTACGGCGACCGACAATCCCAGCGCCTGCATCAGGTTGACGGCGACGCGAGTCAGGAAAGCAAATATCGGATCGATATACGCGGTCATCAGGCCTATCGCCACCACGCATACCGCCAGCCAGGCCAGCGCTTTTGGCAGCGGCAGCCAGCGAATTTTCAATTCAATCTCATGCTGGCTTGTTTTGCGGGACCAGGCATACCAGCCGTAAATATTGGCGGCAAAGAAAAATACCTGAAGCAACAGGCTGGCGTAGAGTTGGATCTGAAAAAAGATGATCGCGAATAGCGTCACGTTAATCAGGCCGAAAAAATAGTTGCTGATCTTTTCCAGGCTGGCAAGCCCGATACACAGCAAACCCGCAACAGTGCCAACAGCTTCAATCCATGACAGGTCGTAACCGCCAGCGCCAATTGGAATATGAACCAGAATGTTCTGTGTGCTAAAAAAATCCATCTTTCCCCCAGAGCGTTTTATGTTTTACGCTCGTAGTGTAGCCGCAAATTCCAGCATACGGTTGAGCGGCAGCAGCGCCCCTTCTCGCAACGCCTGGTCAACGTGAATCTCATGGGCCTGCCCGCCCTGCTCTAACCCCTCAGCAATTGCCTTAAGGCCGTTCATCGCCATCCACGGACAATGCGCGCAGCTACGGCAGGTCGCCCCTTCTCCGGCTGTCGGCGCTTCAAGCAACTCTTTATCAGGCACCGCCTGCTGCATTTTATAGAAAATGCCCCGGTCGGTCGCCACAATAAGCTGCTTATGCGGCAGCGTGCGGGCGGCATTAATCAGCTGGCTGGTAGACCCGACGGCATCCGCCATATCGACAATCGATTGTGGCGACTCAGGATGCACCAGCACGGCGGCATCCGGGTACAAACCTTTCATCCGGGTCAACGCCTGGGTTTTAAATTCATCATGAACGATACAGGCTCCCTGCCAGCAGAGCACATCCGCGCCGGTCTGCTTTTGCACGTAATGTCCCAGGTGACGATCCGGCGCCCAGATAATTTTCTCACCCAGACTGTCCAGATGTTCAATCAGTTCAACGGCGATACTGGAGGTAACAACCCAGTCAGCGCGGGCTTTGACGGCAGCAGACGTGTTGGCGTAAACCACTACTGTGCGGTCCGGGTGGGCGTCGCAAAACGCGCTAAATTCGTCAATCGGACAGCCCAGATCCAGCGAGCATTCCGCCTGTAGAGTCGGCATCAGGATGGTTTTTTCCGGGCTGAGAATTTTGGCCGTCTCGCCCATAAAACGGACGCCAGCGACCAGCAACGTGGAGGCAGGATGTTTCGCGCCAAATCGCGCCATCTCCAGCGAGTCGGAAATGCATCCTCCGGTTTCTTCAGCCAGTTGCTGGATTTCGGGATCGGTGTAATAGTGCGCCACCATGACGGCATCGCGCGCTTTCAGCAGACGTTTGATTTTCTCGCGGTAGAATTGCTTTTCATCCACGCTTAGCGGGGTCGGTTTCGGCGGAAACGGATAGATTGCGGCTTCCGGGTCAAACATTACGCTCATCATGCTTTCTCGTTTTACTGGCTTAACGAAATAACCGATATAAAGCGTAACCCACGCCACAATCGGTTAAATTTGTTTTATATGCTAAACAAGATAGCCGATTGGCTGGCAAAAGTCACAACAATTGCGCTTGATAATGCCGGATGGCGGCGCAAGCGCCTTATCCGGCCTACGGGTCGCCGACTGACGTCTTATCCGACCTGAACGAGTGTATCGCTGTAGGCCTGATAAGCGCAGCGCCATCAGGCACAAATTCTGCGCATAGCAAAAAGGCGCCTTTAGGGCGCCTTTTTACATTGGTGGGTCGTGCAGGATGACTCGGCTTCGCCTCGCCCTTCGGGCCGTTGCTGACGCAACGTTATCCTTCACGTTTAACACCTGAGAGCGATGTTAAAATTGGTGGGTCGTGCAGGATTCGAACCTGCGACCAATTGATTAAAAGTCAACTGCTCTACCAACTGAGCTAACGACCCCTTGCGGGATTTTACTGCTTAATCATTCAGGATGGTGGGTCGTGCAGGATGACTCGGCTTCGCCTCGCCCTTCGGGCCGTTGCTGACGCAACGTTATCCTTCACGTTCTCTACCAGTAACCACCTTTAAAACTGGTGGGTCGTGCAGGATTCGAACCTGCGACCAATTGATTAAAAGTCAACTGCTCTACCAACTGAGCTAACGAC
>NZ_JAOWFX010000027.1:0-27500 GCF_030333435.1 Citrobacter sp. CK191 | reverse complement strand
TCCATCAGGCAGTTTCCCAGACATTACTCACCCGTCCGCCACTCGTCAGCGAAGCAGCAAGCTGCTTCCTGTTACCGTTCGACTTGCATGTGTTAGGCCTGCCGCCAGCGTTCAATCTGAGCCATGATCAAACTCTTCAATTTAAGTTTGATGCTCGTGAATTAAACTTCGTAATGAATTACGTGTTCACTCAGAGACTTGGTATTCATTTTTCGTCTTGCGACGTCAAGAATCCATGTCACTTTGAGTGCCCACACAGATTGTCTGATAAATTGTTAAAGAGCAGTTGCGACGCGCTTTAGCGCTCTGTCGCGAGGTGGCGTATATTACGCTTTCCTCTTTCAGAGTCAACCCCATTTTTCAGGATTTTTCTCTTCGTTGTTCCGACCATCTTGTGAAGCGTTTCACTTTGTCGTCTCAACGGAGGCGCATTATAGGGATCCCATTTTTTTGCACAAGCGTTTTTTGGATCTTTTTTGCTGAATGCCTGTTTTTTACCCCTTTCGCTACATTCCTGCGCAATTTGGCTGATTTTTGATACCTGAAACACTTGCGTAGCGCCAATAATCCAACCAAAGTCTTCATTACTGTTCTCTTTCGTTGAGGTAAACATGTCTGACGTATTACGTCCTTATAAGGATCTTTTCCCACAGATCGAGCAACGCGTGATGATCGATTCCAGTAGCGTCGTCATTGGTGATGTTCGTCTGGCTGATGACGTCGGGATCTGGCCGCTGGTCGTCATTCGTGGCGATGTGAACTATGTAGAGATTGGCGCCCGCTCAAATATCCAGGACGGCAGCGTGCTGCATGTGACGCACAAATCCACCACTAACCCGCAAGGTAATCCGCTTATTGTGGGTGAAGATGTCACTGTCGGGCATAAAGTCATGCTCCACGGCTGCACTATCGGCAACCGGGTTCTGGTTGGCATGGGGTCCATTCTGTTGGATGGCGCGGTAATAGAAGATGACGTCATGATCGGCGCTGGCAGCCTGGTGCCGCAAAACAAGCGCCTGGAAAGCGGCTATCTGTATCTGGGGAGTCCGGTGAAGCAGATCCGTCCGCTAAGTGACGAAGAGAAAGCCGGGCTACAGTACTCCGCAAATAACTATGTGAAATGGAAAGATGAATACCTGAGTCAGGACAGCCAGACCCAACCCTGATCGTCTTCTTGCTGGGACTGGATCAACGCTTCCGCTTCTTCTTCCAGATCCCAGCGATGTTCACAAAAGTCTGCCAGCCACCGTTCTGGCGTATCGCCGCCAAAGCGATGCGCCAGCGTGGTTCCCTTGATAGCACACATTAACTGCATCCCATTCACCAGTGCGGGAAAGCTAACGGCCTCAAGGACCGCGTCCCACTCTTCTCTGTCAGGAAACTGAATAGCCTGGTTCATGCCGACAGTTCCTGCTTCAGCGTTGCAATAACAGGTTCCACGTCAGGCAACACGCCATGCCAGAGAAACACAGCATGCGCGGCTTGCCCCACCAGCATCCCCAAACCATCGGCATACCGTTTTGCCCCTTGCTCCGCACACCAGGCAAGGAACGGCGTATTTCCCTTTTGATAAAACATATCGTAGCAACAGACAGCAGGATGAATGAGCGATGACGGGATCGCGGGAATATCACCGCTAATTCCACTGGATGTCGCATTGATGATCAGATCGAATTCATGGCCTTCCAGCGCATCAAGACGAAGGGCCTGAACACTGCCGGTATGAGCGAAGATTTGCGCCAGTTCTTCAGCACGGGAAGCGGTTCGGTTCGCAATAGTAACCGCACAATCCATTGATAGCAGCGGTAACAGTACGCCCCTGGAAGCCCCCCCTGCCCCAATCAGCAGGATGCGTAGCCCCGGACGAATGAAAGACAAACGTTCAAGATCGCTCAACAGACCGATGCCGTCGGTGTTATCCCCCAGCAAGCGACCATCATCAAGGCGTTTCAGGGTATTCACCGCCCCGGCAAGCGCCGCACGCTCCGTCAGTTCATCTGCGCGTGCAAACGCTTCCTCTTTAAAAGGAACGGTAACGTTCGCCCCTTTCCCTCCTTGCGCAAAGAAGGCGTTAAGGGTATTCACGAAATCATCAACCGGCGCCAGAACACGCCCATAGGGATGATCTATCTTCAGTTGCTGCGCAAACTGCTGATGAATCAATGGCGACTTGCTGTGCGCAATCGGGTTACCAAAAACAGCATAGGTTTCCATCGTATTACCCCTGTCGAAACAGCTCGCCCGTCAGGGCATCACGAATTTCAGAAGGATTCAGGCGTCCTCCCGTTTCACCCTCAACAACGGGGAAATCCGCGCCAAACTGCGCCCGTACTTCTTCGACCGTGCGGCAGGGAGGCAACCCTGTCAAATTCGCACTGGTGGAAACCAACGGTTTGCCATAAGCCTGGCACAATGAGACCACCAGCGGGTGATCCGTAACGCGAACCGCCAGCGAATCAAAACGTCCCGTCAACCAGCGCGGCGTTGTCGCCGGTGCAGGAAAAACAAACGTCACCGGGCCAGGCCAGCACGCAAAGATCGCTTCTCGTTGCGTATCTGTCAGCATGCTGTCATCAATATATGGCTTAAGCTGCTCAAAATTTGCCGCAATTAAAATGAGGCCTTTTTCAACCGGACGCTGTTTCAATTCCAGTAAGCGGTTGACCGCCGTTTCACTATCAGGATCGCACCCAACACCGAAAACAGCTTCTGTGGGATACGCGATGACACATTCTTTATGCAGTACCGCTACCGCTGCCGCGATAGCGTCTGTAGGCAGGTTATTATTCACTTTGTTGTTCCGCCGGAACCGGCTTTCCACATTGTTTACTGGCGCAAAAGTGCTTCACACCCTGCGCGGTTTTCTTTTCGATGAGTAGCGGATAGTGACATTCAGGACACTCTCCGGCTATCGGTTTGAAGTTAATGACAAACTGACATTCAGGATAGCGATCGCAGGAATGAAAGGTTTTACCATAACGGGAACGCCGTTGAACCAGATGACCTTTTTGGCACTGAGGGCAGGTAATGGCAGTTTCGTCTGGTTTGTCGATCAGTTCGGTATGACCACACGCGGGGTAGTCACTGCAACCGATAAACATGCCGAACCGCCCCTGCCGCAATACCAACTCCGCACCACATGCCGGGCAAAACTTCCCCTCCAGAACTTTGACGATATGTCCGTCTGCTGACGATTTCAGCGGACGGACATAATCACATTCTGGATAGTGTGAGCAGCCGAGAAAAGGACCATGTTTCCCGGAGCGAATAACAAGTTCAGCCCCGCACTGTGGGCAGGGCTCATTTTTATGCACCGTAAACAGTGCTGATTTAGCCATAACAACTCATGCTGAATGAAGGTCGATTAATGCAGCATACCTTCATTCACTTCAAAGAGTAATTCTTCCATTTGCTGATACGCATTTTCACAACCCGGAATGTTAAATAAAACCATCAGGATCACCCACTTCAGGTCTTCCAGATCGAATTCTGCGGTATCCAGCGCGAGCACGCGTTCAATCACCATTTCTCGCGTTTCGAGGTTTAGCACCTGAATCTGCTCGAGGAATAACAGAAACCCCCGACAGCTGGCATCCAGTCGATTGCACTCCTCTGCCGTGTAAATACGTACGGAGAGCGGATCGGAAGCCAGTTGCATAGGTTCGGCGAGGCCTTCCTGATAATCAGCAAGCTTTTCCAGCCACAGTAGCGCGTTGTAGATGTCTTCACGGTCAAAGCCAGCGTCGGTAAGATCCCGTTCCAGTTTGTCCTGATCCACACGCAATTCAGCTTCGTTATGGATGTAAGTCTCAAACAAATACATTAGTACGTCGAACATGGCTTGCCCTCCTTAATCGGACATAGCCGCCGGGTACAGCTGCGATCCATCCTGCTAACTCCAGTTCGAGTAGCTGAGCCACTACCTCTGGCACAGGTTGGCCGGCACGTTCAGCGACGACGTCAACAGGTGTTACCTCATCTCCTACGTTAGCCAGGAGCATAGGAAATGGCAATGCTGCGACTTCCTGATCTGGTGAATAAAGTGAATTTTCGGCCTCATCTGGCAGCCAATGTAAGCCGTATTGCAAATTTTCCAGAATATCCTCTGGCGCCGTCACAAGAGTGGCGCCCTGTTTGATCAACCAATGCGGCCCTTCACTGCCAGGGCTGCCTATCGGCCCTGGCAAGGCAAAGACATCCCTCCCTTGCTCCAGCGCACAGCGCGCAGTAACCAAAGAGCCGCTTCGTAGCGCCGCTTCAACCACCAGCACGCCTTTGCTCAGGCCACTAATGATGCGGTTTCGTCGGGGAAAATGGTGCGGTAAAGGGAGCGTCGCTAATGGAAACTCCGACACCAGCGCGCCACCGGCGTCTATCAGCCCCTCAGCCAGCCGGGTATGCCGTCGGGGATGGATACTTCCCAGACCGTTGCCCAGCACAGCCACGCTTTTCCCGTTCGCGTTTAAGGCGGCTTTATGCGCAACGCCATCAACTCCTCTCGCCAGCCCGCTGGTAATCGTCACCCCTTTTACGGCAAGACTTTCACAGAACAAACGCCCCCATCGCTCGCCATACCAGGAAGGTGTCCGGCTTCCGACGACGCCAAGCTGGAAGTTCTGGAGACATTCTGGATCACCTGCAACAAAAAAAGCGCCGGGATAATCTGCAATCGCATTCAACTGTGCCGGATAACGCGCGCTGCCGGCCAGAATCAAATGGTGATGAGGTTGCTCAAGCCAGTGCTGCGCGTCATCCAGCGCTTTTTGCGGGACGGTTAAAAAGCGTTCCGCTTGTCGGGACGTTAACCCTGCGTTCTGAAGTAAAGTCTTATCAATCTGACGCTGTTGTATGAGCAAATTCGCAATGCTCAACATTGCATCGCCATACAATTCACTCACATGCATCAAACGTAACCAAATTTCGGTACGGGTCATCCTTTATCCCCCTGCCACAGGCTGTCCTGGCAATCTTTGCGATTGGTCACTGATGCTGTCAATCGGAGGGGGTTTTGTCTAGAATAGAGGTAATAATCTTTCCAACTCCTGAACACAACTCTGGATAATTATGGCAGTTTTGCAAGTGTTACATATTCCGGACGAGCGTCTTCGCAAAGTCGCAAAACCGGTAGAAGAAGTGAATGCAGAAATTCAGCGTATCGTCGATGATATGTTCGAAACGATGTATGCAGAAGAAGGTATTGGCCTGGCGGCAACGCAGGTCGATATTCATCAACGTATCATCGTGATTGATGTTTCGGAAAACCGCGACGAGCGTCTGGTGTTAATCAACCCGGAACTGCTGGAAAAAAGCGGTGAGACGGGGATTGAAGAAGGCTGTCTGTCTATTCCAGAACAGCGTGCTTTAGTGCCGCGTGCGGAGAAAGTGAAAATTCGCGCACTCGACCGCGACGGTCAATCTTTTGAGCTGGAAGCAGACGGTCTGTTGGCTATCTGTATTCAGCACGAGATGGATCACCTGGTTGGTAAACTGTTTATCGATTATCTGTCGCCGCTGAAGCAACAACGTATTCGTCAGAAAGTTGAGAAACTCGACCGCCTGAACGCCCGAGCTTAAGGACAAGAATCAACGTGTCAGACTCACTACGTATTATTTTTGCGGGTACACCTGACTTTGCAGCGCGTCATCTTGACGCGCTGTTGTCTTCTGGACACAACGTCGTTGGCGTGTTTACCCAACCCGACCGCCCGGCTGGACGCGGTAAAAAGCTGATGCCCAGCCCGGTGAAAGTGCTGGCGGAAGAGAAAGGAATAGCGGTTTTTCAGCCCGCCTCCTTGCGCCCACAAGAAAACCAGCATTTAGTCGCAGACTTACACGCTGACGTAATGGTCGTGGTGGCGTATGGCCTGATTCTGCCAAAAGCGGTGTTGGATATGCCGCGACTCGGCTGCATCAACGTTCACGGTTCCCTGCTCCCGCGCTGGCGTGGCGCAGCGCCGATCCAACGTTCACTTTGGGCTGGTGATGCCGAAACGGGCGTAACCATCATGCAAATGGATGTGGGTCTGGATACTGGCGATATGCTCTATAAACTTGCCTGTCCAATCACCGAGAAAGACACCAGCGGCACGCTGTATGACAAGCTGGCGGATCTTGGCCCACAGGGGCTGATTGAAACGCTGAAACAGTTAGAAAACGGTACCGCGAAGCCAGAAGTACAGGACAACGCCCTGGCCACTCACGCTGAGAAACTTAGCAAAGAAGAGGCGCGTATGGACTGGTCTCTCTCTGCCGCACAGCTTGAACGCTGCATCCGCGCCTTTAATCCCTGGCCAATGAGCTGGATGGAAATTGACGGTCAGCCGGTAAAAGTGTGGCAGGCGTCAGTGATAGAGCGCGTAACGCAAGCGGAACCGGGCACCATTCTTGACGCGACTAAACAAGGTATTCAGGTTGCAACCGGCAACGGCATCCTGAACCTGCTCTCCCTTCAACCCGCAGGTAAGAAGGCAATGAGCGCGCAGGATCTTTTAAATTCACGTCGGGAATGGTTTATTCCTGGCAACCGTCTGGCCTGACGGTCACGTCTTACTACGCCCGGTGTTACCGGGCATTTTTATTTTTGCGGTTATGAAAAAACAAAATTTACGCAGTCTGGCGGCACAGGCCGTTGAGCAGGTTGTTGAGCAAGGGCAATCCTTAAGTAATGTCCTGCCACCACTACAGCAAAAAGTCTCCGATAAAGACAAAGCGCTGCTTCAGGAGCTGTGCTTTGGCGTGTTGCGCACCCTTTCGCAGCTGGAGTGGCTGATTAATAAATTAATGTCTCGCCCGATGACCGGTAAGCAACGCACCGTGCATTACCTGATCATGGTAGGGTTTTACCAGCTATTGCACACACGAATTCCACCACATGCGGCCCTCGCAGAAACGGTTGAAGGTGCTGTTGCTATTAAGCGCCCACAGCTTAAGGGGCTGATCAATGGCGTTTTGCGTCAGTTTCAGCGTCAGCAGGAGGCGTTGCTGGCTGAGTTTGCGACCAGCGAGGCACGTTTTCTGCATCCGTCCTGGCTGCTAAAGCGCCTGCAAAAATCCTATCCCACCCAATGGGAAGCGATTGTCGAAGCCAACAACCAACGTCCTCCAATGTGGCTACGCGTGAACCGTACACATCATTCACGCGACAGCTGGCTCGCGTTATTGCAGGACGCAGGAATGAACGGTTTTCCCCACTCGGCCTATCCTGACGCCCTACGTCTTGAGTCTCCGGCGCCGGTTCATGCCTTACCCGGCTTTGAAGAGGGTTGGGTAACGGTTCAGGATGCTGCCGCGCAAGGCTGTGTTAGCTTCCTCGCCCCACAAAACGGCGAGCAAATCCTGGATTTGTGCGCCGCACCGGGGGGTAAAACAACGCATATACTCGAAGCCGCGCCTGAAGCGCAGGTGTTGGCTGTCGATGTCGACGAACAGCGTCTTTCACGCGTTTACGATAACCTTAAACGTCTGGGGATGAAGGCAACCGTCAAACAGGGTGATGGTCGATATCCCGCGCAATGGTGTGGCGAGCAGAAATTTGACCGTATTCTGCTGGATGCGCCTTGTTCAGCCACCGGCGTCATTCGTCGTCACCCGGATATCAAATGGCTACGCCGCGATCGTGATATTGCTGAACTGGCAAAATTACAGTCGGAAATTCTGGATGCCATATGGCCACATTTAAAGTCAGGCGGAACACTGGTCTACGCGACCTGTTCTGTCCTGCCGGAAGAGAATAGCCAACAGATTCAGGCCTTTTTACAGCGCACCCCGGACGCCACCCTGACCGGCACCGGAACCTCCGCTCAACCGGGCGTGCAAAATCTGCCAGGTGCGGAAGAAGGTGACGGCTTCTTTTACGCTAAGCTAATCAAAAAGTGATGAGATAACGGGTCGCGACTGATGAAAATTATCATTCTGGGCGCAGGGCAGGTCGGCGGCACGCTGGCTGAAAACCTGGTCGGAGAGAACAACGACATCACGGTGGTCGATATCAATGGCGAACGCCTGCGTAGTTTACAGGACAAGTTCGATCTCCGCGTCGTGCAAGGGCATGGCTCTCACCCCCGCGTACTGCGTGAAGCGGGTGCAGACGATGCGGATATGCTGGTCGCCGTGACCAGTTCCGATGAAACGAATATGGTCGCCTGCCAGGTGGCCTATTCACTCTTCAATACGCCAAATCGTATCGCCCGTATCCGCTCGCCAGATTATGTCCGCGATGCGGATAAACTCTTCCACTCTGAAGCCGTCCCCATCGACCATCTTATTGCGCCAGAGCAACTGGTCATCGATAACATTTATCGCCTGATCGAATATCCTGGCGCATTGCAGGTCGTTAATTTCGCCGAAGGTAAAGTCAGTCTTGCGGTAGTGAAAGCCTATTATGGCGGGCCGCTGATCGGGAACGCGTTATCCACGATGCGTGAGCATATGCCGCATATTGATACCCGCGTCGCCGCGATATTCCGTCATGACCGCCCCATTCGCCCCCAGGGTTCGACTATTGTAGAAGCAGGCGATGAAGTCTTTTTCATTGCCGCATCGCAGCATATCCGTGCGGTAATGAGCGAACTGCAACGTCTGGAGAAACCCTATAAGCGTATTATGTTAGTCGGCGGGGGAAATATCGGTGCCGGTCTCGCGCGTCGTCTGGAAAAAGATTACAGCGTCAAACTGATCGAGCGCGATCAACAGCGGGCCTCCGAACTTGCCGAAAAACTGCAAAATACGATCGTCTTTTTTGGCGATGCGTCGGATCAGGAACTGCTGGCTGAAGAGCATATTGATCAGGTTGATCTGTTTATTGCAGTCACCAACGATGATGAAGCCAACATTATGTCGGCAATGCTGGCCAAACGGATGGGTGCGAAGAAAGTAATGGTGCTCATTCAACGTCGCGCCTATGTGGATCTCGTCCAGGGGAGCGTCATTGATATTGCCATTTCACCACAGCAGGCCACGATTTCCGCGTTACTCAGCCATGTGCGTAAAGCCGATATTGTGGGAGTGTCATCGCTACGTCGTGGTGTAGCAGAAGCAATTGAAGCCGTTGCCCACGGTGATGAAAGTACATCTCGCGTCGTAGGCCGTGCCATTGATGAAATTAAACTTCCACCGGGAACAATAATTGGCGCAGTGGTTCGCGGTAACGATGTAATGATTGCCAATGACAATTTGCGCATTGAACAAGGCGATCATGTGATTATGTTCCTGACGGATAAAAAGTTTATTACCGACGTCGAACGCTTATTCCAGCCAAGTCCTTTCTTCCTGTAATTATTTGGGCGCTAATGCAGCGCCCTCTTTAATTCCCCTGTTTTATCAGGGCCTAATAAATGCTCCTTTAAACAATCCATAAATGGAAAATGCCTTAACATTTGTTAAACTTATAAACGTCTGTTGCATAGGGAGAATAAAATGAGCTTTATTAAAGAGTTTCGCGAATTCGCGATGCGCGGGAATGTTGTTGATTTGGCAGTGGGTGTGATTATTGGTGCGGCATTCGGGAAGATCGTTTCTTCTCTGGTTGCTGATATCATTATGCCGCCGCTGGGATTGTTAATTGGCGGGATCGATTTTAAACAGTTTGCCTTTACGCTACGCGAAGCGCAGGGAGATATCCCGGCAGTCGTGATGCATTACGGTGTGTTTATTCAGAACGTCTTTGATTTTGTTATTGTGGCGTTTGCTATCTTCATGGCTATCAAACTGATCAACAAACTGAATCGTAAGAAAGAAGAACCGACGGAAGCGCCAGCGCCGACAACGGAAGAAGTATTGCTTTCTGAGATCCGCGATCTTCTGAAAGAACAAAACAACCGTTCTTAACAAGCCTTAATAAGCAGAAAGCCAGTGGTAAAAAAGTGATTCACTTTCTTGCCACTGGCCTCCCAGTTACCCCGATTGCCATGTTTGCCTTTACGCAGATAACTTCCTTTCCCTTTCTTATTTTTTTCAACACGTTGTCTGAAAAGCGGATCGTGCAGTAATGCCTCAATGGCGTTGTCTTTTATCTGCCCTTTCGTATGCTGATAACGACTCATAATAACTCCAGTTTGTATGGTTTAACGGCGCGAGTGTAGGCTCATCAGGTCAATAAATCAACACTCCTGCTTTACTCCGCTGGCACCTTGTTCCAGTGCTTCCAGAATTGAACAATAGACGCTGCTGTGTGCCGTTCCACAGCAGGCATCGTTCAGCCTCTGCAATGAACGCTGCATACTCTGTAATTCCGCAATTCGTGATTCGACCTCTTTCAGCCTTTCCTGCACGATTCCTTTCGACTCCTGGCAGGTATGGTGTTCAGGATCGACACGGATCGACAACAGTTCCCGGATCGACTCAAGCGTAAAGCCCAACTGCCGGGCATAGCGGATAAACTTAAGGCGCTGAAGATCGTTTTCCGTGTAGAGTCGGAAACCACCTTCCGTACGCACTTCATGCTCCATCATCTGCTGCTTTTCATAGTAGCGGATGGTATCAGGCGTCACTTCTGCCAGCTTTGCCAGTTCACCAATACGATACATATAAGCTCCGTTAGTCATCATTAATCTTATGCAGCAATTTATCTGCATATTCACCGCGTAAAAACCCGGTACTCAGCCCCGCCTGTCGTAGTTTTAGTTCAAGGAGCGATAAACGACGGCTCACTTCCTGATACCGTGGATCGTCCTGACGAATACCTTTAAGTAGATCCAATAGCTGAATGGCTTCTTTACGCTGTTCAAGCTCCGGGGGAAGGCAACCGGCATTTTTGAGTAAACGGTAGCCAGTCCGTAGTTCAGGCGGCACATGTGAGTCATCATCCAGGGCCAGCGGCTCACCGCTGCCGGGCAGATTATCAAACTCACCTTTAGTCTGTGCATCGGTAATATGGCGCTCTGCCCACTGGTCCAGTAACCACATACAACAACTCCAGGGGATGAACAAAAAGAGTACAGATATTGTAGATAAGTGGGGATACGGCGGATATAAAAAAACCCGCCGGAGCGGGTTTTTTTACGTTACTACAGATTACTCTGCAGCAGCTTCTGCTTTAGACTCAGAACGATCAACCAGCTCGATGTATGCCATCGGCGCGTTGTCGCCTGCACGGAAGCCACACTTCAGAATGCGAGTGTAACCACCGGCGCGGCTCGCGAAACGCGGGCCCAGTTCGTTAAACAGTTTTGCCACGATCTCGTTATCACGAGTACGGGCGAATGCCAGACGACGATTAGCTACGCTATCAGTCTTGGCAAGAGTAATCAGCGGCTCAACTACGCGACGCAGCTCTTTCGCTTTAGGCAGGGTCGTCTTGATGATCTCATGACGAACCAGTGAACCTGCCATGTTGCGGAACATAGCCTGGCGATGGCTGCTGTTGCGGTTCAGTTGACGACCACTCTTACGATGGCGCATGACCTTATCCTTCTCAGTAAAACCTTAACCTGTGATCCGGTTACTCGTCAGCGATGCTTGCCGGTGGCCAGTTTTCCAGGCGCATGCCCAGAGACAGTCCACGGGAAGCCAGCACGTCTTTAATCTCAGTAAGAGATTTTTTACCCAGGTTAGGCGTCTTAAGGAGCTCAACCTCGGTACGCTGTACCAGATCACCGATATAGTGGATAGCTTCTGCTTTAAGGCAGTTAGCAGAGCGGACAGTCAATTCCAGATCGTCAACAGGGCGCAGCAGGATCGGATCGAATTCTGGTTTCTCTTCTTTCACTTCCGGCTGACGTACATCACGTAAGTCAACGAAAGCTTCCAGTTGTTCAGCCAGAATGGTTGCCGCACGACGAATCGCCTCTTCAGGATCGATTGTGCCGTTGGTTTCCATTTCGATGACCAGCTTGTCCAGGTCGGTACGCTGTTCTACACGCGCTGCTTCAACATTGTAGGCAATACGCTCTACAGGGCTGTAGCATGCGTCGACCAGCAGACGGCCGATTGGGCGCTCATCTTCTTCCGAATGAATTCGGGTAGAAGCCGGCACATAACCACGACCGCGCTGAACTTTGATACGCATGCTAATAGACGCGTTCTCATCGGTCAGGTGGCAGATCACGTGCTGCGGCTTGACGATTTCGACATCCCCATCATGGGTAATGTCGGCTGCAGTCACAGGGCCAATGCCAGATTTATTCAAGGTAAGAATAACTTCATCTTTACCCTGAACTCTCACCGCCAGCCCTTTCAGGTTGAGCAGGATTTCCAGGATGTCTTCCTGAACGCCTTCTTTGGTGCTGTACTCATGTAGTACACCATCAATCTCAACCTCGGTCACCGCGCAACCCGGCATCGATGAGAGCAGAATACGGCGCAGTGCGTTACCCAGAGTATGGCCAAAGCCACGCTCTAAAGGCTCAAGGGTCACCTTGGCGTGCGTCGAACTCACTTGCTCGATATCTACCAGGCGCGGTTTTAGAAACTCTGTCACAGAACCCTGCATTGTGTCCTCTCTTTGGTACTAAGCTTTACTTGGAGTAAAGCTCGACGATCAGGTGTTCGTTAATGTCCGCAGACAGATCAGAACGCTCAGGCTTACGCTTAAACGTACCTTCCATCTTGCCAGCATCAACTTCCAGCCAGGTTGGCTTTTCACGCTGCTCAGCCAGCTCCAGAGCGGCTTTCACGCGAGACTGCTTCTTCGCTTTCTCACGAATGCTAACAACGTCATTCGGACTAACCTGATAAGAAGCGATGTTAACAACACGACCGTTTACCATAATTGCTTTATGGCTAACCAGCTGGCGTGCTTCTGCACGAGTGGCGCCGAAGCCCATACGGTATACAACGTTGTCCAGACGACCTTCCAGCAGAGCCAACAGGTTTTCACCGGTGTTGCCTTTCAGACGCGCTGCTTCTTTGTAGTAGTTACGGAACTGACGCTCCAGCACACCATAGATACGGCGAACTTTTTGCTTTTCACGCAACTGCACACCATAGTCAGACAGACGCGGTTTACGCGCACCGTGCTGGCCAGGAGCTTGTTCAATTTTACACTTGGTATCGATCGCGCGAACGCCAGACTTAAGGAATAAGTCGGTGCCCTCACGACGGCTCAGCTTGAGCTTAGGACCCAAATATCTTGCCATTTTCTTTCTCCAACAAACCTGGAAAACGAAGCGTTATACGCGACGTTTTTTCGGCGGACGACAACCGTTATGAGGGATCGGAGTCACATCAGTAATATTAGTGATGCGGAAACCAGCGGCGTTCAGTGCACGAATGGTAGATTCGCGACCTGGACCCGGACCTTTAACCATAACTTCCAGATTCTTGATACCGTATTCTTTTACGGCGTCAGCGCAACGCTCTGCTGCAACCTGAGCTGCAAACGGAGTGGATTTGCGAGAACCACGGAAACCGGAACCACCGGCTGTTGCCCAACCCAGCGCGTTACCCTGACGATCAGTGATAGTCACGATGGTGTTGTTGAAAGAAGCATGGATATGAGCCACGCCGTCAGAGACTTGTTTTCTTACACGTTTACGTGCACGAATTGGTGCCTTTGCCATTATTCAATCACCCCGATTATTTCTTGATCGGTTTGCGCGGACCCTTACGGGTACGTGCGTTGGTCTTGGTACGCTGACCGCGAACCGGGAGACCACGACGATGACGCAAACCGCGATAGCAACCAAGATCCATCAGGCGCTTGATGCTCATGCTGATTTCACGGCGCAGATCACCTTCAACGACAAATTTGGCAACTTCGTCACGCAGCGTGTCGATTTGTTCTTCAGACAGCTCACTGATCTTAACATTTTCAGCGATACCCGCTGCAGCCAGAATGGCTTTAGAACGGGTCTTACCGACGCCGTAGATCGAAGTTAACGCGATCACAGCATGTTTCTGATCAGGAATGTTAATGCCTGCTATACGGGCCACTATGCACTCCTACTATTTAATATGTACGCACCATGCTGAAAAGCCCGTTTTCAGGATACTCAAATGGAAACGTACAGACATACAAAAGATTGGCTGGCTAATCTAGCCAGCTCAACCCAACTTTGCAAGAAAAATATGCGAATAAATCAGCCTTGGCGCTGTTTATGCTTCGGCTCGGCACTGCAAATCACGCGGATGACGCCATCACGCTTAACGATTTTGCAGTTACGGCATAATTTCTTGACGGAAGCACGAACTTTCATTTTTACTCTCCGTAACTTCTCGGGCGACCAATTAACGGCCGTAGCCTTTCAGGTTCGCCTTCTTCAATGCAGACTCATACTGACTGGACATCATCAGAGTTTGCACTTGAGCCATAAAGTCCATAATCACGACGACAACGATAAGCAGTGAGGTCCCACCAAAGTAGAACGGTACTTTCATTGCATCACGCATGAACTCCGGGATCAGGCAGATAAAGGTAATGTAAAGCGCACCAACCAAAGTCAGGCGGGTCATTACTTTATCGATATACTTCGCCGTTTGCTCTCCCGGACGAATTCCTGGTACAAATGCACCGGACTTCTTCAGGTTATCTGCTGTTTCACGCGGGTTGAAAACCAACGCCGTGTAGAAGAAACAGAAGAAGATGATTGCAGACGCATAGAGTAACACATAAAGCGGTTGCCCAGGCTGCAAATACAGCGAAATTGTTGTCAGCCAGTTCCAACCAGTACCGCCCCCGAACCATGACGCGATGGTTGCCGGGAACAGAATAATACTGGAAGCGAAAATTGCCGGGATTACCCCCGCCATATTCACTTTCAGCGGTAAATGTGTGCTCTGTGCAGCATAGACACGACGACCCTGCTGACGTTTTGCGTAGTTTACCACAATGCGGCGTTGACCACGCTCAACAAATACAACAAAGAACGTCACTGCAAATACTAATACTGCAACCAACAGCAACACGAGGAAGTGCAGGTCGCCTTGACGCGCTTGCTCGATAGTATGGGCAATGGCTGGCGGGAGTCCCGCGACAATACCGGCGAAGATAATGATTGAGATACCGTTGCCGATACCACGTTCAGTAATCTGTTCGCCCAACCACATCAGGAACATGGTTCCTGTAACCAGACTTACAACAGCGGTGAAATAGAATGCAAAGCCCGGATTCATTACCAGGCCTTGCATACCAGGCATATTCGGCAGACCGGTAGCAATACCGATCGACTGGAATATCGCCAGCACCAGAGTACCGTAGCGGGTGTACTGGCTGATCTTACGACGACCAGACTCCCCTTCTTTCTTAATTTCTGCCAGCGTTGGGTGAACCACCGTCAGCAGCTGGATAATAATCGACGCCGAAATATACGGCATGATACCCAGAGCAAAGATAGAAGCACGGCTGAGTGCACCACCAGAGAACATGTTAAACATTTCAATGATGGTGCCTCGCTGTTGCTCAAGCAGTTTGGCAAGTACAGCGGCATCAATACCAGGGATCGGAATAAAAGAGCCAATACGGAACACAATCAGCGCGCCGATAACAAACAGCAGTCTGCGTTTCAGCTCGCCTAAGCCACC
The DNA here is from genome assembly GCF_030333435.1 of Citrobacter sp. CK191. Classification (NCBI taxonomy): domain Bacteria; kingdom Pseudomonadati; phylum Pseudomonadota; class Gammaproteobacteria; order Enterobacterales; family Enterobacteriaceae; genus Citrobacter; species Citrobacter sp. CK191. The sequence goes on along the minus strand of NZ_JAOWFX010000027.1, from coordinate 12,044 downwards.
TTTGGCGCTTTGAAAATCTAATCCCGGTTGTTTAGCCATCTGCTACTTATTCCTCGATTTTACCGCCAGCAGCTTCGATAGCAGCACGAGCGCCTTTAGTAACACGCAGGCCACGAACAGTTACCGGAGTAGTGACTTCACCAGCCAAGATCACTTTCGCGAACTCGATCTGGATACCGATAATGTTAGCCGCTTTCAGCGTGTTCAGGTCTACTACGCCGCCTTCTACTTTAGCCAGGTCAGACAGACGAACTTCGGCTGTAATCGCTGCTTTGCGAGAAGTGAAGCCGAATTTCGGCAGACGACGGTACAGAGGCATCTGACCACCCTCGAAACCGCGACGTACGCCACCGCCAGAACGAGACTTCTGACCTTTGTGACCACGACCACCGGTTTTACCGAGGCCAGAACCGATACCACGACCCAGGCGTTTACCCGCCTTTTTGGAGCCTTCGGCCGGAGACAGAGTATTTAAACGCATCTCTTACTCCTCAACTTTAACCATGAAGGAAACCGCGTTGACCATACCACGAACAGCAGGAGTATCCTCGCGCTCTACGGTGTGACCAATACGACGCAGACCCAGGCCAAGCAGCGTTGCCTTGTGTTTCGGCAGACGACCGATTGCACTGCGGGTTTGAGTAATTTTAATAGTCTTTGCCATGGTTTATTTCCCCAGAATTTCTTCAACGGATTTACCACGCTTGGCAGCGACCATTTCTGGAGAATTCATATTTTCCAGGCCATCAATAGTTGCACGAACCACGTTGATCGGGTTGGTGGAACCATATGCTTTAGCCAGAACGTTATGAACCCCAGCAACTTCCAGAACGGCGCGCATTGCACCACCGGCGATGATACCGGTACCTTCGGAAGCTGGCTGCATGAATACACGAGAACCCGTGTGAACACCTTTAACCGGGTGTTGCAGGGTGCCGTTGTTCAGCGCGACGTTAATCATATTGCGACGGGCTTTTTCCATCGCTTTCTGGATCGCTGCTGGAACTTCACGCGCTTTACCGTAACCAAAACCAACGCGACCGTTACCATCGCCAACTACAGTCAGAGCTGTGAAGGAGAAAATACGACCACCTTTAACGGTTTTAGATACGCGGTTTACCGCGATCAGCTTTTCCTGCAGTTCGCCAGCTTGTTTTTCGATGTGAGCCATCTTACACCTCTACCTTAGAACTGAAGGCCAGCTTCACGGGCAGCATCTGCCAGTGCCTGGACACGACCATGATATTGGAACCCGGAACGGTCAAAGGACACATCTTTGATGCCTTTTTCCAGAGCGCGTTCAGCGACAGCTTTACCCACAGCTGCAGCCGCGTCTTTGTTACCGGTGTACTTCAGTTGTTCAGCGATAGCTTTTTCTACAGTAGAAGCAGCTACCAGAACTTCAGAACCGTTCGGTGCAATTACCTGTGCGTAAATGTGACGCGGGGTACGATGTACCACCAGGCGAGTTGCGCCCAGCTCCTGGAGCTTGCGGCGTGCGCGGGTCGCACGACGGATACGAGCAGATTTCTTATCCATAGTGTTACCTTACTTCTTCTTAGCCTCTTTGGTACGCACGACTTCGTCGGCGTAACGAACACCCTTGCCTTTGTAAGGCTCAGGACGACGGTAGGCGCGCAGATCTGCTGCAACCTGACCGATCACCTGCTTATCAGCACCTTTCAGCACGATTTCAGTCTGAGTCGGACATTCTGCAGTAATACCTGCTGGCAGCTGGTGGTCAACCGGGTGAGAGAAACCTAAGGACAGGTTTACTACATTCCCTTTAACCGCTGCACGATAACCTACACCAACCAGCTGCAGCTTCTTAGTGAAGCCTTCGGTAACACCGATAACCATTGAGTTCAGCAGGGCACGCGCGGTACCAGCCTGAGCCCAACCGTCTACGTAACCATCACGCGGACCGAAGGTCAGTGCATTATCTGCATGTTTAACTTCAACAGCATCGTTGAGAGTACGAGTCAGCTCGCCGTTTTTACCTTTGATCGTAATAACCTGACCGTTGATTTTTACATCAACGCCGGCAGGAACAACGACCGGTGCTTTAGCAACACGAGACATTTTTTCCTCCGATTAGGCTACGTAGCAGATAATTTCGCCACCAAGACCAGCCTGGCGCGCTGCACGATCAGTCATAACACCTTTAGAGGTAGAAACAACTGCGATACCCAGACCCGCCATAACTTTCGGCAGCTCATCTTTACGTTTGTAGATGCGCAGACCTGGGCGGCTGACACGCTGAATGCTTTCTACAACAGCTTTACCCTGGAAATACTTAAGAGTCAGTTCCAGTTCCGGCTTGGTGTCGCCTTCAACTTTAAAATCTTCGATAAAACCTTCTTCCTTCAGCACGTTGGCAATTGCCACTTTCAGCTTGGAGGAAGGCATGGTGACCGCAGCTTTGTTCGCGGCCTGACCGTTACGGATACGGGTCAGCATATCCGCGATCGGATCTTGCATGCTCATCTGTCTTTACTCCCGTGATTCAATTGGTGACAATTACCAGCTAGCCTTTTTCAAGCCTGGTACTTCACCGCGCATAGCGGCTTCACGTAACTTGATACGGCTCAACCCGAACTTGCCCACATAACCATGTGGACGACCTGTTTGACGGCAGCGGTTACGCTGACGAGACGGGCTGGAATCACGCGGCAGAGTCTGCAGCTTAAGAACAGCGTTCCAACGATCTTCGTCGGAAGCGTTCACATCAGAGATGATCGCTTTCAGTTCAGCGCGTTTCGCGAAGTATTTATCAGCTAAAGCTACGCGTTTTACTTCGCGTGCTTTCATTGATTGCTTAGCCATTCAGTAACCCTACCTTACTTGCGGAACGGGAAGTCAAAGGCAGCCAGCAGAGCACGGCCTTCTTCGTCAGATTTCGCAGTAGTGGTAATGGTAATATCCAAACCACGAACGCGGTCGACTTTATCGTAGTCGATTTCTGGGAAGATGATCTGCTCACGGACACCCATGCTGTAGTTACCACGACCGTCGAAAGACTTAGCGGACAGGCCACGGAAGTCACGGATACGCGGTACAGCAATAGTGATCAGGCGCTCAAAGAACTCCCACATGCGTTCGCCACGCAGAGTTACTTTACAGCCGATCGGATAGCCCTGACGGATTTTGAAGCCTGCAACAGATTTGCGTGCTTTGGTGATCAACGGTTTTTGACCGGAGATTGCTGCCAGGTCAGCTGCTGCGTTATCCAGCAGTTTCTTGTCAGCGATCGCTTCACCAACACCCATGTTCAGGGTGATCTTCTCGACCCGAGGGACTTGCATGACAGAATTGTAGTTAAACTCAGTCATGAGTTTATTAACTACTTCGTCTTTGTAGTAATCATGCAGTTTCGCCATCGTACTACTCCAAATTACTTGATAGTTTCGCTGTTAGATTTGAAGAAACGGACTTTTTTACCGTCTTCGAATCTAAAGCCTACACGGTCAGCCTTACCGGTTGCCGCATTGAAGATTGCAATGTTGGAAACCTGAATAGCGGCTTCTTTTTCAACGATGCCACCCGGTTGGTTCAGAGCCGGAACCGGCTTCTGGTGTTTCTTAACCAGGTTGATACCTTCAACAATGACCTTGCCGGAAGACAGGACATTCTTAACTTTACCGCGTTTACCTTTATCTTTACCGGTTAACACGATAACTTCGTCATCACGACGGATTTTCGCTGCCATGATTCGCTCCTTAGAGTACTTCTGGTGCCAGAGAGATAATTTTCATGAACTTCTCGGTACGAAGCTCACGAGTTACCGGCCCAAAAATACGCGTACCGATAGGCTGCTCGCTGTTATTGTTCAGAATAACGCATGCATTACCATCGAAGCGAATGACAGAACCGTCCGGGCGACGAACACCCTTCTTGGTGCGCACCACTACCGCCTTCAGCACATCACCTTTTTTGACCTTACCACGCGGAATTGCTTCTTTGATGGTGATCTTGATGATGTCGCCTACGCCTGCGTAGCGACGGTGCGAGCCACCCAGAACCTTGATACACATTACGCGACGTGCACCGGAGTTGTCGGCGACGTTCAGCATAGTCTGTTCTTGGATCATTTTAGTGCTCCGCTAATGTCAACTACTACTGAGACCCGAAAATCAGGTCGTTAAAAAAGCCCCATATCGGGGGCGCGGCATTATAACACCGCTTCAACGATATGGGTAGAAAAAATAAACGGCCCATCGCTGAGCCGTTTATTCGTTGAGAATGGGTACTGTATTACAGAACCGCTTTCTCTACAACGCGAACCAGCGTCCAGGACTTAGTCTTGGACAGTGGGCGGCATTCGCGGATTTCAACCACGTCACCGGTACCACATTCGTTGTTCTCGTCATGTACGTGCAGTTTGGTCGTACGCTTGATGAATTTACCGTAGATCGGGTGTTTCACAAAACGTTCGATAGCAACAACAATGGATTTCTCCATTTTGTCGCTAACAACGCGACCTTGCAGAGTACGGATTTTATCGGTCATTACGCACCCGCCTTCTCAGTCAGTAAAGTCTTAACGCGTGCGACATCACGACGCACTTGCTTCAACAGGTGAGACTGTTGCAGCTGGCCACTTGCAGCCTGCATACGCAGGTTGAACTGCTCACGCAGCAGGTTCAGCAGCTCGGTGTTCAGCTCTTCAACACTCTTCTCACGCAGCTCTTTTGCTTTCATTACATCACCGTCTTAGTTACAAAGGTGGTTTTAATCGGCAGTTTCGCTGCTGCCAGCTTGAATGCTTCACGGGCCAGCTCTTCCGGTACGCCGTCCATTTCATACAGGACTTTACCCGGCTGAATCAAGGCAACCCAATACTCCACGTTACCTTTACCTTTACCCATACGCACTGCCAGCGGCTTTTCAGTGATCGGTTTGTCCGGGAATACACGGATCCAGATCTTACCTTGACGCTTAACTGCACGGGTCATAGCACGACGTGCTGCTTCGATCTGACGGGCAGTCAGACGACCACGGCCAACAGCTTTCAGACCGAAGCTGCCGAAGCTAACATCCGTACCCTGCGCCAGACCGCGGTTACGGCCTTTGTGCATTTTACGGAATTTTGTACGCTTTGGTTGTAACATCAGCGACGCTCCTTATTTACGGCCTTTACGCTGCTGCTTTTTCGGTTGAGCAGCCGGTTTTTCCGGTTGTTCAACAGCAGCCATACCACCCAGGATCTCGCCTTTGAAGATCCACACTTTAACGCCGATTACACCGTAAGTGGTGTGCGCTTCAGAGGTGTTGTAGTCGATGTCAGCACGCAGAGTGTGCAGCGGTACGCGACCTTCACGGTACCATTCGGTACGAGCGATTTCCGCGCCGCCCAGACGGCCGCTAACTTCAACTTTAATACCTTTAGCGCCCAGACGCATTGCGTTCTGTACAGCACGCTTCATAGCACGACGGAACATAACGCGACGTTCCAGCTGAGAAGTGATGCTGTCAGCAACCAATTTTGCGTCCAGTTCAGGCTTACGAACTTCGGCGATATTGATCTGTGCAGGAACGCCAGCGATATCCGCTACGACCTTACGCAGTTTTTCTACGTCTTCGCCTTTCTTACCGATAACGATACCCGGACGAGCAGTGTGAATAGTCACACGGATGCTCTTAGCCGGACGCTCGATAACGATACGAGATACGGACGCTTTAGCCAGTTCCTTCGTCAGGTACTGACGTACTTTAAAATCGCTGTCCAGGTTGTCAGCGAATTCTTTGGTGTTCGCAAACCAGGTAGAGTTCCATGGTTTTACAATACCCAGGCGAATACCATTAGGATGTACTTTCTGACCCATTGCTAGTCTCCAGAGTCTCAGCGATCGGACACAACCACAGTAATGTGGCTGGTGCGCTTCAGGATGCGATCTGCACGACCTTTTGCACGCGGCATAATGCGCTTCATGCTCGGGCCTTCGTCTACGAAAATTTTCGTAACTTTCAGATCGTCAATGTCAGCGCCATCGTTGTGTTCAGCGTTAGCAATGGCAGATTCCAGGACTTTCTTGACCAGTACAGCCGCTTTCTTGTTGGTGTAGGTCAAAATATCCAGAGCCTGCGACACTTTCTTACCGCGAATCAGGTCAGCAACAAGGCGAACCTTCTGAGCAGAAGAACGAGCATGGCGATGTTTAGCGATAGTTTCCATCTCTTCCTCCTACCTTATTTCTTCTTCGCTTTTTTATCAGCAGCGTGGCCGCGATAAGTACGAGTCGGTGCGAATTCACCCAGTTTGTGACCGACCATTTCATCGGTTACAAATACCGGAACGTGCTGACGACCATTATGGACAGCGATGGTCAAACCGATCATGTTAGGAAAGATCGTTGAACGACGGGACCAAGTGCGCAGGGGCTTCTTGTCTCCGCTTTCCACCGCTTTCTCTACCTTCTTCAGCAAGTGCAGGTCAATAAAAGGACCTTTCTTGAGAGAACGTGGCATGGCTTATCCTCTAAAATTATTTGCTACGGCGACGTACGATGAATTTATCAGTACGCTTGTTGCTGCGGGTCTTCTTACCTTTGGTTTGAACGCCCCACGGAGTTACCGGGTGCTTACCAAAGTTACGACCTTCACCACCACCATGTGGGTGGTCTACTGGGTTCATCGCGGTACCGCGAACGGTCGGACGAACACCACGCCAGCGTGCAGCACCTGCTTTACCCAGAACGCGCAGCATATGCTCAGCATTGCCAACTTCGCCCAGAGTTGCACGGCAGTCTGCTTCGACTTTACGCATTTCACCAGAACGCAGACGCAGGGTGACATAAGCACCATCGCGCGCAACGATCTGAACGTAAGTACCAGCGGAACGTGCCAGCTGACCGCCTTTACCTGGTTTCATTTCTACGTTATGAACGGTAGAACCAACCGGGATGTTGCGCATCGGCAGGGTGTTGCCTGGTTTGATTGCAGCATCAACGCCAGATTGAATCTGGTCGCCAGCTTTCAGGCCTTTAGGGGCCAGGATGTAACGGCGCTCACCGTCTTTGTACAGAACCAGCGCGATGTTCGCGGAACGGTTCGGATCGTACTCAAGACGTTCAACAACTGCCGGGATACCATCTTTGTTGCGTTTGAAGTCAACAATACGGTATGCCTGCTTGTGGCCACCACCGATATGACGAGTGGTGATACGGCCATTGTTGTTACGACCACCGGATTTGCTGTTTTTTTCCAGCAACGGAGCAAAAGGTTTGCCCTTGTGCAGCTCAGGGTTAACCACTTTAACTACGTGGCGACGACCCGGAGATGTCGGTTTACATTTAACAACTGCCATTGTATTACTCCTCCGACTTACTCAGCGCCGCCAACGAAGTCCAGATTCTGGCCTTCTTTCAGGGTGACGTAAGCTTTTTTCCAGTCGCTACGACGACCGATACGCTGTCCGTGACGTTTAACTTTCCCTTTAACAACCAGGGTGTTAACGACTTCGACTTCGACTTCAAACAGTTTCTGCACAGCAGCTTTGATTTCTGCTTTGGTCGCGTCTTTAGCAACTTTGAGAACGATGGTGTTGGTTTTTTCCATCGCAGTAGACGCTTTTTCAGAAACGTGCGGTGCGCGCAGCACCTTCAGCAGACGTTCTTCACGAATCATGCCAGCATCTCCTCAACTTGCTTAACAGCATCAGCAGTCATTACGACTTTGTCGAAGGCGATCAGGCTAACCGGGTCGATACCAGTTGCATCGCGTACGTCAACCTTGTGCAGGTTGCGCGCAGCCAGGAACAGGTTCTCGTCCAGCTCACCGGTGATGATCAGCACATCTTCCAGAGCCATGTCTTTCAGTTTCTGAGCCAGCAGCTTAGTTTTAGGCGCTTCTACAGAGAACTTCTCGACAACGATCAGACGATCCTGACGTACCAGTTCGGACAGAATGCTTTTCAGCGCGCCGCGGTACATCTTCTTGTTAACTTTTTGACTGTGGTCCTGCGGACGTGCAGCGAAGGTCACGCCACCAGAACGCCAGATCGGGCTCTTGATAGAACCAGAACGCGCACGGCCGGTACCTTTCTGGCGCCACGGTTTTTTACCGGAACCAGTTACTTCAGCACGAGTCTTCTGAGCACGAGTGCCCTGACGAGCACCAGCTGCATAAGCAACAACAACCTGGTGAACCAGCGCTTCGTTGAAATCACGACCGAAGGTAGTTTCGGAAACAGTCAGCGCGCTCTGCGCGTCTTTCAATACTAATTCCATTGCTATCCCCTTACGCCTTCACAGCTGGTTTAACGATCAGGTCGCAACCGGTTGCACCCGGAACACCACCTTTAACCAGCAGCAGGTTGCGCTCAGCGTCAACACGTACTACGTCCAGGCTCTGAACGGTTACACGTTCGTTACCCAGCTGACCTGCCATTTTCTTGCCTTTGAACACTTTGCCCGGAGTCTGGTTCTGACCGATAGAACCCGGAACGCGGTGAGACAAGGAGTTACCGTGAGTAGCGTCCTGGGTACGGAAGTTCCAGCGCTTAACGGTACCTGCGAAACCTTTACCTTTAGAGGTGCCAGTTACGTCAACTTTTTTAACGTCAGCAAACAGTTCAACGCTAATGCTCTGACCAACGGTGTATTCTTCACCCTCTGCCAGACGGAACTCCCACAGGCCGCGGCCAGCTTCTACGCCAGCTTTAGCAAAGTGGCCAGCTTCCGGCTTGGTTACACGGTTAGCTTTTTTAGCACCAGTGGTAACCTGAACAGCGCGGTAGCCATCGTTAGCCAGATCTTTAACCTGAGTAACGCGGTTTGCTTCAACTTCGATTACGGTTACTGGGATAGAGACGCCATCTTCAGTGAAGATGCGGGTCATACCCACTTTTTTACCGACTAAACCAATCATTGTTTCAACCTCTCAATCGCTCGATGACCTGATTAACCCAGGCTGATCTGCACGTCTACACCGGCAGCCAGGTCCAGACGCATCAGAGCATCAACGGTTTTCTCGGTTGGCTCAACGATGTCAACCAGACGCTTGTGAGTGCGAATTTCGTACTGATCGCGCGCGTCTTTGTTAACGTGCGGGGAGATCAGAACGGTAAAGCGCTCTTTGCGGGTCGGCAGCGGGATCGGACCACGGACTTGCGCACCAGTGCGCTTAGCAGTCTCGACGATTTCCGCGGTTGATTGATCGATCAGACGATGATCAAACGCTTTCAGGCGGATACGGATTCTTTGGTTCTGCATGAGACCAGAGCTCCAATTATTTTATAAACGAAAATGATTACTCCTCGTGCCCATTACGATTGATGGGAGAGTGTAACCGTTCTTACGTAGCTCCCCGATTGGGAGCATTGTTAGATAACCAAATCGGCTACCTAAGGTTCAGATCGAACCTGCCGTCAACTAAGACAAGCCCGCGCATTATACGCAAATCTCAGCCTGACGCAAGTGCCGCGTAGATATTAATCATTTCGTCTGTAATGCGAGCAACTTCGCACACGCGTTGTGCCATTTTTGTTTTGCGCATTTTCTTCGGAATACACTGCGCAACGTCATCATTCCTCCGTTGCGTGGAAAATGAGTTTCACGGATGGTGAGCGCAACGTTTAATGAGGATGACATGATGCAACCCGACCTCCCCTTCCTGATTATCTACCTCTTATTATCTGCGCTATCCGGGATGTATGACGCGCGAACAGGACTCTTGCCCGATCGGTTTACCTGTCCCCTGCTCTGGAGCGGCCTGCTTTATTACCTGTGCTGTTTACCTGACCATTTGCCAGATGCGCTTTGGGGCGCCATTGCGGGTTACGGCGGGTTCGCCCTTCTCTATTGGGGATATCGACTGCTGTATCGCAAAGAGGGGCTCGGGTACGGCGATATCAAATTTCTTGCCGCGCTTGGCGCCTGGCATCGTTGGGAGTCATTACCCCTGCTGGTCTTTCTGGCCGCGCTTATTGCCAGCATTAACGTGATGGCGATGTACGTAATAAACGGGAAAGGGGCATTAAAAAACCCGCTGCCGTTCGGGCCATTTCTGGCGGCTGCGGGTTTTATCATTGGCTGGAAAACACTGCTGTCGGGGAGTTAATCGTCCACTTTAATCTGCGATTGCAGGTAATTCTGTAGACCAATTTTTGCAATCAGATCCAGCTCCGTCTCAAGCCAGTCGATATGCCCTTCTTCATCTGTCAGGATCTCAATCATCATGTCCCGGCTAACGTAATCATGAACGCTGTCGGCGTAGGCTATGGCTTCACGTAGATCCTTCGCTCCTTCCAGTTCCAGACGGAGATCTGACTGCAACATCTCTTCGACATCTTCACCAATGCCCAGCTTGCCAAGATCCTGCAAGTTTGGGATACCCTCAAGAAATAAAATACGCTCGATATATTTATCAGCGTGTTTCATTTCATCGATGGATTCATGGTATTCGACGTCATTCAGACGAGTGAGCCCCCAGTTTTTAAACATACGGGCATGGAGAAAGTACTGATTGATTGCGACAAGCTCATTTCCCAATAGTTTATTGAGATAATTTATGATTTTAACATCACCTTTCATTTTATAGTCCCTCCGCTTCCACTCTTAGAGCGTAGATGGGGCTACAAGGATGTCAAAAAAAAGAATGTGACTCAGGCGATTTCTTTAAACTCCGGCATTTGCATTAACTCATCCTGCATCACTTCACGCGCCGCCCGGACGCACTTACCGCATTGATTTCCAACAGGAATAAACTTACGTAATTGTTGGAAAGATTGAGGGTGAAACTGACGAACAGCCTGACGAATTTTTTTATCACTTACACCATTACACAAACAAACGTACATGATCGCTCCCGTTCAATTTCTGCGCAAAGTGTAAATGAGAATAGTTATGATTACAATAGCACAAATACGTTTGTGTGCAGGGAGAGGAATAAAAAATGCGACTAAATATGACACTCTTTATATAGCAGGTAGATATGACAGACAGCAAAAAGGGCGCCGAAGCGCCCTTTTTAAGTGCAGAGCTAATTATTAAATAATTAGCTCATTACTTTAGCAACAACGCCCGCGCCAACGGTACGGCCGCCTTCACGGATTGCGAAACGCAGACCGTCGTCCATCGCGATCGGGTGGATCAGGGTAACAACCATTTTGATGTTGTCGCCCGGCATTACCATCTCTACGCCTTCCGGCAGTTCGATGGTGCCAGTCACGTCAGTTGTACGGAAGTAGAACTGCGGACGGTAGCCTTTGAAGAACGGAGTATGACGGCCGCCTTCGTCTTTGGACAGGATATAAACTTCAGATTCGAACTTGGTGTGCGGCTTGATGGAACCCGGCTTAGCCAGTACCTGACCACGTTCGATTTCTTCACGTTTGATACCACGCAGCAGAACACCTACGTTCTCACCAGCACGGCCTTCGTCCAGCAGTTTGCGGAACATTTCAACGCCAGTACAGGTAGACTTCGCAGTCTCTTTGATACCAACGATTTCAACTTCTTCGCCCACTTTGATGATACCGCGCTCTACACGACCGGTAACAACGGTACCACGACCGGAGATGGAGAATACGTCTTCGATCGGCAGCAGGAACGGCTTGTCAATCGCACGCTCTGGTTCCGGGATGTAAGAATCCAGGTAGCCAGCCAGTTCGATGATTTTCGCTTCCCACTCTGCGTCGCCTTCCAGCGCCTTCAGAGCAGAACCACGAACGATCGGCGTGTCGTCGCCCGGGAAATCGTACTGAGACAGCAGTTCACGCACTTCCATCTCAACCAGTTCCAGCAGCTCTTCGTCATCAACCATGTCGCATTTGTTCAGGAACACGATGATGTACGGAACGCCTACCTGACGACCCAGCAGGATGTGCTCACGGGTCTGCGGCATCGGGCCGTCAGTCGCAGCAACAACCAGGATCGCGCCGTCCATCTGCGCAGCACCGGTGATCATGTTTTTAACATAGTCGGCGTGGCCCGGGCAGTCTACGTGCGCGTAGTGGCGAGTCGGGGTGTCGTATTCAACGTGAGAAGTGTTGATGGTGATACCACGAGCTTTTTCTTCCGGCGCGTTATCGATCTGGTCGAATGC
>NZ_JAOWFX010000026.1:0-29954 GCF_030333435.1 Citrobacter sp. CK191 | reverse complement strand
AATACGACTTAAAAGTCGTATTATTGTTTCATCGAAAGGGGAATGGCCCCTCTCACAATAGCCCAGCAGGGCAGGAGATTTAAAATGAAATGCTCATCTGTTTTTACTTCAACCACTAATCATGTTTTCACATTCGAACGAGTAACGCTTTGCACTATTATCCTTATGCATAAGGATACTGGACAACAGTATGTTGTCATATTTACTGATAACAATAAAATTCGTGACTATAAAGCCGGAATTGTTCCTCAGTTTGGCGAACTTAAGCAGAGTGATGTTGATTTAGTCCTTTTCTACAGGGACGAATATGAAAAATATTTTGATTCATTAAAAGATGGCGATGAATGCTTGAGTTTTAAAGATTTTATTGAGTGTCTTTGTTAAGCATTATGAATGCAGGGGCATCCCTGCATTTTCTGGAAATTTCAATATTGATTCTGAAATTGTCTATTAACATCAATGCAAGGGAAATTCATGAAAACGTTAAAACAAGCCGCAATGCAGTTTGCATCTGATCTGCGTAATAATCGCTGTTTTAAAGCTGCTTATAATGATGCTCTGTTAGAGCTTGATCGGGAAGATTTAAACGCCATTGTACAATGCACATTTCTTTTTGAGCCAAAACGAACATTAGCCGAACTTGATAAATTAATTAAAAAGATAGAAGTAGAAGAAGATTATGAGTTTTGTGTATCCCTTGATAAAGGTAAAGGATTACACGAAGTCAGAACATTTAAAAGTGAGCGTGAGGCGTTGGATGCTTATCGCATTTTGACTCTTTACGGATACACAGTAACTATAGAAAAGAAGGAGGGTAATGACTGACTATTCAAGGTGTGATCAGGTTGTTCCACCAACCTGATCACGTTATCGACAATCAAAACTGAATGAGGTTTTTAAATGTCAACGCGGCAGATCGTACAGCTTGCTGATTCCCTTGTCAAAGGCTGGGAAACCAGAATTCCGGCAATGAAATTTAGCGAATGGGATCAATTCCGGTGGTGGTTAAACTACTTGCAAGGGTATGAAATGTTTTAAATAAAAAAAGGGGCTTTCTGCCCCTTTGTATTTTTTGACAAAAATGCCATGTGTAACTATAATTAGTTGCATATCTATAGGGGATGGATTTATGGGGAAAACAGATAAGCTACTGGCAAAGTTTTTAAACAGTAAAAAAACGTTTGAATGGGATGAACTGGTCGTTTTGTTTTCCTCTTTGGGATATGTCAAAAAGGAAATGCAGGGGTCAAGAGTGCGGTTTTTCAATGCTGAAATCAATCACACCATATTAATGCATCGTCCACATCCGGAAAGTTATATCAAAGGTGGTACGCTGAAAGCAATTAAACAGAATCTGAAAGAGGCTGGATTATTATGAAACATTTAAAATATAAAGGATATTTAGGCACGGTTGAACCCGATTTTGAAAATAATGTCCTGTATGGAAAACTGGCGTTTATTCGGGACCTGGTAACTTATGAGGCTTCTACATTAGCTGAACTGGAACAGGAGTTTAAAACATCTGTTGATCTGTATTTACAGTCTTGTGTGGAGGATGGAAAGGAACCTGATACCCCGTTTAAAGGCGTGTTTAACGTCAGGCTTGATCCAGAACTGCATCGTCGGGTAGCAGAAATGGCGATGGAAGAAGATTTATCGTTGAATGCCTTTGTTAATAAGGCTCTGGAAAAAGAAGTCAGCAATCATCGCGCAGGGGCTTAATTGCCCTTGTTTTTTATGCCCTGTAAGGGCATGGGAGGCGCTTTGCGCCGGAAGCCCCGCAGCGCAGCGAGGACTTAAAAAGCGTTACGGCTTCAGCCGTAACAATTCCCAGCCCTGCCAGGCCTGTTTTTTCTTTCACAAATCTTTCAGCTATACGTTTGCCTGATGGTCGAAGACGAAAGAATCTTTCAGCAACGAAATCTGGACATATGCAGCGACGATTTTATAGCCAGGCACAGTGCCACATATGGTACAATCAATGCAGGATAGACAATCATGGTCAAAATGTTAACATTTTATCCATGATTGTCCAAAAACGATGTTTTTGCCTGTGCCTGCCGCAGGCTCTGTTGGGGTGAGTTATGAAGATGATAGCGTTCAGACTTAGTGATGATGAGTTAAAACTTGCAGAGCATAACGCTATATCAAGTGGGTTTACCAGCATCAATACATTTGCCAGGCATAATGTGCTTAATGTTGATGTTCAACCATCAAATATACCTGTCAGCAATGAATCATCAAAGGCTGTTAAAACCTGTTTATACCCTCATGAAATAGAACTTGTTAAACGTAATGCTGCCCTTCACGGCATGAGCATGAGCAGAGAAATTGCTATTCGTGTGCGTCAGTCTTTGTTAAAAAATGAAGTCTGTCTTTACCCTGATGAAGTTAAGGAACTTAAAAAACTATCAACTGCTGTAGATCGTGTTGGTCGCAACATTCATTTTATCATAAAAGGTGAAAGATTCTGTACGGTTAACGATCCTGATTTCAGAAAAGACGTTATTGAAGTGATTGAACTGTGTAAGCAAATTGATTCAAAACTTGAAACGTTAACCAAGAGTGTTGTTAACCGATTTGGGTGATTTATGGGTGTGTATGTAGAACAGGAATACCGTATTAAACGCGCTAAAGGGACAGGGCGTGATCCGAAATCTCCTAAGTTATCAGGAAGACATATACATGCCAGTAAATCGGCTTTTAATCATAAAGTCAGACATGGCGCAGACAAGAAAGCATATACCTGGACGCCAACAAAAGAAGTCACTTTTAAAATCACTGGTTCAGGGAAAACAGCCGCAGGTATCAAAAACGGTATTGATTACATTACCCGTAATGGTGAACTTGAGGCTTACTGTTATGATGGAAAAGGTTCAGAGCAAACAGGGAAAGGAGAAGACTTTAACAGGGAGTTTACTTCAACTTTATCTAAAGGAAATGATTACTCCAGGACATATCGTGGAGAAAACATCGATCATGTGAAAAACATGGTCTTTTCACCACCACCAGAAGCTGGAGTAAGCAGGGAAGACGCTCTGAAAGCTACGGTAGAATTTCTTAAAGAGACTTATCCAAACCATGCTTTCGTTGCCGTATACCATGATGATAAAGAAGATCATCCTCATGTACATGTTAATATTAAACTTCGTGATGAAGAAACAGGAAGAAGATTAAGACTTACTAAATCTGAAACCAGGAAGTTCAGAAACGGTTTTCATAGAAAACTGAAAGGTATGGGATATGATGTTACCGCTACCTGGAAAAAAGATCCCGAACGTAAACGGGAGATTGAGCGATTACAGGCTGAAAATCCGAAAAGACTCCGGAATGTTTACAAGGTGGTGGATTTTGGGGAGACTTCATATCAGAATAAGGCAGGGGAAAAACGAACACCTTTCCTCACTTATGAAACTTTAAAAGGTGGAAAACAGGTTACGATTTGGGGTAAAGACCTGAAAAATCATTTCGAGTCTGAAAAGCTCCAGCCAGGAACGCTTATCAAAGTAAAAAAACTGGCTCCTACGCTTGTACGTAGTCCAATGTTTAATGATGATGGAACTGTTGCAGGCTACAGGGAAACGCATCGCAATAACTGGCAGATTGAAAATATTGCCCTTGAGCGGAACAGAGAACGTCAGGTTCATGAGCGTGAAACCAGGCAGCCGGAAGAGAGCGACGTTAAAAAGCAGCTATCCAGAAAACATGAGCAAGGTCACAATATCGGGTTTGCTCTTGAACACGGGTTTACAAAGGATTCAGAAGAACATAAAAAACTAAGAATACAGCAAGAGAGGAACTGGAAAGGCCTGGGATTTTAATTTGATTTTGGCGCAGGTGAACAAAGCGGCTACTTTGCTCACCTGCTGATCACAACAACCTACGAGGGAGGTTATCATGACTGAGCATGATGCTATCTGCATTTCTGTACTTCATCAAATTTTTAGTGATGAAGAACATTTGAGTGAGCAACAAAAAGACATTATTCTGATGTACGCTTATGGCTATACCCTGAATGAAATTGCTGATTTCAAAGGACTAAAGCCTTCAACTGTCAGAAAATATCTCGATTCTGTAAGAGCTGAACTGGGAGGTGTCTCGTTGGCAGGGATCAGAACACTGGTACTCATTCGGACTAATGCCCTTCTCGTGTCAAGTCTTTCCAGGATCAGTGAGAGGGGGAATTTATGAAAAAATATCTGCTTTTTGCTTTGCCGTTCTTCGTTGTTGGTTGTAGTGAAGAAGTAAAAAGTGTGGATTGGTGGGGGCAGCATCTTA
This sequence comes from Citrobacter sp. CK191, assembly GCF_030333435.1. Taxonomy (NCBI): domain Bacteria; kingdom Pseudomonadati; phylum Pseudomonadota; class Gammaproteobacteria; order Enterobacterales; family Enterobacteriaceae; genus Citrobacter; species Citrobacter sp. CK191. The sequence goes on along the minus strand of NZ_JAOWFX010000026.1, from coordinate 25,676 downwards.
CGGAAGCTAAACAAAAGCAGGCAGAGTGTGAGAAGTCTGGCTCTGATTCTCAGAACTGTAAGAATGTTAAACAAGCATTGTTTATTCAGTCTCAGAAGGATGCTCCAGTCCCTACATTCGATTAACTAATGTTTAAATCATACTAAAGCGTCCATATGGGCGCTTTTTTTTTGCATGATCACACGAATCATAATATGACCATTTTGTCAATGTTATTTGATCGTATTGTTGAGCATTGTTATTTTGCGAATCATGTTCGCATCTAAAACAAATCCAAAACACACTTATAGTGGATTGATTAAATGAAGGAGAAATCAGATAAGTCATCGGAAAAAGGGGTTTATGTCACGATAAAACTCGATCCCAGGTTGAATGCATTTATCGAAGAGAAAACGAAAACATCTTTGCTTAGTAAGAGGAAGCAAATTATTTACTTATTAATGCAGAGTATGCGTATTGATGGATATATGGAGCGTTAGCTATGGCGTCTTTATTCCCAGCCTTGTTGCTGTGTGCGGCGTCAGTTCATCCGGATACGATAAATGATATTGCACGGGTCGAGAGTGGCTTCAATCCTTATGCTGTGGCTGAAATTATTCCTGAAAGGGAACGCGGTAGCTATGGCAAAAGTGTTATCAGTCATATGCCCAAAAGTAAGGAGGAAGCTCTAACAGTTATCAGAGAAATTGAAAACAGAAAAAGACGTTATTCTGTCGGATTGATGCAGATTACCAGCAGTAATTTTTCTTTTTATTCCACGTCCGCAGAAAAACTCCTTGATTCGTGTGAAAACTTGTCTGTTTTCGAAAAGATTATCGTGGATTGTTATAAACGAGGGAGGAGCCTGGAGAATGCGCTTAGTTGTTACTATACAGGAAATTTTAGTAACGGTAAGCGAAAAGAAAAAGAATTTAATAATACAAGTTATGTTGAGCGAATTGGTTATACAGGGAACGAAAAAAAATATGTTGTACCAGGTACAAGAAGCAACGGGGGAGAACAGCGAAAAAATCGTTCACACAATGCGTCAGTTATCTGGCCCGAAACCATTCTGAAATCTGCTTTTGTTGATAACTCACATCCAACAAAAGTTATTAATTAACAGGACTTATAAAATGTCATTTAAGAAATCAGTATGTAATCGTATCAGTTCATCTGTCACTGCTGTAATGCAGCGTAAAAATAAGGTAGTTATGGCAGTCGCCGGGGCAACAGTTGCATCACCGGCCTTTGCGGATGGATTTTCAAAAGCGGAAACACTGCTGGAAAAGGTTAAAACAGGGCTTAGTGGCCTTTCACTGGTCACGGTGACTATTGCCTGTCTGTGGGTCGGCTACAAGGTTCTGTTTGGTGGAAGCACGATTCGTGAATGCTCACCTATCATCATCGGGGCAATTGTTATCGCCAGTGCGGCTGAAGTTGCATCAATGATGGTTAAATAATAAAGCGGGGACGATAGTATGTCTACACTTTATAAAGCGATGACACGCCCTGCTATGTATGTGGGTGTTCCTGTCGTCCCTCTTACTGTGGTTGCAGGGGCGTTATTTCTGGCGGGGGTTTATATCAGCAAGCTGATCTGGCTGGCTATTCCTGTCGCGGTTTTTGTTCTCAGAATGATCACTAAACAGGACGACCACATTTTTAACCTTTACTTTCTTAAGCTGAAAATGCTCGGAAACTCAGTGTGTAATCGTTTTTTTGGCGCACGAGCGTTCCTCTCCGGACAATATGAAGCTGTTGAAATTGATGAGTTTGTTAATGCCATGAAACTGAATGAGCGAATCACTACTGGTAAATATATCCCATATTCAAGCCACGTTGATAAAAACATCGTCAAAACAAAAAACGGTGATTATGTAGCGACATGGCAACTGATGGGGATTAACTTTGAGTCAATCTCTGCGGAGATGTTAGAAACTATTGACTCACAGGTTGCCACTCTTGTTCGTTCATTTTCCGGACTGCCCGTTTCATTTTATAACCATTCATGCAGGGCGAGTTTTTATGATGCCTTTACCACAAAATCAGGTAATAAATATGCTGATATAATATCAGACTGTTATTATGGTTCGATGAAGAAAAATAAATTCAAGGGGAACACTCTTTACTTTACGCTGATCTACAGACCAGACGGGCGTGTAGAAAAACTGGAAAAACGCAAAAAAAGTATTAAAGAAAAGAAAGATGATATTAACATTCATGTGAAGAGAATGAATGAAATGATTAATACATTCTCTGGCGCTCTTGATAAATTTACCTGTAAACTTCTTGGTATGTATGAGGAGAACGGAAAGGTATTTTCTTCTCAACTGTCATTCTATAATTATCTTCTGACAGGAAAGTTGCAAAAAATCAGAGTAACTGATTCTCCGGTGTATAACGTTCTTGGTGGAGTGGATGTATTTTTTAATCATGATACCGGACAGATATGCCGCATTGATGGAAATAGATTCTTTCGTTCTATTGAAATTAAAGATTTCTGTAGCGAGACTGCATCCGGTGTTTTTGATGTGCTCCAGTATTCTGATGCTGACTATATTATTACGCATTCATATACATCCATGAGCAAATCAGAAGCATTGAGTACCATTAAACGTGCGGAAAAACAGTTAAAGAGCACAGAAGATGATGCGGTTACTCAATTGCAGGAACTGGAAAAGGCAAAAAATGATATTGTGTCCGGTGATATATCCTTTGGTTACTACCATTTCACGCTAATGGTAATGGCGGACAGTATCAGGGAGCTTGACGAATCTGTAAGTAAAATTACGGCAGACTTTACTGACCTGGGTATTATTCCGGCATTGTCAACCATGTCACTGCCAGCGGCATATTTTGCCCAGCTTCCGGCGGTTTTTCATTTAAGGCCGCGTTTATCTCCGGTATCGAATGTAAATTTTGTCGAACTGGCATCATTCCATAATTTCTACCAGGGGAAACGCGATAAAAACTGCTGGACAGAAGCGGTTGCTATTCTCAAAACACCAAGCAAACAGGCGTATTATCTGAATTTACATAACTCAGTACTGTTTAAAGATGAAACAGGTGAAAAGAATCTTGCTAATACTAAAGTTATAGGAACGGCGGGTTCAGGTAAGACAATGTTTCTGTCATATCTTGCCTGTTCATTACAGAAATACAATAACCCCGAAACATTTGCCGATTCTGCAAAAAATAAAAAGTTAACGTGTGTCTTTCTTGATAAGGACAGAGGGGCTGAATTATGTATCCGAATGCTTGGTGGGGAATATTACACCGTAAAAAGCGGTGAGCCGACAGGATGGAATCCTTTTGCTCTGGAGGCAACAAAGCGTAACCGTATTTTTGTCAAGCAACTAATGGAGATTCTGTGTACCAGAAATGGTGAAAGATTATCGACAAGAGAAAGATTGCTTATTAGCGAAAGTGTTGATGCTGTGATGGATTTTCCTCCTGGCGAAATGCGGGAATATGGTATTACCCGAATGCTTGAGCATCTTATGCAGAGAGATGATCGGGATGAGCAGGAGAACGGGATTATCCTTCGTTTGTCCCAATGGGCTAATGGTCAGGCTCATGGCTGGGTTTTTGATAATGCTAAAGACACATTCAATATTCAGCATGTCAATAATTTTGGCATTGATGGCACTGAGTTTCTTGATGATCCGATGGTTTGTGCACCAATTACTTTCTATCTGCTGTATCGCATTACGCAGCTTCTTGACGGTCGGCGTCTTGTTATCTTCCTGGATGAGTTCTGGAAATGGCTACAGGATGAAGCATTCAGCGATTTTGTCTATAACAAGCTGAAAACAATTCGTAAGCTGAACGGGCTGGTTATTCCGGCAACTCAGTCTCCGGATGAAATACTGAAGAATAAGATTTCACGGGCTGTGGTTGAAGTATGCAGCACCAGTATTTATCTGGCTAACCCTGATGCCGATTACAATGATTATGTGGAAGGGCTTAAGCTGACACCAGAAGAATTTAATATTGTTAAAAATCTTGATCCAATGTCGAGACAGTTCCTGATTAAAAAGAGCAGTCTTAAAAAGGGGGATGGAAAATCATTTTCAGCACTTGCGACACTCGATTTATCGGGACTTGGTGGATATCTGAAAATATTGTCTGCCAGTGCAGATAATCTGGAAATTTTTGAAAGTATTTATCATGAAGGAATGGAGCCTGATGACTGGGTTCCTGAATATCTCGAACGGGCAATCTGACAGGTGAATTTATGAAACGTATAAAAACATTTCTGCTGATATCATTATTGACGGCTTCATTTTATAGCAGCGCAGGTATTCCGGTTGCTGTTGATGCCAGTCCGGAATGGGCTGTTGAAGCCGCAAGATGGACAGAACGACTCAAACAATGGTCTGAAACTGCGCAACATTATCAGAGTCAGATTCAGGCATATAAAGACCAGTTAGCCACGGCAACAGGTATAAGGAATATTGCGGCATTCACAAATGAACTAAGTAATCTGCAATCAGAACTGACAAATATTTATAAGCAGGGGAACAGTTATATTTCTGATTTTACCAGTAATCCCGAAGGCGCATTAAGCAGCCAGGCCAAAAATCTGTTCAGCAAGTATGGAGCCTTCGATATGTGCAATACAGGCTATGAACGCAATGATAATCTCTGTAAAGCACGGATTGTGTCAACGGCTGCCAGTATTGAACAGGGAAATGAGATCAATAAGCAGTTATCAAGTGCAATGTCTCAGATTCAGAGTTTAAGTACCCGAATTGAGGCTTCAAAGGATATGAAAGAATCCCAGGATTTGGCTAACGCATTACAGGCGCAGTCGTTAAAAATGCAGGCGATAAAAATGCAGTATGATGTCTGGAATAATAAAAATAAAGCAGATCATGAGATGTTGGTCACACAAGAACAAGAGGCCTTTATTAAACAGCAGAAAGAAGCTGAACCATTAACTTTTGATTAAAAGGTGGATATATGGCTCAGGGGTTTTTCGTTAAATATAATTCTACCGTTATGGATTCGGTAGATAAAATCAGCTCCAGTTATCAAACACAATTTGCTAATGATATTATGTCGTTAGCGACGGTATCGGTTACGTTATATGTACTATGGAAAGGATATCAAATACTTGCCAGTAAAACTCAGACGCCCTTGCAGGATTTAGTATGGGATCTATCAAAATTTGCAATCATAATCATGTTTATAACTAATGCGGATGGGTATTTAACTGCGGCTACTGATGCGTTGCAAGGCATGAAAGATGGTTTTTCTGGAGGGGTGAGTGTCTGGCAAACTTTAGATAACTTATGGAAAAGTACGCAAAATCTTGGTGCGGAAATATACTCTTTAGATAAATCAACATATGTTAAAGATCAAGGTGTAGTTGGTCAGTTTTTAATATGGACTGGCTCGCTTATTTTAATGGCTGTTAGTGTGGTTGTTTTTTTAACAGCAGATGTAACGATGAAACTCCTGATTATTACAGCACCGATATTTATCTTTTGTCTCATGTTTGGTTTTATTCGGAGCATGTTTAATAATTGGTTACAATCGTTATTCTCCAGTATTCTGACAGTTCTATTTGCCAGTTTAGTGATTCGGATAGCAATGGATTTTCAAGGGATGATCCTTTCCCATGCTATTCGTGCTGCACAAACAGGGAATGTAAATCTTGTATCTACAGGTGCTATGGGCTTTATGGCTGGGTTTTTGGGGGCTTTATTGGTTCTTATAGCTAAAGGTTTTGCTGTCCAGTTAGCAGGTGCAGGTGTTGAAGGTGCTGTTCAGGGCGCAGCCATGATGGGGCTGGGTGCTGCTGGTATGGCTACTGGTAAGTCTCTGATGCTTGGCGGTCGTGCTGGTTTAGGTTTTGGCTTAGGGATGGCCGGAAGAACGGGCATGAATTCTTTATCAGGGAAAGCAGGGAATCTGATGGGGCGTGGTGCGCGAACAGCCGCTGAATGGGCGGGTGAAAAGGGATATCAGGCGCTGGCTCCGACAGGTGCTTTGGGGATGAAGGCGAGAAGACTTGCATCCCTGGAAAAAGCACGAGCGAGGAACGCCGCATGAAAATAATGAAACGTTTTTTTTATGTGATGTCCCTGAACTGGATACTGGTGTTCGTTGATAAACATATCACCTCCGGATGGAGCAGGAAGAGAAAGCTAATAACCCAGCTTGTTATTTTAATCACGGGAATTACCTTATTTAAGGTCTTAGGTGGAATCAGTCAGAGCTGGTTGTGACATGCTTCATTATTTTGTCATGATACTTTATTTTGTCCTAATCCTTCTTTTAGGAGTGTTTACCTGCTTCGCAGGAATAAGACTTGGTTTAGGGCTTGCGGGGAAATGGAGAAAGGGTATGGATCTTCGCTTTTTGCTTCTTATTGGTGGGATTCTTTTTCTTCATCTTGGCCTTTATCTCTTAAAGGTGTTCGTGAACGCTTAATAAGGTGAATTTATGCGATGTGTGATTCTTTTGTTTTTCCTGTTTCAGATTTCCGGATGTACCACAAGGAATAACCTTCCTTCTGATGTTTCCGGCGAACTGGAACCCATTAACCACAGCCAGGTAATCAGTTATGAGTGAAAAAATCGAAAAGAAGATTGAGACAGCTAAATCCTTCGAAAGACAACTCTATGCAGAAAATGAACGGTCTAAGAAAAATGCATGGCGTGTTGCAGCGGCAGCATCATTACTGTCCTTATGTCTTGGGGCTGCAATTTGTGTTCTTGTGCCATTAAAAGAAAAAGAGCTTGCTATTGTGGCTGTTGGCGAAAAAACAGGCCGTACAGAACTGATTACTCAGGTTAAACAGGAAAAGATCCTGCAATCTGAAGCACTTGGGCGGTATTTTGTAAACACGTATATTACTTTACGTGAAGGTTATAATTATCCGTCTCTTCAGTATGATTATGAGACTGTACAGCTATATAGCTCGAATACAGTAAAGGACGATTATCTTCGTCTGTATAACAGCGATATGGCTCCTGATAAAATTTATCATAATAACGGTTCTTACGTTGCGGTTGAGGTCATCTCCAATATTATTTCTGACGCAACCGCGCCAGATAAACTGGCCTCTGTGCGCTTTAAAAAAACGACGAGAAACTTCACGACCGGACAGGTTTCAGTTTCATACTGGACGGCTCGTGTGACATATCGTTTTGAACCAGAAAAGTCGGTTAAAAGTTCCAGTCGTGAGCTTAATCCTCTCGGTTTTACTGTAACCAGTTACCAGACAGATCGGGAAGTCAGGGGGGAATGATGAAGAAATTATTTATTGCTACATGTTTATTGCTTCCTGGGCTTGTGTATTCAGCAGCGACTCCGTTACCTTCTGGATTTGATGCAAGGATGCAGACTGTGAGTTATAACGGTGCGAATACGACCGTTATCCGGTCAAAGACAGGATTTCTCACATCAGTTGTTTTTGATGAAGGTGAGGCTGTTATCAGTGCAAAGGCTGGTTTTCCTGCCGGATGGGAAATCACAACCGATGATAATGTTGTTTACATCAATCCGCGTCCCGTTGTTCAGGAACAGGAAGGCGATGAAGGCGAAAAACTGAAAAAGGTTTTCCAGCCAACAGAAAAGGAATGGGATACGAATCTTTTTGTCAGAACAACAAAGCGGATTTACAGTCTGGATCTAATCCTTCTGTCAGAAGAAAAACAAGCGCAACCTGCTTATGTTGTACAATTCCGCTATCCATCAGAAATAGCGAAAAAGAATGCAGAAGAAGTAAGGCTGGCAAAAGAAAAACAGGAAAAACTCAGACAGAAGAAACTGATTTCTGAAAGTTTTGAAAAAGCCGATGCGCCTAAAAACTGGAATTATTTCATGCGAGTCAATGAAAAATATGACAGTCGTCGTATCGCCCCTGATTTTGCTTATGATAATGGCATATTTACCTTTTTAGGTTTTAACTCAGGGAAAGTATTCCCAGCTCCATTTGCTGTAAGAGATGGTCAGGAACAGACACTTGCTTTTAATGTGGAAACAAAAGGCAAGTATAAAATTATGGTTATCCACAACGTTAATGACAAATTTGTTTTACGCTATGGAAACAGCGTTGTTGGTGTTGTGAATAAATCTTTCGGAAAAGTATTAACCGACCAGAGGAATACATCTTCTCCTGCGGTAGAACGTGTTGAGGTGAATAATGACTGATATGAAAAAAACAGATGATTTAGTTGATGATGCGAATCAGTCAAAGCTGGAAAGTAAACCCGTTCATGATATCGGTGATATCAGGAACAAAAATAATCGTATGCGTTCTGGCTTTCTGTTTGGTCTGATGGCTGTATTAGTTATTGGTATTTTTGCGCTGAAAACATATAAAAATTATTTTGCAGATGACCAGCAGAAAGCATCAGAATCAACAGGCGATACCAGCATTTCTCAGGTAAGTAAAATCCGTACTGGTCTTGGTCAGAATTTTGACCCTGTTGAGAACAAAGCAATTATCAATCCAGGCGCTACTGGTTCTGGTAATACTGTTTCTGACGGTCATAAAGAAGTGCCACAGGAGGGGTTCAGGAAATATTTGTCAATACCTGTTGCTGGTCAGGAAGGGAGTCAGACTGGCGCGAGTGGCAGCAGCAGGACATCGCAGACATCAGAGCCACAGGAAGAAAGGAAAGAATCAAAAGAAAATGTTCCTGATAAATCAGGAATGAAAGTGACTGCTATTAAGCTCAATCCTGATCTCTATATTGAGGAAAACAGGCTTATACCGTGTGCTTTAACCACACGCTTTGTTTCTGATGTTGCTGGTCGTATCAGTTGTGTTTTTACAGAAGATGTATGGAGTGCTAATCACCACACAAAATTACTGGAACAGGGAACTAAGGCTTTTGGTCGTTACCAGACCGGAACGCTGAATCATGGACAGGGCAGAATGTTTGTTATGTGGGAGCAGTTGCGGACGCCTGATAATAAACGAATCGATATGGTAAATACAGCAGCGGCTGGTCCCCTGGGAGAAGCTGGCATTGATGGATGGATCGATTCTCACTTCTGGGAGCGTTTTGGTGGTTCTCTTATGCTCAGTATGGTTCAGGATGTAGCGGCGGCGGCGGCGGATAATGCACCTGGTAAAGATCGTAATGTGGATTATACCGAAAACTCACGACAGGCAATGGCTGAAATGGCTAAAGTCGCACTTGAGAATTCGATAAATATTCCTCCAACAATGTATAAAAACCAGGGTGACATAATCACTATTATGGTCGGGGAAGACATTGATTTTTCTGATATCTATGAGTTAAAGGTAAAATAGTATGAGTGGCGTTATTCCTGTCAGCATTAGCAATAAATCGCTCGATTTTTATAAAAATCAAGTATTCCAGTCTTTTCTTGATATTGAAGGGCTAACAGAAATTGCTGTCAACCGTCCTGGTGAAATCTGGACGGAAATTAATGGTGACTGGACATTCCATAATAATGACAGTGTGACCTTTGATTTTTGTAAACGTTTTTCTCATACGCTGGCATCATTTCGGGGAGATGAAATCGGCGATACCAAGCCATTACTTTCAGCAACACTGGAATCAGGAGAACGTGTACAGGTCGTTTTTCCTCCTGCATGTGAGAGAAATACTATTTCAATCACTATACGTAAACCATCGACACGGCAGATAACACATAAAGAATATGTGGCGAACGGTTTTTATGATTATGTCCAGTCAGGAAAAAAACACAGGACATACGATGATGAGCTTCTTGATTTATTCAGAGCGAGAAATATCGCTGCTTTTATGGAGCTTGCCGTAGCAGCAGGGAAAACCATTGTATTTGCCGGAGCAACGGGTTCCGGTAAAACAACTTATATGAAGAGTCTTATCGATTTCATACCATTGAATACACGGCTGATTACGATTGAAGATGCAGAGGAAATCAAATTTTTTATCCATAAAAATTATGTGCATCTTTTTTACCCTTCGGAATCCGGCAGTGATTCCGGCTCTATCATAACAGCAGCGAAATTAATCAAATCCTGTTTGAGGATGAAACCTGACAGAATTTTACTGGCGGAAATTAAAGGTGGCGATGCCTGGGATTTTGTGAAAGTTGCTGGTTCTGGTCACAGTGGAAGCATGACGTCCATTCACGCGGCCTCGGCAAAAGATGCCATCATTCAGATGGTGACAAAATGTTATCAGAACAGAGAATGTCAGAATCTTCCTTTTGATGTTCTTCGTAAAATCATTATGGACAGTATTGATATTGTTGTTCATGTAGGCAGGGATGGTGTTGTCAGGCATATGAGCGACATCTATTACAAAGGGGCTGAATGTGAAAACTTTTAATAAGTCGCAATCTGTTTTTATATTCGCTGTTATGCTTGTTGCGGCATGGTTTGCAGGTTCATTTATTTTCTTTGTGCTTTACTTCAGCCAGATAAAGAATCTGAAACCATTGAAGGCTGTGTTCAGATCCATTGATGCGTACAGGATGGATATTTTTACAGACAGCCTTACTTTATCTGTTGTGACTACGGATATCAGAGTTTTAGCCTTTGTTGCACTTGGAGCAGGATTTGTCGTGTCTCTTATCATCCCTGTTGCGGCGTTGATAAAACTGAACGAGAAGAAAGAAAATATTTTCGGTGATGCGCGATTTGCAACAATTAATGATATTCGTGAGTCTAACAGTTTCACGCTTGACGGTGACGAAAAAGACGGGATTATCGTTGGTATAAAAGACAAGAAAATCATACGCTATGTGGGAGCAGCATTCAGTGCTATGGGAGCCGGAACAAGGGCTGGTAAAGGTGCTGGTATAGTCATCACTAATCTTATGAAGTACTGGTGGAGTGTTATTATTCTCGATCCAAAAAGGGAGTGTTTTAATATCACCAGTCTTATCAGGAAGGTGATTTTAGGTCATGAGGTTTATAAATTTGATCCCTTTAGTCCGGTAACGCACCGCTTTAACCCTTTGTATTATGTCAGCATGGGAACGAGTGAAGGTTTTAATCAGCTTGAAAATCTTTCGTTGATTATTTACCCCTATAAGACAGATGGTGCGGATGCTGGTAGCTATCTTAATAAGACGGCGGGTGGTGTTTTTAAATCTTATGCTGTCGCTTTATGGTTTATGATTAAGAATGATAAGGCTGGACTAAAAACGCTTGATATTGAGCCTGTCTTCTCAATGTCTAAAATTAATCAGCTTTTTGAGCGTGCAGAACCCGAACATCTTCTTTCATTCATGAATGATATTCGTTCAGAATTAAGGGGGAAAGACAAAACGCTTGCTGATATTGGTGTCGCTGGCCTTAAGGCATTCATTGAGATGGAGGATAAAACAAAAGCACAACTCAAAAGCAACTTTCTTAATGGATTATCACCGTTTGCTAACCCCAATGTGGCAAATGCTACTGATGGAAATGATTTTGATTTGCGGCAGGTGCGGAAAAAGCGGATGACAATTTATTTCTGTATTTCTGGTGATAATGCCAGGTTGGCTGAAAAAATAACAAATATTTTCTTTCAGCTTGCTATACAGGTGAATCTTGAAAAGATGCCAACGGATGATCCGGAAATAAAGCATGACTGCCTTTTTCTACTGGATGAATTCCCGTCAATTGGTGCTGTAGATTACATCAAGAGTAAATCTGGTCTCATTGCTGGTTACAAGCTGAAATTGTTGATTGTTTACCAGGTCGGCTCTCAGCTTGAGGAAATCTACAGTTATGCAGGCAGTAAAACATTACTGGCAAGTGCACCCTGCAAAATTGTTTATTCCGCTTCTGATGTTAAAGATGCGCGGGAGTTATCAGAAGCGATGGGGACACGAACAGTAACTATCGGTTCGAAAAGCAAAAGTCGTAGTCGTGGAGGAACATCGAGATCTGAATCAGAAAGCCTTATTGAGCGTCCACTGGTAACAACAAATGAACTACTTACACTGAAATTTAGTGAAGAAATCCTGGCAATGAAGGGAGAAAACCCGATTCGTTGTGAAAAGGCATTCTACTATCTCAATGAGTATTTCTTTGGTGACTTTGTGAAGGTTGCTCCGGAACTTGCAAACATTTTCCCCAGGAAGAAAGGAAAGCTGGTTATGCCTCCACAGAAAGTATTTGAAAATGAAATCGTCGCAAAAGGGTATCTGGTAGTAAAAGATGTTCCTAATCTCGATAAAGCGGCATAAAGGAGAACATGATGAAGAAGTTAGTGTTTTTATTGATTTCCATTCTTGCTGGTTGTTCATCACCGCCAGAGCCAACACCCGTGCAGTTTGAAAAGGCAAATGAAGTGATCAATCCCTCATTGCCATATGTCCCCGATTTTCACGGTGTCATAAAGTCAGACGTTAGCGGTAAAGGATGGGTTTATGAGATCACTTCCTTATCCGGAGTACAGGCCAGAACGCCGACGTTTTATTACGCTCTGGCTCATGCGGACAGGATTGTAGTGACAACACATGATGCTGGGCTGTGGTTTCGAATCAGAGATCTGTTGAAGATGGAAGGGGCAACAGCAGTCGTGGAATGGCGAAACGAGAAAAGTTTTTTACCTGAACAGGTAAAAATAGTTTTCATTAAAGCACAAAATGAGGTGAAAAATGACTGGAAAAAATAGAGTGGTTTTACCAGCCTTGCTGGCGTTAGGATTAATATCAACAAATGCTAATGCATCTGACCCTTGCGCTTCGGTACTTTGCTTATATGGAAAAGCAGTCGGGCAAGGTGGAGGGAGTGAATGCAGAAGTGCTGAAAAGGATTTTTTTAATATTCTGAAAAAGAAAAAAGGAAGCATTCGCTGGAGTAAAACTTTTGATGCCCGTAAAGCATTTCTGAATCAGTGTTCAACGGCTGATCCTGCTGCTATATCAAAAATCATGAGTAAGTTCGGCAAGGTTAAAGGGTAGATGATATGGAAAAGCAAACTACTGATTTACTGAATGTAATCAAGACAGGACACTCTGGCTCAATAGCTGGTAATCCTGCTCATGCACTGGATGATAAGACTATGAACGCCATCATTCATAACTACGTGGCAACGATTGTGCTCGGTAAAGCAGGTAACTGCAAAGAAACTCCTCTCACAAAGTATTGTTCGAGGACTATGCCAGAGCGTATTTCAGTTGAAGAAATTAATGAGTTTAAAATTTATCCAGAGTTATTCTGAACGGAGATAACGGCAAACGCCGCAGATTCCGGATTTTAATCCGGGATTTGCGGGGTTGAACAACCGAAGGGCGTTAGTTTCCTCGTAATCCATGAGGTGTATATGAAAGCAAGAAGTGTGAGAGTTGCCGGAATTGAAATTATCGATAGTGTTAAAACGGTCGCTTTTGTTTTTACTGAAAACTTACTGTTTATGGTCTGGTTTTCGGCAATTGTCTATGGGCTTTATCGTGTTGTTATCGTTTTATGGGATGATCCTTTAAAGCCGCAATCGCTCATGGAATTTCTTAATTTCATAGTTGAGTTGTATAGCTATGTACTTCCTTCGTTGGCTGTTATCGCAGTGGCTTTAATCGCCGTTTTATCCATTTGTAAAATACTCTCAGCAATATGGGAGGGAAGAAAGCAATGAGACATTTTCTTAAGGCTCTTTCCTTTGTTGTTTCCCTGTTACCAGCTACATTGTGTGCGGCTGAAATCCAGGGGAAAGTTATTCGCGTTCTCGATGGCGACACCATAGAAGTTAAAACACTACCCGCAAAAATTGTTGTGTATGAAGTTCCGATTCGAGTCCGATTGATAAATATTGATGCCCCTGAAAAGAAACAACCTTTTGGACGCTGGTCAACAAATCAACTTAAAACCCTGCTCGCAGGCCAATCCGTTACCGTCTCTTATACGCAGACAGACCGCTACGGACGCATTATCGGTCGTGTGTTCACGACGAACGGCACGGATGCCAGCCGCTTTATGGTTCAGTCTGGCGCTGCATGGGTATATGAACGTTACAACGCGGATGAGTCATTACCGGCTCTGCAACGGGAAGCGCAGGAACAAAAACGCGGTTTGTGGGCCGATGCAAATCCGGTTCCACCGTGGGAGTGGCGATACAAACATAACTAACTGATAGGGGTTTTTATGGCTTTATCACCCAAAGAAAAGAAAGAGTTACAACAACGCTTCGAAAAGCAATTACTACCTGACCTTGATATGTCATTTGAACTAAATGGCGAAGTATATAAATTTAATTTTGATAAAAATGAGTCAGGTGACTATATCGATAGTTTTACACAAGCAGTATGGGGAGGTTATCAGGATGCCGAGGAATGGGAAAAATATGGTAAACATCAGGAGACAGAATTACCTGAATGCCCTGAACCAGTCGAGGGTTGGTGCGACTGTGATAAATGTAAGTCGATGATTTTTCATAAAGAGAAAAATATTTATATTTGCCTCTCCTGCCATAAACAAACAGAGCCATTTCTTCCAATTGACTGGAACTCAAACGATTACGATTGGCTACCTTATGAAGATGAATACTAATGCTGAATACTTCACAGTCATAATACAGATTGTTCTTTATTCAAAAGACAACCATCTATTGAAAGTGCATTAGTTATATAAATCAGATACTCTTTGGTGGTTATTATGCAATATGTATTAGTTGATGCGCTGGAACGAAATTTTTTGCTGGATGCTCTTGAATTTGGTGTTCTGAAGGACTGGAAAGAAAATCCGGTAAAAGAACTTCCTGATATTGATGAATCTGTTCACCCCTACCATGTCTGCTATGGTGGATATTTATTAAATCCTGGTGTTTCAGATTCAGATATTAGCAGAAAAATAAAAGACCAGACAGGATTCTGGCTGGCAGCTATTGATGATACCCGCATGGATTGTCATTCAATAGCTTATTATGATATTCACACCCTCCCTTTGATTTTGTGTGGACATCAAAAGATAGTTCCTTTTGCCGCATTAATAAAAGCTGATGAATGCATCATTTCAAAAATTGCTTCATATTCTGGTTTTGCTGTAACAGCTTTTTTGAGAATTAAAGACCAGGATATCGCAACGAATATACTTAACCGTGAGGGAATTTTTGCCTTTAATGGCTGTGAGCGCAGATTCAGACAACCTGTAAGTGAAGATAACTGGCAACAGGCAGTATCAGAAGAACGCGCTATTCGTTGTGCAAACAGATTAATTCAATGTAAAGGATAACAAAATGAGACTTTTTATCGCAGAAAAACCCGCAGTAGCAAATGATATTGTTAAGGCACTTGGTGGCAATTTTACCCGCCATGATGGCTGGTTTGAAAGTGATAACGCCATTGTGACTAACTGTTTTGGTCATATTATCGAATCACAACCGCCGGAAAACTATAATCCTGAATACAAAGCCTGGAAGGTTGAAACGCTTCCTTTACGTCTTTATCCCGTGAAGTATCAGCCTGTTGAAAGTGCAGCAAAACAGGTTAAAACGATTCTCGAACTTATCAGACGTGGAGACGTGACTGAAATTGTTCACGCTGGCGATCCTGATGATGAGGGACAGCTACTTGTTGATGAAGTCCTGGAATATGCAGGAAACACAAAACCCGTAAAGCGCGTTCTGATTAACGACAACACGCTTCCGGCAGTGAAAAAGGCACTGGCAAATCTTAAAGATAATCGTGATTTCAAAGGGCTTTACCTTAAGGCGCTGGCGCGTTCAGTTGCTGATGCCGTCTATGGCTTCTCCATGACGCGTGCTTACACCATTCCTGCAAAAGCCAGAGGATATCAGGGCGTTCTGTCTGTCGGGCGCGTCCAGACTCCCGTTCTTGGCCTGATTGTGAATCGTACCCGTGCTAACCAGAACCATAAATCCAGTTTTTACTACACCATGACCGGAGTCTTTCAGCGTGGTGCTGATGTTATAAGGGCGAACTGGAAGCCAGGGGAATTTGCTCCGCTGACAGACCGTAAATTACTTGATAAAGCGTGGGCAGACGGAACGGCTGCATCCCTTGCAGGAAAACCGGCTACAGTTGAAGCAGCAGCAACTGATGATAAAAAAACGGCTGCACCGTTGCCCTTTAACCTGGTACGACTCCAGCAATACATGAACAAAAAGTTCAAAATGACGGCACAAAAAACGCTGGATATTACGCAACAATTACGTGAAAAATATAAAGCGATTACTTATAACCGCTCTGATTGCTCATATTTATCTGATGAACAATTCAGCGAAGCGCCGCAGGTTATCGATGCCCTGAAATCAGTCTTTCCTCAGTCGCTGGATATTGATTCTTCACGTAAAAGCAAAGCGTTTAACAGTGCAAAGGTGACTGCGCATACTGCTATAATCCCGACCGCCAGTGTGCCTGATGTTAACGCACTCAGCACCGACGAGCGCAATGTTTACCTGGCGATCGCACAACACTATCTTGTTCAGTTCATGCCTGAAAAAGCATACCAGGAAGTATCGGTTGCCATTCAGTGTGGTGATGAGTCGTTCTATGCCCGTGCCAGAAAAACAACTGACAGCGGATTTGAGGCGTTTCTTGGCGCGGAAACCACAGACGAAGGTGAATCAGAAGATAATGATGATTCCGCTTTTGAACTGCTCTGTAAAATTCGCACAGGAGAAACACTGACGACAAAAGAAGTTATTGTTAATGAGAAGAAAACAACACCGCCGCCGTTATTCACCGAAGCCTCCTTGCTTGCTGCGCTTGTTCGTGTCGCGGATTTTGTCACTGACCCAACGATTAAAAAATTGTTGAAGGATAAGGATAAAGACAAAAAAGATGAACATGGTGGCATTGGTACGCCAGCTACCCGCGCAGCCATTCTGGAAACGCTGAAGAAAAGAAACTATATCACGCTGGAAAAAGGGAAACTTATTCCTACTGATACCGGATATGCGCTTATTGATGCCCTGCCTGGTATAGCGGTTAATCCTGATATGACAGCATTATGGTCTGAAAAGCAGGCTGCCATAGAAAATGGCGATCTGACGGTTGAACAGTTTATTAATGATCTGTACGGTGAACTGACAGGCATGATTTCTGATGTTGACCTGGGCGAGATGAAGATTGAACCCGCTGCGCCAGCAGGGCAGTTTCAACGCCTGGACTCTCCCTGCCCTTCCTGTGGTAAACATATTGTTATCAGGCCGAAAGGTTATTTCTGTACCGGATGTGAATTTAAAATCTGGAGTGAGTTTTCTGGTAAGAAAATCACCCAGGCACAGGCCGAAAAACTGGTTAAATCAGGGAAAACCGATTTGATTAAGGGATTTAAAAAGAAAAGTGGTGGAACGTATGATACAGTTCTTGTCCTTGAGGATAAGAAAACAGGGAAACTGGGTTTTCCGGCAAGGGCTAAGAAGTGAAAACAAAGCAGGAATGGCTTTTTCAGTTAAGAAAATGTACATCAAGAGATACTCTTGAAAAAGTTATTGAGATTAACCGTTACAAACTGCCTTTATCAGAATCAGAGGCATTTTATTCTGCCGCAGATCATCGCCGAGCAGAACTGGTGATGAATAAACTTTATGATAAGGTGCCTTCCGGCGTCTGGAAGTACGTACACTAAATAAGAGGATTAATTATGAGCGAACTGACTAAAGAAGATGAATACGGCATTATCAGCCGTACTATGATGAATATTCGTTCATTGCGTGTTTTTGCCCGTGAAGTTGATTTTGAGCAATTGCTCGAAATGCAGGAAAAACTGAACGTTGTTGTTGAAGAACGTCGTGAAGAGGCTGAACGTGAAGCGGCTGAACGCCAGGAACTTGAAGCCAAACGTCAGCAGGCCATTGAATACATCATATCTTTAGGTCTTGATCCCGAATCACTCCTTGCTCCTGTAACAGCAGATACAGTAAAAACCAGGCGGAAAGCCAAAGGCGGAGTAAGAAAGGCTAAATACCGCTTTAAGGATGAAAATGGCGAGATCAGAGAATGGTCTGGTAATGGCAAGCGTCCGCTTGCTTTACAGAAGCTGCTTGATGAGGGCCATTTCATGGAAGATTTCCTCATTGACAAACTGCAACCTGGGCAGGTTGAATAAAATAATCGTGATGCCGTCGCAAACAAGTTTGCGACGGCAAATGGAGGGGACAGAACAGCCAGCGGTGCTGGCAAGAAATTTTATCGTTTGATAAAGAGGGAAAATGATGATCAAATCAAAAAAAGTAGTGGTTATTTTTGTTGCTTTGAGTTCATTCTTGCTGGCAGGGTGTGATTCACCAAAAGATGCTAATAAGCAAAACTTTGAAAAAGCTATTAATACTCGACTAGAGAAGGAATGCATTACTATTAGTCCGCTGGGAATGTTTGATAGTAAGCCTTATCCGGTTCAGGTAGCTGTGGCTCAGGCTAATCGATATACATCTCAGGAACGGGCAGATGAAATAAATTCTCGACAGTTTTCTGCGCTGGATGTACTGGTCAAAGCCGATTTATTAACAGTAAAAGATACCCTGGTTGATGACGTTATTGGTTTTACTAAGACGGGTAAGAAAGTGCCAGGCCGTGAATATGCTCTGACAGATGAGGGGAAAAAATATCTGAAGTCTCCGGAACGGCCTGATTTTTGCGTTGGTCATTATAAGGTGGATGAGATAGTTGATTTTACCGAACCTGGTGATGCTATGGGAATGAAGATCACGCAGGTGAATTACACATTCAGTCCCACCAGTATCGCTGAATGGGCGAAACGCGATGATGTTCGGACAGCATTTTTAGGACTTGAGTCTGATTTGAAAGAGAAACAAACAAAACGTATTACACTGGTTTTGAAAAATGATGGATGGTCTGCTGAACGGTAGGCTGTAATGGTGTTGCTACGTGAAAAATCCCCCACGTATATCCCCTACTTTTTCACGGATTTCACGTAGCGCACCGCCGTTAATGACTCTATCAAAAATACTCACCGATATTTTTCACACCGCAAACAACCTAACTTACTGTAAAACAACAAATCAGCTTTGCGCCGGTGACGCATCGATCGCGCTGGCCAGCGCGATCCTCAGCTGCGACCGCTACAGTATTTTTGAACAAGATTACCCTTGCTCCGGTTTAATTCGCCAGGCAGTTAGACATACAGGTCATTCTGTCCATATCTAATTAGTTACAACATTCACATGTTCTGTTCCTTTATCCGGTGCCCTGTTCCGGTATATGTGCCCATATCCTGGGTTATTCAGGATAACCGCTTCCTTTTCGCCCTGCCCTGTCGTTCATATCCCCCTGGACAAAAATGCATTATCGGAAAAAATGTCCAAATTTTTTTTTGGTGATCGGAATTTTTGTTGTCGGACGCACCTCTGCTTCAGGTCATAATTGCTGGCACATCCAGAAAAACAGGTGCGGAGATTAAAAAATTGAGTCATTTACCCGCCAGCATTTTCCAGATTTCACGTAGCGACGCCTGGAATTTAACCCTCTCTCCCGATGCAGCCCGTAATATGCGGGATCTGGCGGCACAGATTGGCGCAGGAATGCCGAAATATCTGATAGCACCGGAAGTCTCACTGCTTCTCTCCTACATCGATGATCTGAACATCCGTATGTACTTTGAGACGCTCTGGAATACCGGAGCACGACTGAACGAAGCTCTGGCGCTGAAACCTGCCGATTTTATACTGACTCCGACACGGCAGTACCCGCAACCCGTGGTGATCCTGAAAACACTCAAGCAACGTCTAAAAGAAGCAGAAAGAAGACCAGGACGCCCGACCACCAGGCATCCACCATTACATCCTGATCCGCGATACAGAAAACCACCGGAGCCTGCTGTAAGGCTGGTTCCTGTTCTGGATGCCGGATACGCATTGCGTATGCGGGAATACCTGGCGACCTGGAAAAAGCGGATCAAACATCAGCCTGTGTGGGACATAACATCGAGACAGACACCGCTGAACTGGATAAACACCGCAGTGGCACGGGCAGAGCGTGACGGCGTAACATTTTCGGTTCCGGTCACGCCTCACACGTTTCGCCACAGTTACGCCATGCACCTGACAATGAGTGGCGTTCCTCCGCGCGTTCTGCAATCCCTGCTGGGACACCGTTATGCAAGAAGCACCGAGATTTACACCCGCGTTTTTTCGCTGGACGTCCTGACAGGAAGTGGCCTGTCCTTTACCTGCGATCCACGGCGAGCAAAACAGCTTCTCGGATACCCTGAACGCATTAATGATGAGTAATAATACACATCATTAAACTGTTGCCAGCACGCAATAGTACGGTTATACTTTCACCACAAAAGATTGTGTATTAATACACACTATTTAACCGGGAGGGTTTTGTGATGGGAAAAATCATTACAGTTGCAGGGCATAAAGGCGGCATAGGCAAAAGCACCGTGCTTTGTTCCTTATGTGTCTGTGCCATCAGGAAAGGGAAAACAGCCTGTTTCCTGGAAACAGACTCGCAGGGAAGCATCAAGGACTTCATTGAGGAACGTAAAACCAACGAGCGGCTGTCTGAAATACCGTATTTCGAGTGCTACACAGATATTCCGGCGATGGCACGAAAACTGGCTGCCCGCTTTGATTATGTGTTTGTTGATACGCCAGGAATGAAATCTCCGGCCTTCGTTAAGGCACTGAGTTGTGCTGACATTCTGTTCACATTCATTGAGCCAGGAGCAGGCATCGAGATCAACACGCTGGGACGGCTGGTTTTCGACATTAAAACAGCACAGGCCGGAGTCAATCCGTCAATGAAAGCATGGATTGTCCTGAATAAGTGTTCAACTAATCCGTCAGACAGTGAAGCGTCAGAACTGCGCCGACAACTCAATGATGATCCTGACTGGCTTCCGGTTCCCCGCCAGCGTATCTATATGCGTACTGCGCATAAAAAAGCCTATAACAGTGGTATGGGCGTACACGAATACGATGATAAACGGGGAAACAAAGCCCGTGGAGAGATTGAATTACTGTTAAAAGAAACGGATGTTCTGTAATGTGTATTATTACACACTATAAGCGATGATATACTCACACCCTTAATAGTGTGTATAATTACACACCTTACTAAAAACAGGATACCGAATCTAATGGCAAAGCTCCCAAAGAAAATTGATCAGGAAATTAAACCGCTGGATTTACGCCAGTTTGTAAGTTCTGCTGCACAAAAACCAGCATCGGCATCCGCAGTAACGCGTATAAATCTGACCATGACAGATGATGATCTGGATACAGCGCAGGTGTTCCAGAACAAGTACGGCGCAAGCCGTGCTGAAGTTATCAGAGCAGCACTGGCAGCGTTACGACTGGTATCAGCAGAAGAACGCCGGAGGCTGTTTGATGATATAAGGAAAAACAGCCCGAAAGCAGGAAGACCAACCGTGAATAAATAGTGTGTTTTATTACACACCATTAAAGGGGATAAAAATATGCTCATAAAGATCATTAAATCTGTATTCAATTTTTACATACTCTGTGTGCAGCCTTTACTTGGATTATTTCTCGTGGGTTATAGTGTGTGGAGATTTTCAGATAAGGGGATCTGTACAGCAGACAAGGTTATAGTCTGTGACACATCAGTATTACTGGAACCAGCATCGTACTTTGTCATTGGAACTGTTGTTTTGTTTGTATGGTATATAGCATGGCAGACAGAACGCTCGAAAGAAGAAGACTTTAAATCAAGCATAAAACCAGAAGATTTTGTGAAGTGAGGATACGGAATAATGCCAGCTTATAACCAGACATTAGGGCACTTTAGGGGATTTTAAATCTATGGAACACTGCATCTTTGATTTAGGCATTATAGACTATAATCCTGTCATTACATGGACAGTACCTGTTGCATTTTTCTTTTTAGTAGTGCTGGCTGGTATAGTATTCAATATTGGCAGGAAAAGTAATCTAATCGTTTTCATCCTGGCAATGTTGCTCCCAGTAACAACGGTTTTCATTTTTATGTTACTGGGCGGTAAGATCGATATGTGCTGATCAATTAAAAGAGGATTAAACAATGATAAATTCAATCGCGTTTAGTCTTATAGCGTTATGTATAATATATATATCATCACTACTTAAAAAAAGTAACTTCAGAATATTTTATATTACTGTATCTACGTGCTCTTTATTATTATCATGTGTACCAAACAAGTACGGTATGATTGGTATAGCAGCATTGGTATTTACAACTATGTTTGGACCATTATTAATTATTTTAGAGGATAACAGACAATAAATTATGACAATGCGTTTGTTAAGCCCGCAAATATGTGGGCTTATTTTTAATTTCTAATATTTTTACTCTTCATCATCCCGCAGGAACTGACAAAAATCTTCGCTCCCCATCATATCGACAGTGTTTTTAAATTCGAAAAAAGAAATTCCTGTCATAGCACACACGCGCTGGATAATCAGTTTTTTCTTTTGCTGTCTGACGGTTGCGGTTTCACCAAACTGGATAACAGCCAGGACTGTTTCATCATATGATTTCAGGACAAAATCACAGGTTATATTCTGCACTTCACGGATTAAATCTTTTACAGCATCCTCGCTACCATGAGGACGAACAAATTCAATGAGCCGTATTTTGGGAAAAACGGA
The DNA here is from genome assembly GCF_030333435.1 of Citrobacter sp. CK191. NCBI lineage: Bacteria > Pseudomonadati > Pseudomonadota > Gammaproteobacteria > Enterobacterales > Enterobacteriaceae > Citrobacter > Citrobacter sp. CK191. The sequence goes on along the minus strand of NZ_JAOWFX010000026.1, from coordinate 3,207 downwards.
ATAATCAGGTATAATATTACGTGAAAGAATACCTAAAAACTCTGATTCCTTATTTGAGAGTAAGGGTACTTTAGTAAAACAATCAACCTCCCCAATAGCTGTAAAAGCATTGGTTGTAAAAGCTGGATTATTCTTAATAAAATCAGAGAATACGTTTTCAGTTGATGGTAAAACAACAGCAGAATTATGTTGTTCATCTCGTTTTTTATTACGGTTAAATATCATTTCATATTCCTTTTAAAAGAGCCTGCGGCAGGCACAGGCAAAAACATCGTTTTTGGACAATCATGGATAAAATGTTAACATTTTGACCATGATTGTCTATCCTGCATTGTTCTTTACTGTCTGTAAGATCGGCACTCATTCTTCCGGCGTTCTCCCGATACCAAAAAGACGGAACGCAAAACGACTTTCGATCCACCATTCAAAAATCTGCTCTGCGCAACCACAAACAGTTAAGGCGATCCATGCAGCAAGAACAACGTAACCACTGACATCTGCGCCCATATACCAGGCGATAGTTAAACCCATCACTGCGATACCGCCTAAAAACTGCAACAAGAAACGAAATCCCGCAAGAATCCCCAATGGAATAACAACAACCAGATAAAGGGAAGCAGCCAGAAGGTATCTGACAGGTGTCAGCAGATAAAAGAACCTGGATGTTTTCTTTTTGTCAGAATAAACGGCATCATTTGCAACATCTGTTGAATGAGCGCCCAGGTCTCTCCTGATACGTTGAAAATCCACGATGTTATCTTTCATATCATCCTCTCTTTTAAGTGAGTTATAAAAAGAGAAAAAACGGGTAACGTAAACAGCAGCATTCTTTAATCACTAAACCAGAACGACTCTTCGAAATCCCATCCGGTTATTTCATGCCATAACTTAACCTTCTGAAGATCTGGCCTTGATAATTTTAACTTATCATCATATTCCCTTAAAGAGATAAGATAATTTTTCATAACATCGATACATTTTTTTGCCCAGGCTACCTCCGCAGAGCTTCCTTTAATAACTCTTGGTCTTGATGGCAATCGAGGGCGTAACGGTTTAGTTGCTATTTTTTTTCCATCATGTGTTTCATTCTCTACAAGATATGTGAACACAACAGACTCGATCTTTCTGCCGGACTTGATACCTTCATAGGTAACACTCAGATTCGTATTTGCATTGATAATATCAACAGCAGGATCAAGCACCCGTTTCTTAAAATCCTTATATACTGGATATTTCCCTGTAAGCCCGGTTCGCTCCTTCATCCATTCAATGGTTATAGGATCTGTCGAGATCACTCCACTATGTTTCTTATTTCTGTTCAGATTCTTATATTTATACAACCATGAATAAAGTCGAAATGAAAATGGCGTATCCAGTTTCACCATATGTTCAAGATTCATTTGTGTAAATTCGCTTTTCAGTTCATAAAGATATTGACTAACCGAATCTGAAAAACGCAAAGTTATGTCACTTTCACTATTCCCAACACCATATCTTATTGAAGAAAACCAGAATCGTTTGACTGCATCGATCCTTTTTTTTGCCTCGTTCCATTCATACGTAACAATTGGCTTTGAGCCTAAAGAACTCGCAGCAGATTTTAACTGTTCATAACAATTTTTCGAATCTAAAGAAAAAGTCTCCCTGTATTCCTTCGCAAACAATGTATATTCATTTGCAGGCTGTGGTTTACGGCTATCAATCTTAGTCAATGCCAGATACAGAAGACGCATTTCAATTAGCGTTATATCGTATGCACCTTCCAGCAATTGATTTCCCTGTGCCAACAAACTTTGAACATCATTACAGTCGCTATTTTTATTATTCTTTAAGACCATACAGCTCCCCTTCCCGTGAGTTAAAAATCAAAAGAAGTTTCTCACACCCAAACTAGGGACGCAATATTTTTTTGTCCCTATATAACTAATAAACCATAAATCTGTCCCCCGTTTGAAGGGTCAAACCTGGCTGAACGGCGCATTTTCACCCTCAGTCAGAGGCAGTCAATACAGCAAACCAGGAGGGAATGCATCATCAAAAACCCATAGAGCCAAACATCTTAAATGTGATCTAAGTCACTAATTAAATTCAGATTCATAGAGAATCCATAACGAATCCGAGTTGAATCTAAAAAAAGTTATCCACAACCTGTGGATAAAAAAGTTATCCACACTAAATCTGTCCCTAGTTGACCATAAATCTGTCCCCTTTTAACCATAAATCTGTCCCCTGATAAAAACGCAAATAACCATAAATCTGTCCCCTTTTAACCATAAATCTGTCCCTAGTTAGCATTGCAATCAATTGAAAAACAAAAGAAAAAACACCCCTGAAAAAGGAAATATTATATGTAACATAGGAGTGATCTATCTTTTAGAAAAAAGAAATTAGAAAAAAAGAATAGAGCGCATTGTGAATTTTTTGAGTTGGAATCAGCAAAATCACAAGATGAGGTCAGACCAGAGCGTACGGATTCATATGCTGCATCGAAGACATTCCGCTTCCTCGCTCACTAACTCGCTCCGCTCGGTCGTTCGACTGCGGCGAGCGGAGTCATTTCTCACATATCGCTGGTAATTCTGTTGTTGTTCCTTCGGTGATGAGTCGCTTGATAGCCTATAAAACACGCTCAGAAGCTCTCAGACGCACGAAACGGGTTTAAATACCCCTTAGGGCATGGGAGGCGCGAAAAACGCTTACAGAGGCTTTCTATTCATCAGAATCTGATCCTGTGAAGACCGAGAAAGTTCTCATGTTTAGTCACAACCTGAATATTTCATTCCGAGGGCGGTTTAATATAACTAACTGATTTTATTGGAATAGTTCTTTTAATTATGATCCTCATTTTGCTAACCGAGGATCTTCTCATGTTTCAATTAAATACCTTTAATATCAACATGATATGTTCTTTTGCCAATTGATTTATGTGACCACATCATTTCAACGATACATAAATCAACAGATTCAGCAATGCCCCCTCCCCAAAGTGTCACAGAGAAGCCCTGAATCGCTCTCTGCCGCTTCGTTCGATACAACCATGAGGAAAACCATGCGAAATGAAAAAAATCGCTTAAAATGCGATTCAGAGCGTTTTAGGGAGGTTCTGTTAGTTCTCCTGCATTGCGCCCGTAGCTCGCTGACGCTCACACGCGCAGTACAGCGCCCCGCCATGCTGCAATGCACCTGGGCGGGGTAAACTCGCTTGCG